>JBAUTB010000150.1:0-27990 GCA_049582005.1 Gloeobacterales cyanobacterium | reverse complement strand
GCTCTGCATTGGGAAAATCTCGGAAAGGGCGATGTCGAGGTTGTTTGGGCACTATGCGTTTCTAGTCTCTGAGTTCCTTCCCCAGCATAGCTTTGTTTAAAAAGTAATGATTAGACACTAAGGGGTCGGAAGTGAGACGCCATTTGAACGGTTCCAGAGAAAAGTGCCTTGAATAGAAAACCCACATCTATTCTAAAAATTATAGATCTTGCATCATAATACTATATTTTTAAAATTATATACTTTGACAAGAAGAGCTTATTTGGTATACTTATTAAAGTAAACTATAATAGATATTATGTATACTTGCCATATTACAGAAAGCTCTATTAGGAGTATGCTCATGCAAAAATATAAAATAAAATATTTTTCTATCAATATGAACAAAGTTGAGAAATATTAAAGAAACGACATCTAAAACAATCTGGCAATCTTCTCAGAGCTGGGGATCAATAAACTCATTTATAAGCTGTATATAGCTATGTAAAGGCTTTATGCCATATAAAACTAAAATAATATTATATTATGTAAGAAGTATTTTATATGAATAAAGTCTCTTCTATTGATCTACAATTGTAAACTATTAGGCTAAATATTATTGGCATATAAATAATACTGTTAGATAATAGCAACTACTTTTTATTCTGTATAAGATATATATATAAATACTTTATGCAGAATAATATATAGTTCTGAATTAAGATAGTATGGCAACCAAACTATCAAGGTGCTTATATTTTATATCCTTACTACTCTTGCTTGAATTTATCACAGATATAGCCGTGGCCTAGATCCTTAGGACAAATGAAGCAAACACCTATAAGCTTTGAAAGTGCCAAAACGTTCTCGTCCTAACCAAGGTGGCTACTGTTATACAAAAAGTGACGTGGACCCCATAAATAGGTCCAGAGTGAATGGGCGAACAATAGGCCAGAATTGGCCAGGAGGAAACTCATGAAACGGAACCGTCACACACCGGAGCAGATTATCCGCAAGCTACGCCAGGCCGAACAGTTGCTCAACGAGGGGAAATCCATCGAAGAAGCCTGCCGGGTTTTGGAAATAGCCGCAGCGACTACCACTGCTGGAGAGCCCAGTACGGAGGCATGAAAGCGTCCGATGCCAAACGGCTTAAGGAACTGGAACAGGAGAATGGGCGACTCAAACGCCTCTTAGCCGAAGCCGAGTTGGATAAAGCCATGCTGCGGGAGTTGGCGGCGGGAAACTACTAAGCCCGGCGTGGCGCTGTAGAGCGGTAGAACGACTCCAGCAGCAGTTCCGGGTGTCTCAACGTCGAGCCTGTCGTCTGGTGGGGCAACCCGTAGTACGCAACGGCGCCCTCGACAGACAGTCAATCCCGAGGAAGAGAAGTTGCGACGACGATTACGCAAGATTGCGGCAGTAAGCGAAGCTCACGTGCATATCCGCTGGGGTCGCCGCAAAGCCTATGACTTGCTGCGTCGCGAGGGCTTTAGAGTCAATCACAAACGGGTTCAACGCCTCTGGCGCGAGGAAGGACTACAGCGGCCACAGCCCCCTAAGCGCAAGTGTGCTCGCACCGCTCCAGATGAAGTGAAAAGGCTAAGGGCAGTGTATCGGGGCCACGTCTGGGCCATGGACTTTCAGTTCTCGGCTGCGCCTGCCGGACACGTGGAATCGTTCAATGGACGCTTTCGCGATGAGTTTCTCAACACAGAGCTGTTCTTCAGTCTTAAGGAGGCTCAGGTTCTGGCTGAAGCCTGGCGTGTCCGGCAGGCGCAGCCGACAAGGGAGTATAACGATTACAGGCCACACTCTAGTCTGGGTGGTCAAACACCGACCGACTTCGCCCAGGAGTGGGCTGTTAACCAAAAACTCTCATAGCTTCTGGACCTCTTTATGGGGTCACGTCAGGGAGGTAACCATCCAGATTTTCTCTGATTGCGGCAATGGCTGGAGCAAGCTGGATCTATCCGTGCAGAAAGTGGTCTGCATGAATTGTGTTAATCACCATTCCGTTTAATGGCAGCGTTAGCTCCCTTAAATTCTCTTTAGGTTATCTTTTTGCTGCCACTAGTGGCAGAGAGCTATGGGAAATCTTCGGTTCAGCAGTATTAAAGTTTCCGGCCCCATGATCCATGCCTCCATCTATTTATTTTTGGGGTAATACTAATTTAAAAAGTAATGGCTACAAATCCTTGCACCGAAGGCAGGGGGATCCTATGTTTCGCATTCATAGTTTAAATCGGTATAACTGGGGTAAAGAGAGAACCATTCGGCGAAGATTTTTTGCTTCTTCGTACTCCAGAAGTCCAGGTTTGAAGGCAAAACAGTAAAACGCACATAATGTAAATTATGCGAAGTGTTTTTGTAAACTGCAAGAAAGCCTTGATGCCTAATAGATCTGTTGAAAACCTTTCTGGTAAGGCATTTCCAGCATTTTCAAGAAAAGACACTCCGAGGCTTTCTCGAATTGCTTTTGTTACAGATAAAATGCAAAAAGGGCTGAATGTGTATATGCGCGACTAAGCTGAAAATTTTTGGTGAAAAGCCCATCCGGACTATCTACACATGTGTGAATCGCAAACATGGTTACCATTTTGCCTGACAAGCTTTTCCGCAGCGTAATTCTCTGTCCGTGAAAAACGGGCAAGACCAACAAACAGATGCCTACAGTGGAGGAGCCTTGCGAAGTACCACCCACACATTGAGTTCCTCCGGAGATGATTCAGCAAATTTCCGATACCGTGTCAGCACCTGTTTGGCTTGGCTAAACGGAAAAACGATCAACCCAGCCAATATTTCAGGACCCACAGGATGGAGTTCGAATTCAAACTCAGTTACTACCCCAAAGTTACCGCCGCCACCTCGAATCGCCCAGAAAAGGTCAGCGTTTTCATTTTCGCTTGCTCGCATCTTATTCCCGTCCGCTGTGATTACTTCCACAGAGACAAGATTGTCAATCGTCAGACCGTACTTACGAGTCAATCAACCGAAACCGCCGCCTAGAGTAAGACCTGCTATACCAGTCGTTGAATTAATTCCTACTGGCGTAGCTAACCCATGTACCTGTGCCGCTTTATCAAAATCACCCAGCGTGGCACCTGGTTCAACATACGCACGCCTCTTCTGAGCATTAACGCGGACATTCGTCATGGTTGAAAGATCAATCATCAGGCTGTTCAAGCGCATCACGTTAATGAACGGCGCGCCTGTGTCGGGTACTGGCCCTAGCGCGTTCTAGTTGTCGCTATCGCAGTCATCAGGCCGACCACAGAAAGTTGATTGAACCCTTGCCTCGCTAGCTTTAACTCTTTGACAAAGTTCTATTCCCTGTAGTATTCCAACCAATTTCCCCTGGCTTATCAAGGGGACTACTTACTGATCTTTATAGGGTCTTCCGCAGTGTGGGCAAAAACGAAAGCGGAAAGAAGACATTGCTTCGCCACAGCCCACACAACGGCTCCGTAATCCCGTTCCGCAAGCGAAGCAAAACTTCGAGCGGGGGTGGCTCCACATCGTCTCTGGTTCGCTACCAGGTATCCAACAGTTGGGACAGATTTTAATAGTTTGTACGGGCTGTGTCGCCACTTCACCGGAGAGCTTTTCTAAATATTCTTCTCGTACTTCTAAAGCAGCAGCCAAAGCCCTCCGGCTTTTTTGATTAAGCCGAGTGGTTTTCCCTCGTTCTATCTTGCCCAAACTCTGCAGATGTAGTCCTGATTTATCTGCTAAAGCTTTTTGACTAAGGGCAAGATGTGTACGAATCCGGCGAATATACTTACCCAGTGTTTCCTCTGAACTTGGAGCATTATCTTGTTCGTTTATAGTATACATAATAATTAAAAATCTTCTGTATAAGTATATAGTATTCTTTTAAGACTAGTAAAATATTTTTATATGTCTATTACCCTTGCCAGAGTAGCAACAGAATTCTTAAAGCGTCCAGCTATAGGGCCTGCCACCTTACGATCCTATGAATCCACCTTAATGCCGTTCCTAAAAGAATATGGGCGTTGGCCCATAGATTTAATCAGTAAGCAAATTCTAGAAAGCTATATTGATCGGCTTAGTAGTTTATCCGTACGTACTCGTCATCGGCATCGAAGCATCCTACAAGCCCTGTTTAACTTTGCTGTGGAGCAAGACTATTTGTCCTCAAACCCTCTTCCTCGTATTCAACAGCCTTCGACAGAGCAAAAGGCTCTGGTTCGGTCTTTTAGTCCAGTACAAATGGTTACTCTATACCGCTTAGTAGCCTCTGATTTACGCATGCACGCCCTTGTCTGTCTCTTACATCGGAGTGGAGCTAGCGTTACTGAGATATTGGCCGTGGATCTCATGGATGTAGATAGGGTGAATCACAGATTTGAAGTAGCTGGTCGAGGCAATAAACGACGCTTGTGCTTCTATAGTCCTGATGCATCCGTCGTTTTAGAACGCTATATCACCTTGGAGCGTTACTCCGATTGTTCCGCTTTATTTACGGCGCAACAATATTTTAGTAAGCAAGTCAGCCGCCTGAGTTATCGAACAGTGCATAAGAACTGGACTGATCTCATCAAAAGTGAGCCAACACTAAAAGGTATGCGTATATATGATTTGCATAACACATTTTTAAAAGAGCAAATGGAGATTATGAAAGATGAAGACATATGAGCATTATGAACCAATAAGTATATATAAAGCTTATGTTAGTAATATCTACGTAAGGAGAAAGAAGGCTTAAATTGTTCCTTTAGATTAGAGTATAAAATATACTGTATATACTATATTTTGAATGATTGCCATAAGCTAATACAGAGTCTTTAATGCGCTATGAAATTAAAGAGGGGCAGGTATACAAGTTCTTTAACAACCGATAAGTACCTAGTCTACTCAGTAAGCGGATCGCTCTAAATGCCAAGAACACGGGGGTACCCATGGAGGTAAGATTGACCCATCTAGCCTTTACCAATTGGTTTGTCCCTTGCACGCTGACTACCTCAAACGGATCTTGACGGCTCGCGTCTATGATGTCGCTCAGGAAACGCCGCTGGAGGTTGCACCCAACCTGTCCGCGCGATTAAACAACAACCTTTTGCTCAAGCGGGAAGACATGCAACCGGTCTTTTCCTTCAAGCTCCGGGGCGCCTATAACAAAATGGCACAACTGTCTCCGGAGGTGTTGGCGCTGGGTGTGATTGCCGCTTCCGCTGGAAACCATGCCCAAGGCGTTGCTCTGAGTGCTCGCCACCTCGGAACTAAAGCCATTATTGTCATGCCCGAGACTACACCCCAAGTTAAGGTCGATGCAGTCAAAGCCAGGGGAGGCATGGTCGTCTTACATGGGGATACCTACGACGACGCCTATGCCTACGCCCGCCAATTAGAATTGGAAAAAGGATTGACTTTCATCCATCCCTTTGACGATCCCGATGTAATTGCAGGGCAGGGAACGATTGGGATGGAAATTCTGCGCCAACATCAAAAACCAATCCATGCAATCTTTGTAGCCATCGGAGGCGGCGGTCTAATCTCAGGCATCGCCGCTTACATCAAACAGCTACGCCCAGAGATCAAGATTATTGGTGTAGAACCCACAGATGCCGATGCCATGTCACAATCCCTTAAAGCAGGAAAGCGTGTGCGGTTGTCGCAGGTGGGCCTATTTGCGGATGGCGTGGCGGTGCGCGAAGTCGGAGAAGAAACCTTCCGTCTGTGCCAAAAGTATGTGGATGATATTATTTTGGTCGGTACGGATGATATCTGTGCCGCCATTAAAGATGTATTTGAAGACACCCGATCCGTTCTCGAACCTGCGGGCGCACTGGCAATCGCGGGCGCGAAAGCCTACGTGGAACGAGAGCAAATTGAAGGGCAAACCTTAATTGCAATCGCCTGCGGGGCCAACATGAATTTTGAGCGTTTGCGCTTTGTGGCTGAACGGTCAGAATTTGGAGAGCGCCGAGAAGCGATTTTTGCGGTCAACATTCCAGAGGAACGGGGCAGCTTGCGCAAGTTCTGCGAATGTCTGGGTCGACGCAATCTTACGGAATTTAGCTATCGAATTTCTGATAACAAAGAAGCTCAAATCTTTGTCGGATTACAGATCCAAAACCGCGATGATGCAGCTCAAATGGCGGCAACCTTTGAAAAAAATGGGTTCCACACCATTGATTTAACCGATGACGAACTCACGAAGTTGCATCTCCGGCATATGGTGGGAGGGCGCTCTCCTCTAGCGCACAATGAATTGCTCTACCGTTTCGAGTTTCTGGAACGTCCGGGAGCCCTGATGAAACTTCTCAAAGGCATGAGCCCTAACTGGAACATCAGTTTGTTCCACTACCGCAACAATGGAGCCGACTACGGACGCATTGTTATGGGCATGCAGGTTCCTCCGTCTGAAATGGAAGAGTGGCGAGCGTTTCTGGAGACCGTGGGCAGTCGCTATTGGGATGAAAGCCAGAATCCCGCTTATAAGCTATTTTTGGGATAGAGGATGTCCATTCTCAGAATGCTCCCCTAGCGGTCTTTTACATGACTCTCCATCTGCAAACTCAACCAAATCGAGTGCTAGCAGAATCCTCAGCGGCGGTTTTAGATGAAGAAGACGATACACTTCCCTGCTTGCCATGTCTCATATAAAATTCGTCATACTAGGTAAAATCCCTGTCAACCAGGCAGCAGAAATTCTATCAACTGCCGTAAAGCAAATTCGCGCAGTTATGTTGTGATACCAGATCCAATTGATGCTCCGCTCTTTGATGAATAAAAGGTCACCTTCTTTCAGGAATTACCTTGCAACCAATCGGTCAAATCAGACAACGAACTACTCAACCGTAACGGACTTGGCCAGATTCCTTGGTTGGTCTACGTCTTGCCCTTTACGGGCAGCAATATGATAGGCCAACAGTTGAAGCGGAAGAACCGTTAGGAGGGGCGAGACAATTTCATCTACTTCTGGGAATGGCAGAATGGTGTCGAAGGTTTCCTCGGCCAGAGGCGTGCGGGGAGTGACCCCAATCAATTTGGTATCCCTGGCTTTAGCTTCCTGAGCATTGGAGAGGACTTTTTCATAGACTTTGCCAGGAACAGCCACGGTAACCACAGGACAATCGGCATCCAAGAGAGCGATGGGACCATGTTTCATTTCTCCCGCCGGATAGCCTTCTGCATGGATATAGCTAATTTCCTTGAGTTTCAGGGCTCCTTCTAGGGCGATTGGGTAGTTAATTCCGCGACCGATGTAGATGAAATCACGGGTGTGCTCAAAATTCTTGGCGAGTTCTTCGATATAGCGTTCTTGGGTATCGAGAATTATTTCCATCTGGGCAGGCACTTCCCTTAGTTCTTGCAGGATCAACGCTATCCTTTCTGGAGAACAGGTCTTGCGTTCATAGGCTAAATTCAACGCCAAGAGGTAAAAAGCGACTAACTGAGCCGTAAATGTTTTCGTTGCCGCCACCCCAATTTCAATACCGGCACGGGTATCGATCAGGGCAGCCACAAGACTAGAGAGAGAACTCTCAGGACGATTGGTGATGCCCAAGAGTTTAGTTCCTGCTTGTTTCGCTACTTCTAGCGCGGCCAGAGTATCTGCTGTCTCGCCCGATTGGGTAACGCCAATGACCAGGGAAGAAACCGTCAGCGGGGGTGTACTATAGCGAAATTCTGAAGCATAGGAAACTTCCGTCGGAATGCGGGTCAATTCTTCTAAGAGAGATTTTCCAATCAGCGCGGCATGCCAACTCGTACCACAGGCCACGATATGGATTCGGTCCACATCTTTCAAGAAATTCTTGGGGAGGTTTAAGGTAACAGGACGCCCGTTCGCCGTTTCTGTAATTCGTCCCTCTAGAGCCGCGCGGACAACTCCGGGTTGCTCGTAGATTTCCTTGAGCATGAAATGACGAAACCCTTGCTTTTCCACCATCACGGGGTTCCAATTAACCGTTTGCGGTGTACGCCGGACCTTATGCCCCATAAAATCAAAAATCTGGATACCTTTGGGCGTCAAACGGGCGAGTTCCCCACTGTGTAGCGGGAGGACCCGCTGGGTGTACTGAATAATCGCAGGAACATCGGAAGCGCAGAAATTCTCATTCTTGCCAATGCCAAGGACTAGCGGCGCTTGCTGGCGAATGGCGATCAGTTCATCGGGGAAATCAGCGCTAAGAACAACGACGGCAAAGGCCCCTTGCAACTTCTTCACCGCAAGCTGACAGGCTTCCAGGAGTGTATGACCCGGCAAAAATTCGGAAATGAGATGGGGAATGACTTCGGTATCGGTGTCAGAAACGAATTTATGACCCAGCGCTTTTAATTCTTCGCGCAACTCGCCATAGTTTTCGATAATGCCATTTTGGACAACGGCCAAGCGTCCAAGGGTATCTAAATGAGGATGAGCATTGTACTCTTCCGGCTTGCCATGGGTGGCCCAACGGGTATGACCAATACCGATACAAGAAATCTTATGGTTTGGGGCATCATCGGCCAGCTTGTTCTCCAAATTTTGGAGTTTGCCCTTAGCCCGGACTAGATTGAGCTCAGGGGGAGAACCATTGTTCTGAATGACCGTAGCGACCCCGGCGGAGTCATAACCCCGGTATTCCAGTTTGCGTAACCCTTCCACCAAGATAGGCAAGGTATCTTGATAGCCGATGTACCCTACGATGCCGCACATACGTACACTCCTTCAGTCCTGCCCATCACTATAACGGGCTTATTGTGTCATTAGCTATCAGGCTTTAGGCTTTGCAACTGGTGTTTTGGCCGTTTTCTTGAACTCTACGGTAATCGGGTCTGAGACATTTAGATTTAGACGATCAATCGTTCCTGCTTGTAGTTCAATCACTTGGTCAATAAGTTGTTTGGGGCCAGGACCATAGGTTGGGCAATCCAAGGTCTTGCAGGGAGGCGCATTGCGCTGAAGATAAACTATCTTACCAAAATAAGTAAATACCATGTCCAAAGGAATCAAAGTGTTCTTCATCCAGAAATTAATCGGGGTCGGCGGATTAAACAGAAAGATCATCCCCCGGTCTTCTGCCAGTTCCCTCCGGAACATTAACCCTGTTGCTTGCTGCTCGATGGTACGAGCTACTTCCAGTTGAATCGTTTTGTCCTTGAGTGTCGTTTGGGCTTCTATCGGCAATATTTGTGCTTTTTTAGGCAACGCCATGACCGGCAGAAAGAAAAGTGCCGAAACTATGGAGACCGTTGAGGAGACAATGAGCATGGTCCGGTTCATGGGGGCAGAACGCTCCTTCTTGGATGGATTACTGTTTTAAGGCGTATGCGGTTTAAACATCTCTTCCTACTATCTCAGACAAGTGCTTCAGGCCCTGTTGTTCCATTAAGTTCAGGAGACCCCGATGGATGAGATAGGGCAAGCGGGGGCCTTCATAGATCCATCCGGTGTAGGTTTGGAGTAGAGAGGCTCCAGCGGCTAGTTTTTCCCAGGCATCCTGGGGATGAAAAATACCACCGACACCAATGATCAGTAGTTTGCCTTCAGTACGTCGATAGATTTTTCGAATCACTTCCGTAGAACGTTGGCGCACAGGGGCTCCACTCAGGCCTCCTGTTTCGGCTTTTGCCCCAATATTTTTAAGCCCCTCCCGCCCAATCGTTGTATTGGTTGCAATCACCCCAGCTATCCTATAACTTTGGGCGAGGTCTATAACCGCATCGATATCGGCGTCTGCTAAGTCGGGGGCAATTTTGACCAGTAGCGGTTTTTGAGCGCTGTTTAACGCTTGCAGGGCTTTAAAAATTTCTTCTAGACGGGTCACGTTTTGCAATTCCCGTAGACCCGGTGTGTTGGGAGAACTGACATTCACGACAAAGTAATCACCGAAGCTATAGAGTTTCTCAAAGCTGTAGCAATAGTCTTCTGGCGCTTCTTCCAGGGGAGTAATTTTTGATTTACCCAGATTAATCCCCAGAGGAATAGCGGACTGCTGATCGGTTAACTTTTGGGCCACCACATCAGCTCCATCATTGTTAAAACCCATTCGATTGATCACCGCTTCATCTTCCGGAAGGCGGAATAAACGGGGCTGTGGATTACCGGCTTGCCCATGGCGCGTCACACTGCCGATCTCCGCAAAGCCAAAACCCAAGTGACTCCAAATACCGACACCATCTGCATTCTTATCAAATCCAGCGGCTAAACCTAATGGGGCTGGAAAGGATAATCCCCATAGGTTTTGACGCAAGCGGCTATCGGTGACAGTGAAGCAAGCATCCAGAGCAGGATAGACTATGGGGAATTTTCCTAAGATGCTACAGCCTGTAATCACGGTTCGATGAAGCTTTTCTGGATCGGTGGTCTGAAATAAAAGAGGGCGTAAAACCTGAGTGTAGAAAGACATGAGGGGTGAACAGGTGGGGTAGTGGATTTAGGGGAGCGGACAGAAATAGGTCCAAGTCGGTGATAGAGTTCTGTAAACCAAAATGTACACATTCCAAAACTCTGTTAGGAACCTATTGAATACCCCATGTTTTTTTTTGCTCAGACCTATAGCCCTGATTTATTCAAGATTATCTCTGGACCGTTTTTCCTGACAGGGGCATCGATCCTATCTTCCTTCATCTGCGGTGGAGTTCTACGACTAGTGCTTACCGAGCAACTATCGAAGCCTCCATCCTTGCGGAATACCCTCCCCGTTTTCACCTCCTTTGTTGGATTGGTGATCTCTACAGCAATGGCTACGGGAAGTTTGTTCATCTTCGTGGGGCTGGGCCCTGAGTTCACCTATGGCTTCTCTGCCATAGGGGCTGCAACTTTGGGATATGCGGTCTGGACCCGCTTTGTCCGTCGGCTGTTGACCTAATAGCAGGCAACAAATAATGGGATGCCCTCTATCCCTGGTTGTATATTTTTGTTAAGATACATGTACTTAGCCTCTCCCCCCCTCCTCATCTATGAACTTTTTCAAGCCCTCTGAGCCTGTTCTCCGTCGTAAACAACACGAATTGGATGTCCAGGATCTGAGAGGACTTTGGCATATTCACTGGAAAATTGGCAATTTCACAGTTTGGAATGCAATTTACACCCGTATTGACCAAGTATTTTTGCTCTGGGGGCTTTTAACAGCAACTATATTCCTAACAGCTCAGTTTTCACCTTTTGATTGGGGCGTACAAGCGGTCTTCTGGTCTTTACTGACTGTGATTGGGACAGTCGGGATGTTAGTCCTCAGTTGGTCTTGGGTGGTAGTAGAGCGTGCGGTCTGGCTGGTTGTTTGCTGGATGGCCTTAATGGGAATCGGACTTTTCTTAACGGATTACAGCATTTTTTTCGCTTGGGGTGAGGTCATGCTCAATCTAGGTCCGCTTTGGCTTGGATTGACGGCCATTGGTTATTTGATTACAGGATTTGGTTTGCGTTCTCGCGCTCTTGCCTATGCAGGAATTTTTCATCTGCTTAGCGGATTGGTTCTTCTCTCTGTGAGCGATTGGCAGTTCTTATGTACGGGAATGGTGATGGCCGGTAGTTTACTTCTGCTCGGAGAATCTCAATGGGATATGCGTTCTCCCATTGACTACAACTTGTCTGAGGTGGAAAAAGAATTCAATCGTTTACAACACCAAGTACGCCAAACTGCTTTACAAAGAAATCATTAATTTTTTTGTCAGAATGAGTGCGCTTTATTTTTGAACGAACAAAATTAAAGCACGGGTAGAACTCACGATAGAGTTCCCGTTAACCACATGCAGGTGTTTTGCGGTTTGTCCTGCAGTTCATAGCCCGCAGGAGAGCGGCGTCAGGGCGTGAGTGGTCGCGCGAACATAATCCGGTTGATGCTGGGCAGTATTGCCCTTTAGAGTAATGGTGCAGGGTTTCTGTCGCTTCCCCTGCTTTGCAGTTTCCCTGGAGATGTGAAACCATCTATCAGAAACGCCAAGGGTGCTGACATGTTAGACGCTCTCATCAACCGGAATTTATGACTAATTAGGATTTACACAAAAGGGTTTCCCAACACCTAACCTACCCTCAGGGGCTGTAGATCATGCATCGCAGCAGCTGAAGGTATGGGAGATTAAGAGGGGGGCAATAGATATGTATCACTATTGGGTAAACGAATACAGTTAGAATTTTCATCTACCTGAAATCGCATGGGATGTTGATATAGTTCTCTGCGGACGATAATGAAGGAATTGACTAAGCCTTTGACATAGCAAGAAGAAAGCACAATGTAACCAAAAGGCTCACGAATACCTTCAGTCTTTATCTGTACACACTCCCAGCGCTCATGTCCTAGGGCACGTACTTCTAGGAATATAGAGGTATTGCTATAGTCCCACGATACTAGTCGCAATATTTCGGCAGACCCTCCTTGGGCAGAGATTTCCTGCTTTAAGGTCTGGGCACGGCTTGCAGAACGTGATACATAGAAATAGATAATCAGCTCTTGCGCATCCTTTCGAAATTCACCCGAAATAGAGCCCTTCCAAAAAATAGAGCGCGGGTCTACCTTCTTTGATATCGCTGGTCGAGCGCTAGGAAGAGAAGCTTTTTGGCTAAGGCTTGTCTTAGCTCCATTGGAGGGAAAGAGCAGGTTTAATAAGCTCCTTATCCTCTTTATTCTCTTGAAAAAGCCTGCTTGCTTGATGGGGTCTTCGTTAGATGAAACCATTCGACCAGTACTCTACCTGTCATTTCTAGAATTCCCTGATCCCTGATTAGATAACTGAAATTTTGATAGAGAGAGAGGTTTCTACAACCAATAACTAAAAATCATCCCACCTAGGAGTAAAAAACCAATCTGGACATTTTCACTCAGGCCCTTGGGGAACAAAGCGGAACTATTTGGTCCTATCAGTTGCCTGTATTCTTTAGTCCAAATTCCAAAAGCAGCTATTAGGGCTAAATAAAAAGGCCAACTTAAACTCAGCTGCCAACCTAAAAGTCCAAGCAATATCGTTGTCATTAAGAAGAAAATACCAATCGCCAGAGGAGCTGCTTTGCCAAAGAAAATAGCACTGGAGTTGATACCAATTTTGAGGTCATCTTCCCGATCAGAAAGAGCGTAAATCGTATCAAATCCCAAGGTCCAAAAAACGGTTGCTCCCCACAATAGCCAAGCCGCTGGTTCCAAACCTCCTGTCACGGCAGACCAGCTAATCAATGCGGCAAAGCCCCAGGCGATGGATAGCACCAATTGAGGAATCGGGAATACCCGTTTCGCTCCAGGATAGAGCGCAATCACGGGGATAGCAGCTACGCAGAGGGCAAACGTAAAGGGATTCAAGAAAAAGGCAAAACCAGCGGCACAGGCCATCGCCACGAGTCCAGTGACAATCGCCACTTTTACGGTTAACTCGCGAGAAGCCAGAGGTCTTTTGCGGGTACGTTCAACCAAAGGGTCGATATCTTTGTCCCAAAGGTCATTGATGACACAACCTGCCGCAGAGGTGGCGAAACTCCCCAAAACCATAATCCCGACCAAAAAAGGGGAGGGATTTCCTCTAGCTCCGAGAAATACGCCCCAGAGGGCTGGGATCATCAAAATAAATCGCCCAGCAGGCTTATCCCATCTCAGTAAGCGAAAAACAGCATCTAGGGTCGTCGGGGTTTGGAGCATAGGTTCATTAAGAAGGCTGGGCCGATACATCCTGATTGGTTTTCATAAGCCAGGCCATCGGAAAACCGACCACTGCCGGTTGAATGGTCATTTCCAGGGCGTGGGGCAGGACATCGGCCAGGAATTCCACCGGCACTAGTTCCAATTTAGCCTTCACTTCTTTGGGCAGTTCTTCTAGATCCCGAATGTTGCCTATGGGAAAGAGAACTTTCTTAATTCCGGCGCGGGCTGCTGCTAGGGTTTTTTCCTTCAGCCCCCCGATCATCAGGGCTCTGCCGCGTAAGGTGATTTCCCCAGTCATGGCAACATCTCGACGTACCGGATGTCCCGTCAGCGCGGAGATCAAGGCGGTTGCCATGGCCAACCCCGCCGATGGACCATCCTTTGGGGTCGCTCCTTCTGGAATATGGATATGAACATCCATTTCACTGGGAAATTGGGTCGGCACCCCAAGGGCATCGCGATGGGCATGAATATAGCTAAAAGCAGCCTGGGCTGATTCTTTCATTACATCCCCAAGCTGTCCCGTTAGTTGGAGCTTGCCTTTTCCAGGCATGACGTTGACTTCGATTTGGAGCGTACAACCGCCAAAGGGAGTCCAGGCCAAGCCGGTACAGACCCCTACTTGGTCTTTCGTCATGATTTCATCCTGGATAACCGTGGGCTGACCCAGGTACTTTTCCAGATTTTGTTCCGTGATGATCACTTTTTGTGTAGGCGCTTTGAGAATCTGTCTGGCGGCTTTACGACATAGAGCGCCAATGGTCCGCTCTAGGGTGCGCACCCCTGCTTCGCGAGTGTATTCCCTGACAACACGCATCAAGGCCGGTTTTTGAATGGTGAATTGATCTTCTGTGAGGCCATGACGACTGATTTGTTTGGGAATCAGGTGACGACGGGCAATCGCTTCTTTTTCCAATTCTGTATAGCTGGAGAGGGTTACAACTTCCATCCGGTCTAGAAGCGGACTGGGAATCGTGTCTATGGTATTGGCTGTGCAGATAAAGAAGACTTCACTGAGGTCAAACGGGATTTCAACAAAATGATCGCTGAAGGTACTGTTCTGTTCTGGGTCCAACACTTCCAAAAGGGCTGCTGCTGGGTCTCCCTGCATCGAATAAGAGAGCTTATCGATCTCGTCAAGCAACATTACGGGATTCTTTTCTCCCACGTCTTTCAGGGCTTGGATGATCCGTCCCGGTAGCGCTCCAATGTAGGTGCGACGGTGCCCCCGAATCTCTGCTTCGTCGCGGACGCCCCCTAGGCTTACCCGTACAAACTTACGGTTTAAGCCTCTGGCAATGGATTGGGCCAGCGAAGTCTTCCCCACCCCCGGTGGACCGACCAGGCAAAGAATGGTCGGGGAGACTCTGGCGCTGGTTAGATCTTTGTCTGTAGGTAGTGGAGTGGTAGTTAGGGAATCGGTCGACGTTTCGGCATTTTGCTGAAGTAACTGACGGACTGCTAAAAATTCAGTGATCCGTTCTTTGACTTTCTTGAGGCCATAATGGTCATTTTCAAGGATGCGTTCTGCTTCCTCCAAATCAAACGCCCCTTCTCCCCGCTTTTGCCAGGGCAGGCTAGCAATCCACTCCAGGTAGTTGCGCAATACGCCAGACTCAGGACTAATCGCAGGCAATTTTTCAAGGCGTTTTAATTCGCGCTCTACCTTGGTCCTAGAGGCTTCTGATAACCCTATTTGGTCTAAGCGAATTCTCAGCTCGGCATTCTCATCGAGCCCTTCCCCCAATTCTTCTTGAATAATCTTCATCTGCTCGCGCAGGTAGTATTCTTTCTGGGCTTGCTCTATCTGGCCGCGTACTTTCTCATGAATATTGAATTCCAGGTTGAGGAGCTCTAACTGGCGGTGTAAGAACTGGCCCACTCTTGTCAAACGACCATAGACGCTGCTGGTCGAAAGCAGTTCTTGCTTTTGGGCTACATCAATTTGCAAGAATGAAGCCAAGAGGTCTGTGAGATGCTCTGGATCTTCAATGCTCTTTACCGATTCAAAAGCCGATTCTGGCAATTTAGGGTGCCCTTGCACATAGCGACTGAAGTCTTCTAGCACTACTTTCTTGAGGGTCATCCATTCATCGATGTCTGGGGTGTCTTCCTCCAGTAAAGGACTTACCGAGACCTGATAGGAAGGGTTACGGCGACGGATTTTATCAATTTTGACCCGCTCAATGCCTTCTACTAATACTTTGACGGACCCGTCGGGAAGACGCATCATTTGATGGACCTGAACTAAGGTCCCAACTCGGTATAGGTCTTGAGCCTTGGGGTCCTCCACTTCACTATTCATCTGTGCGACGAGGACCAATTTTTCTTCGTAGGCCGTAACCGCCTCTTCCAAGGCCATAAGAGAACGAGGTCGTCCAATCAGGAGCGGACAAACCAGATGGGGAAAAACTACCGTGTCTCGCAGGGGCACCAAGGGATAGACGTTGGCAATGGGTGCAGGGGCCAAAGACTTAATAGATTTAATCGGCTTGGGCACGGAGGACCTTTGTTCTGCTGGCTAGATCTTTTGAGCAGATGGTTCCATTGTATTTTCTGCTTGGGCTTAAGACTTATCTTTTCTGTTAAGGAAAGTAAGAATAGCTCCATAATTTTCCTGCAGAATGTTTTAGGTGAGAACAAGAAACGGGAATTTTCCCTCTAGCAGGCTTCCCCGTAACTCTTTGCTACCAACTTTTTGCCCTAGGGCGCAGCTTGCTGCGCCCCAGCCTATCAAGCCTCCTTACTTACCGTAGGGTGCACCAGTAGACTTACCATCCGGACTCAGAACAACCATGCGCTGAGTTGGCACCAAGGGATAACCCCCTGCCTCTGAAACTTCCTGGATCAGCTTATTGGTATCAAAGTACACCTGCCAATAGTCTGCATTACTGCAGTAGGGTCTTACGGCTAGAACGATTCCAGCTGGGTTGTGTTCCAGAATTTCAACATCTGGTGCCGGAGTGGCGAGAACATTCGCAATTTGAGGCAGCTTCGCTTTGAGATTCTGGACGACATCTTTGACGTCGACATCATAGCTAAATTGCTTAGTAATCTCTACGCGGCGATAGGCATTGGCCGAGAAATTCTGGATATTGTCCGAGAAGATCTTGTTGTTGCCTACCGTCGTTAAAATGTTGTCCGGTGTGTTTATTTTGGTCACAAATGGACCAATTTCAATCACAGTCCCTGTCACGCCACCAGCACAGACAAATTCGCCTACTTTAAATGGCCGCAGCAACACTAGAAATACCCCAGCAGCAAAGTTGGCCAAAAGCCCCCCCCAAGCCGTTCCAATGGCTAAGCCCACTGCGGCGAAAAGAACCGCAAAGGTAGTCGTCTCAACCCCAAAAGCCCCTAGAATCGAGATGACTAAAATGACATTCAACACGGCCCCAATAGTCGAAATAATGTAGCTCAGCAGGGTCGCATCTATTTTCTTAGAGAAAGCTTTAGAGATCAGGTTGGTGGACAACCCAATCAACCAACGTCCCACAAACCACAGTAAAATTGCTCCGACAATTTTAAGACCGATGCTGGTCACTAGACCAAGCACAGTATCTGCCACAGTTTTTGGATCCATCTTCATAACTCCTGTGCTACATTTTTTGGTTGAATCTTACCCACGCTAGCGCTAGGTAAACTAATGCATGATCTACCGTCTCTCAGATTGAAAGAACGTCTAAACAGGAAACCTCCGAGGTGGAACTGTTGACATTATCTGACGAGTCTAAGCTTTAGAGCTGTGTTGAGGACTACAAGCTAATGGTAAGCTGCCTTTTAGGGAGAGAGGATGTCATGAAAGTTTGACTCTTTTTAATACCAAGAATATTTAACTTATGCCTTAGTTCTAAGAATGTTTATTTTGAATGAATTGAATGTCTAGATTGCTTCTTTATTGTTCCTTTATTGTTCCTTTATTTTTACTAACTTGATCAAAAAGATAGGTCACCTTTCAAACATTTCTGGCTAATCCGTAAGTACACGTTAGGACAAGTCTAGTGAGCGTACCAAAAAAGCCCAGCGGTCAGCAGCTTCTTCAATTACTTTGGTAGTGGGTTTGCCTGCGCCATGACCTGCTTTTGTTTCAATCCGGATCAGGACAGGGGCTTCTCCCTGATGGGCTTCCTGTAGGGCTGCGGCAAATTTAAAACTATGGGCAGGGACCACACGGTCGTCATGATCCGCTGTCGTAATCAGGGTGGCAGGGTAGGCTGTACCAGGTTTGAGATTATGCAAAGGAGAGTAGGTATAAAGGGCTTTGAATTCTTCGGGGTTTTCAGAAGAGCCGTACTCAGCTACCCAAGCCCAACCAATCGTGAACTTCTGGAAGCGCAGCATGTCCATAACACCGACAGCAGGCAAAGCGGCTCCGAATAAATCGGGACGTTGAGTCATGCAGGCCCCAACTAAAAGACCACCATTGCTCCCCCCTCCCATCGCCAGTTTGACCGGAGCGGTATAGTGATGGGCAATCAGCCATTCTGCCGCTGCGATAAAGTCATCAAAAACATTTTGTTTCTTGAGCTTGATTCCTGCTTGGTGCCAGTCTTCACCGTATTCACCACCACCCCGCAGATTCGGTAGCGCATAAACTCCACCCATTTCCATCCAAACTAAATTACTTACCGAAAATCCTGGTGTCAGAGAAGCATTAAATCCCCCATAGCCATAGAGATAGGTTGGATTATGGCCATCCAGCTTTAGGCCCTTTTTGTGGGTAATAAACATAGGGATTTCAGTCCCGTCTTTGCTCTTATAAAAGACCTGTTTTGTCTCATAATCCTCAGGATTAAACGCTACTTTGGGTTGCCGAAAGATCGTGCTTTGGTCACGCAGCATGTCATAGCGATAGATAGTAGTAGGCGTAGTGAATCCGGTAAAACTATAAAAGGTTTCCGTATCCTCTCTTTTGCCACTGAATCCTCCCGCAGAGCCAAGCCCAGGCAACGCGACTTCGCGCACAAAAGAGCCCCCTAAACTGAAAATCTTAATTTGGGTATGGGCGTCTTTGAGATAGGAAGCGATAAATTGATGATTTAAAATGCTTACCCCCCCTAAAGTCTCTGCGGCTTGAGGGATGACTTCTTTCCAGTTTTCGCGGTCGGGCTTGTGAATATCAATAGCAATCACCCGACCACGGGGTGCTTCCAGGTCTGTCTGAAACCAAAATAGAGCGCTATCATGCTCAATAAAGCTGTAGTTCGCTTCAAAGGTATTAATGAGTTCTATAACTGGAGCATCAGCCATAGATAAGTCTTTGTAGAAAACGAGATTCTTGGAGTCTGTTCCTTTCCAGACTGAAATAATCAGATAAGTTCCATCTTCCGTCACTTCCCCACTGAAGCCCCACTCTTTCTCATCGGGACGTTCATAGACCAGCACATCTTCAGTCTGGGGAGTGCCCAAGCGATGATAAAAGAGCTTCTGAAAATAGTTCGCCTCTTGGTGTTTGGTTGTGTCGTTGGGTTCGTCATAACGGCTATAGAAAAACCCCTGGCTATCTTGAGTCCAGGAAGCTCCTGAAAACTTGACCCACTTTAGAGGGTCCGCCAGATCTTGACCTGATTCCACGTCCCGAACCTTCCACTCTTGCCAGTCAGAACCAGAGGTGGACAAACTATAGGCCAGAAATTTTCCATCCTCGCTAATGGACAGGCCCGCCAATGCTACCGTCCCATCTTCCGAGAGTGTATTCGAATCCAACAGCACGGTCGGTTCACCCACAAGCGTCGTTAAGGTATAGAGTACGCTCTGGTTTTGCAGGCCGTCATTTTTGAAATAGAAATAGCGCTTTCCCTTTTTGAAAGGCACCCCATATTTCTCATAATCCCAAAGTTGGGTCAGACGCTCTTTGATGCGTGAGCGGGCAGGAATAGCTTCCAGATAGGCAAAGGTGACCTGATTTTCGGCTTCTACCCAGGCTTTAGTCTCTTCAGAATCCGGGTCTTCCAGCCAGCGGTAAGGGTCTGCGACCATGATGCCGTGGTAATCATCAACTTGTTCGACTTTGGCCGCTTGTGGATAGATCAGGGAGCGCTCTGTTTTCATCGGTACCCAAAAAATTCACGAGACATTCGTTAAGGCTATCGCTAGAGCAGCAATCTCGCCAACTTCCCCTGTTACAATGACGAGCCGAAGCATCATTACCCCATAGAGAATCATGGCTGGACACAGTAAATGGGCAAATATCAAGCGCCAGAAAGCGCGTGTGGATTCTGCGAGAGGAAAGATCTTCACTAAAGTTTCCCGCGAAATCATCGTAGCGGCCCGCAGTGGCGGTGGTGACCCGGCAGCCAATTTTCAACTGCGTACCGCCATCGAAAAAGCGAAAGCAGCAGGAATTCCCAATGACAACATTGAGCGATCGATTGCCAAAGGCAGTGGCACCTTCGGGGGCAGTGATGCCTTGGAGGCTATTCGCTACGAAGGCTATGGTCCAGGCGGCGTTGCAGTCCTGATTGAAGCCTTAACGGACAATCGCAACCGGACGGCCGCTGACCTGCGTTCGGCCTTTGGCAAGAATGGAGGTAACTTAGGGGAAACAGGATGTGTGGGTTGGATGTTTGAAAAAAAGGGAGTAGCTATCGTCTATGCACCCTTCGATGGCAAAGGCCGGAGTACGGAATTGAATGAAACGGCACTCCTGGAAGTGGCTCTAGAGGCGGAAGCCGAATCCTATGAACTCTTCGAAGATGAAGAAGCAGATGTCATGGGCGCTGAAGTGTTCACCTCCACAGATAATCTGGAAGCGCTCTCACAAGCCCTCAGTGCCCACGGCTATCGTGTCACTAGTGAAGAACGCTGGATTCCCAGCAATCAAGTCAGTGTGACCGACCCAGAACAAGCTCGATTGCTCTTAAGGCTCATGGATACCCTAGAAGATTTAGAGGATGTCCAGAGTGTTACAGCCAATTTTGAGATGGCCGATGACCTCCTGGCTTTGAGCATGAGTGGATAATTCCTGCAGAGATACATGCTCCATAAACGATAGAACGGGATAAGCTACAAGGCTATGGATATTCCGATTCAACGCATTGCCGTTGCTGTGATCGTTCAGCAAGGCAAAATTTTAATTGACCAGCGCCCTCCAGGGGGTGTTCTGGCAGGATTATGGGAATTTCCAGGAGGCAAAATTGAAGCTTCAGAAACGGCAGAGCAGTGTGCAGTGCGAGAAGCCCTAGAAGAAGTAGGGCTGACCGTAAAGGCAGAAGCCTTTATCGCTGCGGTGGAACATGATTATGGCGACAAAATTGTTCAACTCCAGGCGTACCTGTGTCGTGTTCTGAGCGGAGAAGCCCAGGCTTTAGAATGCAGTGCAGTCCGCTGGATCCGGCCTGAACAACTGGAGCAGTATCCGTTCCCACCGCTGAATGCCCAGCTGATTAAACCGATCCGTCTAACCCTTGACGCGCTGAAAAAGTAGTGGAGGATAAGAAATTATTAGGAAGAGTAATTCGTTGAGTTAAGTAGGTTGAGTGAGCGCAAGGGAATCTGGCTTTCAATAGGGCAAACGCCTCAGTAACCAGTCATACATCACTTCAGATAAGGGCGCAGGCTGCCAAGCAAAGCCCAGTTCTTCGCAAATTCGTATTCCCATAGGCGTGAGCCGGAAGGAATTGGTAATTCCTTGACCATCTACTTCCCGGCGGAGAACCCCGACCCGAATCAGCCAGAGGAGCTCATCTTCTACTTCAATAAGCCTAACCGCTCTCTGGGTATACCCTTTCTGCTTTCCCGATGCCCCGACAAAATCTTGGAGCGGGATGCTGGACGAGACCATCTTCCGAGTAGCCTCAGGTGTGAGTACTGAACTGAGGAGTGCTCGTTTAGCTCTATCAAGCGTGCTTTGAGGAGGATTCAAAAGAAAAGAGGGACGCATGCACTTTTCTTAAAGCTACTTCATACAATGTTACTATGGTTGTAACAGTCCTAATTCTTGTCATCCTTGGGAGTTGGGCCATATACCTACTCCAAAGAGGCTACCACCGCAAAGAGGCAGCCTTTATTTTGGCAGGGACTTTAGTAAGTGCCGCAGCAGGAGCTGTGTTGTATATTCATCACTTGATGTCTCAAGTGTGGTCGCACCTAGGCTGAGAGATTAATGAGCTTAAATTGTTCCCCATAACCAAATAGCGACCTGATGACAGAGAGAAGCTGCTGTCAGCCCGGCATAGGTCCCAATCACATTACCTAAAATCGCCATCAGCAAGCCAACAGGAGCTAAGCCAGCGCGGTAGGCTTCTGCCACAATCGGGGTGGAAACAACGCCTCCGGTGCATGCCTGAGAACCAGCGGCAAACAAAGCCATCGGAATCCGCAACCAGCGAGCAATGACAACCAAAATGCCCGCATGAAAGGCAATCCAGACAACTCCAGCTACTAGAAACAACGGAAATTGGCTAATCTGCGCGAGGTCTCCCTGGGCACCCAAGGCTGCCACTACTAGGTAGAGCATGCCATTTCCTAGTTTGGAAGCCCCGGCATTTTCAAAACTCTTTAGGGGGCTGAGGGAGAGTAAAAGGCCGACAGAAGTGACGATAAGGAAGCCCCAGGTTTTATGAGAAATAATAGCTCCAATCTCAGGCAGTGCTTTTCCCGCTGCAAAAGACAGCCAACTGATACTGAAGGCCAAGCCCAAAAGAATCATCAAGGTGGAAGTTGTCAGGGGCTTGAATGTCTGTTGAGCGGCTTGCCGGTCATTGCTAGCTTGAGCAAGGGCTTCTAAAGTTTTAGGATCTGCTCTGGTAAAACGGTCAAATTGGTCCTGATAGCGGCTACAGAACAATAAAATCAGGGTCCAACTATAACCCACCAAAAAATCCATCCCCACGGCCACCCCGAAAATTGTATCTGGGGTTTTGATACTCTCTTTGACCGCCAACATATTGGCAAATCCCCCCGTCCAAGAACCGGATAGAGCACCCAACGCAGACCAGGCATCCACAGGCAGCCATCGCCCAAAAATCAACAGGACTAAGGGGGCTCCCAGCATGATGCCTAGGCATCCAACCAAGGTCATGATCAGGGCTGGGCGACCAATTTTAAATACTCCAACTAGATCTGTACCCAGCAGCAAAAGGACCAAGGCGGCAGGTAATAAAGTCCCAGAGAGCAATGGATAAAGGGGTGATTCTTTCGGGGTGATGCTGAGTGCAGTCATTCCTGCGGGCAGTGCATAGATCCAAATCACCGGCGGTACAAGGTCAAAAAGATTTTTGAGTGGTTTTTGTTCCGATAGCCAGAAAATGAGGGCGATAAAGCCTAAAAACGAAGCGAGAAGAGCAGTAGGTTCAGAAATCAAAACAGATAGTCCTTGGAATTAGCGTAAGCCTACCCTAACTGTATTGCTCCAATCAATACGTAAAACCGCAGTTTGCTGCCCCCCCCCGCTCCCTCAATGCAGGTGTTTAGAATTACTCAAGTTGTTGTTTATGCCATTTAGATAAGTTATAATTGATCTAAATAATTTCAAGTTCTTCGATTGTTTTTGAATTCGTCGCAAACCTGTTTTAAACAGATTTTCAGAGCATATAACTAGTTAATTCATCTCTCTAATCTAAAATTAGAGGCTGTTAAATAATTCTGCAATGTAAAGAAAAACTAAAAAAGATTACGAGAAGCTGCGAAGGCCTGGCACTCTTATGTTTTTCTTCGACCATAGAAGTATAAGTACTACCTCATAGATATGGATAAAATTCCTACTCCTACGCCTGAAGATGATCTTACATTCCTGGGATGGGGCATCCTTGGAGTGATTATTTTAAGCTTGGGATTTATTTTTTTTGCTCCCTCTGTTCCATCCGTTCAAAATATTCCCTACAGTCAGTTTTTACAGGAAGTAAATAGTGGAAAGGTAGAAGAGGTTACCCTCTCTAACCAACAAATTGTCGGTACCTATCGCCAGAATGCTGTACCCCAAAATCAACGCTTTAAGACGATCCCGGTCGCGGATCCGAACCTGCTCCCCACCCTTCAACGCAACGGAGTCACTTTTGAGGGCGCAGTCGAATCCACAGGCTTTGGTAGTGGGATGGTCTGGCCTATTGTTATCCTTTCGATTTTAGGTTTGGGTTGGCTCTTTAGCCGTAGGGGCAGTCCGGAAAAGGGGTTCATGTCTTTTAGTAAAAGTGGTGCCCGCTTGTCTATGGGGCCTGGGGAGAATAAAACAACCTTTGCGGATGTCGCTGGGGTCGATGAAGCCAAGCAAGAGCTTGAAGAAGTAGTGGAATTCTTGCGTAACCCCAAAAAATTTACCCGTTTAGGAGGTAAAGTCCCCAAAGGTATCTTGCTCATCGGTCCTCCGGGGACGGGTAAAACCCTGATTGCCAGAGCCTTGGCGGGTGAAGCTGGGGTACCATTCTTTTCGATTGGAGGTTCGGCTTTTGTGGAGATGTTTGTAGGCGTGGGTTCTGCACGGGTGCGGGACCTGTTTGAACAAGCTAAAGCTCAGGCGCCCTGCATTATTTTCATCGATGAACTAGATGCGATTGGGAAGTCACGGGGGAGTAACCCGATGCTGTCCAATGACGAGCGAGAACAGACCCTGAACCAGTTGCTCTCTGAGATGGATGGGTTTGACCCTACGGAGAATGTCATTGTCATTGCGGCTACCAACCGTCCTGATTCGTTGGACCACGCACTACTGCGGCCAGGTCGTTTTGACCGTCAGGTCTTGGTAGATCGCCCCGATAGACAGGGACGTCTAGCCGTCCTGCGCTTACATGCCCAGAAAGTTTCTTTGGGCGAGACCGCAGATTTAGAACTCTTGGCAGCCGAAACGATGGGTTTCGCAGGAGCCGACCTCGCCAACCTGGTCAATGAAGCAGCGCTTTTGGCGGCCCGTAGAGATGCCCCGGCTGTAGAAATGAAAGATTTGAATGAAGCCTTAGAACGCTTGATTGCGGGTTTGCAGAAAATGGGGAGGGTCCTGAACCAGCAAGAACGGGTCACCGTGGCCTATCACGAAGTCGGTCATGCCATTGTAGGCAGTAGTGTTTTAGGTTCTGACCCCCTACGCAAAATTTCGATTATTCCACGGGGGCAGCAGGCTCTGGGCTATACCCTACAACTTCCCCAGGAAGACCGCCATCTGCTTACCCGAACAGAGCTTTTTGGTCAGCTCGCCACGCTTTTAGGAGGGAGAGCGGCGGAAGACCTGATGTTCAATGGAGAAGTTTCTACAGGTGCAGCCAATGATCTCGCCAAAGTCACAGAGATTGCCGAGCAGATGGTGACTCAATTGGGGATGAGCCACGATTTGGGAAATGTTTGCTATCTGCGGGAAGGCCGGAATTTTCTAGAAGACGGAACAGAGCGGCGCAAAACCAGCGAAGCCACCGCTCAAATGATTGACCGGGCTATTCGCAACCTGGTAGACGAAGCTTATGATCAAGCGATGGCTACCCTCCGCCAGAATCATACCCTTCTGGAAGAAATGGCCCAGAGTCTTCTTACCCATGAGTGCTTAGAAGGTTCTGATTTAGAACAATTCCTGAAGCAAATCAAGAGACGTTCTTTACCGGCCGACCTAGCCTATTCCTAACGGCAACTGTGTTTTGGTAACCATTCTCAATCCTCATGGGGATAATGAGCAAATCCTGCTTGAGACTGCCAATCCCTGATCTTATAGAGATAAAAGCCCTAGTGTTTTGGCATTAGGGCTGAGGACGCAGTTAGGAGGTATCTTGTGATGTATTCTAGTTCTTCCCTTCTGGTTTCGTAGCGTTTTTAATAACTTCTTTAGGTATAGATACCTGTTTTAACGTCTCGGGTTGAGATGTTTCCGTTTTCGAGGGGGTGGGATAGCTTCTTGAAGAAAGGGTTGCGGTGAGATGTCCTGCGGTCGCTTGCACGGAGGCAATCGCCCGGTCGTACTGTAAACGGGTGGGGCCGAGAATGCTCACAGAGCCGACAGGAACCCCATCATGCTCATAGGTCTGAGATACTAACGTGCATGCCTGCATCGGTTGTAGAGGATTTTCCGAACCAATGCGAATAGTCACCTTACTCTGGGTAGTAAAGTCCTGTGGGGCAATCAGTGAGCCAAGTTCTTCCCGTTGTTCTTCTAAGAGACTGACCAAAGCTTTCACGCGGTAAGGGTCCAAGAATTCTGGTTGACTGAGGACCGCATGGACGCCACTGATAAAAATTTGTTCTGTCTGGGGTTTGGCGATGGCTTGGCGGATTTTGTCAAAAAGTCCCCGCACGAAATCGGCCCATTGACTAAATTCCCGATGGAGTTCTCCCAACTGTTGGGTGGAGAGGTCGGTGAGGGGTTGTTTGGTCAGAGTAGCATTCAAGAAATTGTTGAGTAGTTCTAGCTCTTCTGACTGTGTTGCTTCTGGTAAATCTACAATCAACGACTGCGTATGATACGAATCGGTGACTACGATGAGCATGGCTCTGCGCTCGTCGATAGCCACTAGTTGCAAATGGCGAATATGGAGATGTTGCCCCCTCGGTGCAGTTACCATAGCCACATAGCCACTCAGGGAAGATAAGATGCGGGAAGCCCCTTGCAGAAGACTCTCTAGGCTATGGTAGGAATGGTTATCCATGGCACTGGCCAGCGCCTCGGTCATGGATTGGGCTAGAAAAGCTGGGGGTTCTAAGAGCTCATTCACATAAACTCGATAGCCAAAATCAGAGGGGATGCGTCCGGCAGACGTATGGGGTTGGAACAGTAAGCCCGCATTTTCTAGTAAGTTCATCACATTGCGGATAGTCGCTGGACTGACCCCAAAGTCATACTGTTCGGTCAGGGTTTTAGAGCCGACGGGTTCTGCTGTAGCAATATAGCAACGCACGGTGGCCTGGAAAATTTGTTGTTGACGGGTATTGAGTTTCATAAAAACCTCTTGCCTTTGGGCTCATTACAGGAAAGCTCCTGGCCGTTTATGGATAGAGGTTGTTTTCGGTGTAAAACAGTCGTCTTATGCACGTTGGGCTACTTACTTAATAGTTGGACCATATTGTACTCGCATCCCATAATTTGTGCCTGTCTCGGCCAAACATAATTGGTCTATCTACGCGGATGGGCACCGATAGTTAAGATGGATGGTTTAAGATTGGCGCATGGCCATTGTTTCTTCCCATAATCCACAACCGGCTAACCAGCCCTCTGAAAAAGCTTCTAAGACGGCTAAGTTCACAGAGCCTTTACTCCAAGGTACTACTTTGGACACCGAAGAGCAGGGTAGCCAAGAAGAAACCATCCGTCCCCAGTCGATGGATGAGTATATCGGGCAGAAAGACCTCAAAGATGTCCTTTCAATTGCTATTCAGGCGGCCCAGTCACGGGGAGAATGTCTAGACCATCTCTTGTTCTATGGACCTCCGGGCTTGGGAAAAACGACCATTTCCCAAATTTTGGCCCAGGCGATGGGGGTAAAGCTCCATCTCACCAGTGCTCCAGCCCTCTCCAGCCCTAAAGATATTGCAGGGCTTTTGGTGAATATAAAACCTGGAGACCTGCTTTTTATTGATGAAATCCATCGACTCCCTAGAGTTAGCGAAGAAATTCTCTATCCAGCAATGGAGGATTTTCGCTTGGATATCACGATTGGGAAAGGCCGCAGCGCCCGGATTACAAGTATCACCCTGCCTCGATTTACCTTGGTCGGGGCCACGACTAAAATAGGCGCTTTGACTTCTCCTTTAAGGGACCGTTTTGGGCTGGTGCAACGCTTGCGATTCTATGAACTGGATGAATTGGAGGCCATTGTCACCCGCACTGCTCGTTTATTAGAGATTGCCATTGAACCGATGGGAGCGAATGAATTGGCCCGTCGTTCCAGAGGTACACCCCGAATTGCCAATCGTTTACTGCGCCGGGTCCGTGACTATGCCCAGGTCAAAGCAGAGGGGACGATTACGCAGGCCGTGGCCGCCAAAGCTCTCGAACTTTTTAATGTAGACCCGATGGGTTTAGATTGGACGGACCGCAAGTTGCTCCAAACATTGATTGAAAACTATGGGGGCGGTCCCGTCGGACTGGACACCTTAGCGGCGGCTACGGGAGAGGACAGCCAAACGTTAGAAGAAGTCTATGAACCCTATCTTTTGCAAATTGGTTACTTGCAAAGGACCCCACGGGGAAGAATGGCGACTGCGAGTGCCTATCAGCATTTAGGCTATCAGGCCCCTCAGATGCCTGCCGAACAGTTGCCCTTAGATATGCGTTAAAGATGGGGCACACTTAAGAACTTCGCCGTCATTAAAATAAGATCTACTGCTCGACTCCTTGGAAGCCGCTACCTATGGTACAAACCCCATCCAAAATCCTGTCCCTGGAAGAGTTTCTCAAACTGCCAGAAACGAAACCTGCCAGTGAGTATGTTGACGGTCAAATTATTCAGAAGCCAATGCCACAAGGGAAACACAGCACGATCCAGCGAGATTTGACATTTGCGGTGGAGGCTATGTTAAA
>JBAUTB010000149.1:0-9810 GCA_049582005.1 Gloeobacterales cyanobacterium | reverse complement strand
ATGTATTTTTGGATAACTACTATAATATGTGTTTTAGTCTATTATACTGAATATGGTTTAGCCTCTTTACTATTAACTAGTTTAGTTGCAGTTATCTATATGGATAGTGAATATAAAAAACACATATAATAGTGTATTTTTTAAACTAGCTATTTTAGTGCAAGGTGGGCAATGTCAGATTGCTCTCTTTTGGGAAATGTGAATTGATAGAAAGTATAGGCAATATAAGGAAGAAAATTACGTTCAGCGAATCAATAACTCATGCCCACATTCGCTACAAAATTTAGCATTTTCTCTATGCTCTCTGTTTCCACAAGGGTCACATTTTTTTATCGCCAATGAAGCCGTATCTGAAACAATAGTATTCTCTTTAACCATTTCAGCCGTTACCAGTCCAGTTGGCACCGCAATCACACCATAACCAGTAATCATTAAGATCATGGACAGGAATTGGCCCAGGGTTGTTTGAGGTGCAATATCACCATAGCCAACAGTAGTTAGGGTAACAATAGCCCAGTAGACACTTCTTGGAATATTTGTGAAGCCATTTTCCGGGCCTTCAATCATATACATCAATGTACCTACAAAAACACTAACGATTGTGACGAAGAAGAGAAAAACAAGAATTTTCGGAGAACTGGTTTTCAAGGCAACCTTTAGTTTGCTCGCCTCACCCATAAATCGAACCAGTTTTAAAACACGAAATACGCGGAGTAATCTAAGGGCACGGATGATAGCAAATGTATGGCTGCCTGAAATAAATAAGCTTATATAAGTAGGGAGAATGGAAAATAGATCAATTAATCCATAAATACTGAATACGTATTGCATTCTTCTTCTGGAGGTCCAAATTCGCAGAAAGTATTCAATGGTAAATAATCCGGTAATGATCCAGTCTAGGGCTATGAAAGTTGGTGCCCATTTGTTGAGTTCCTGAACAGTTTCCAACATGAGAATGGTAATGCTTGAAAGGATCAGGATAAGCAATATTATGTCAAAGCCTTTACCCGCTGGTGTATCTACACCAAAAATAATTTGATAAATCTTTTCTCTAAGTTGATTCATTTTAACGAAGAATTATTCCGATAGTAAAATGGTAACTTGGTTTATGATTTCAGTTTGAGAGAATATTTACCATTTTAGCACCGCCTTTTGTTGTGCAATGTGGCCGCTAATGTTACTAATCCATCTTGGACTAATGATAGATAAGATAGAGTAAGCAGAAAGAAAGAAATTTGCAAAATCCCTTATTGCTTCCTCTTATGGAAGTTGAACTAATAGAAACCGGATGTGTCTCTCAAGATTCGTTCACTGACGTCAATCAGTTTTACACGAAATGAGATACAGATAAATAGACATCACCTGTACTATCATTTTCATATGACCAAGGTCGAAAAGCTCCTCGAAAAAATGTGCCGTAATCCTGAGTGTGATTGGTAAAGCACTCCGACAACAACCTCTGTCTTTGGCACCTCCATTCATCCTGATTTAGCGAAATTACAATGCGAACAAGGGGCTTTGTATAGCTATCGTGAAGCCGAAAGTAAACTGGAGAAACGGTAAGTCATTAATGGACAAGTTTTCGTTGGAGCAAGTTTTTTTAGTAAAACCATCACGGGAAGAGCATTTCAGCTTTCGCATGGCGGCTGGTGACAGCCTCGCTACTGTTAGGACAATTTCTCTGCGCTATGCGTAATATTCATTGGTACTCAGTGGTTCTACCGTTAGCGTTTGTTCAGGGAAATACCTTTGCAGTAGAAACGCGACATCTTCTGGCGGCACCTCGTCCAAAGTGAACTGAAAAAATGCCTGCTTAGCTTTGAAGTAGCCAATTTCAGGCTTTATTTATAAAGTGTTTTGTATCGTTTTATAACAAGAATCCGGAAGAGCCGAAGTCTTGAAGGCATTCCCCTACAGCGCTTTTAAGACTGTGCTTAGGCGTGAAAATTAACACGCCAGATTGTCTGATTTTCATTTGGTCATTCAAAATAGCCACTTAACCCTGTTTTCGGTTCCACTGCACCTCAGACCCCAACTTCAAAAACTCCGAGGGTTCCAGCTTATAACCCCTTACTTAACCAATAGCTTCTGTAAGCATTACGCCCCGACTACATAACTTATGATTTGATTAGCGAATCTGGATAGTTTCTTCGAACCCGCTTAGTAGGATGGTGGGCTTTGACAACCATCCGTACCGGAGACGCTCCTGAGGTCAACCCTCGGCGCACTGGCCACACTGAATGGGTATCAGCTAGCGCTAGTTCAACCTGTGACAAGATTTGGCTCAAGACCACTTTCATTTCAAATTGAGCAAACGCCATACCAATACAACGTCGGCTACCCCCACCAAAAGGTAAATATTCAAAAGGGGAAAATTGATGTTCCAAAAACCGTTCTGGTCTGAACTGATCTGGCTCTGGGTAGACATCCTCGCGGTGATGGGCTAGATAAATACATCCGATCACGATGGTGCCAGGTTCAAGCGAGTGCCCCATCAACTCAACGGGCTCTCTAACGACTCGTGGAAAAGTCATCATTCCCACAGGGTAAATCCGTAGCGTTTCACAACAAACCGCGTTCAGATAGGGGAGGTGGAAAAGTGCACTGGAATCGAGGGGATCATCGAGTCCCTGAAGTTCCTGCAACAGCTGCTCACGGACTCTTGGAAATTTGTGAATCCAATACATTGCCCAAGTCAGAGCGGTGGCCGTCGTTTCATGACCCGCTACTAAAAGCGTCATCAACTCGTCGCGTAACTCCACATCCGTCATGGGCTCACCTGCTTGATCACGGGCAGACATGAGCAAAGTGAGGATATCGTTACGAGAGGCGTTTGGATGGGTTCGGCGCTCTGCGATCTCCTCGTAGATGATCTGGTCTGTTTGTTGTCGCTTACGGACAAAGTTCCCCCACGGACTGAGTGGACCTAGATCCTGACGAAGGATTGGAAAAAAGAGGGGGCTGACACTCCAGGGAGTACTCATTTCATTGAGCATGGTCCCCAGAAGTTTCTCTAGTTGCTGATAGCGGAGTCCCTCGGCTAAACCAAACACAGCCCCCAGGATCACCCGCAGGGAAATAGCTTGCATGGACTCCCGCACAGAGAAGGATTTACCAATAATCCATTCACCTACCACGTCCTCAGTGACGTCACCCATGAGTTGTCCGTAGGAACGCATCCGTTCTCCATGAAACGGGGGCATCATTAGCTGACGCATTCTGCGGTGGCGATCACCACTTAACCCAATCAAAGATTGCGTTCCCAGAAGTGGTTCAAATAGACCGTTTAGCTCACCAGGAGCATCGAACAATTTGGAATCATCATTAGTCAAAATGGTTTGCAGGGCTTGAGGATGACTGAAGAAGACGACGGGAGCAAATTTTTCACCCAGCCTTACTGTGAAGCAGTCGCCGTAGTCTTGGGTACAGCTACGCATAAATGAAACCGGCCTAACAATCCAGTGCAACATTTGCCAGATTGCTGGAGTTTTTGGCCCATTGGGGAGTGACATAACCGTTTCCTACTAAAAAATTTACTTTTCTTTATGATGAAAAGTTGATGTTTCAGAACATGGGCAGGTGAGGCTAACTACTGTTTAGACTGAATTTTCTGTATATTCCACCTATGATAACTAGGTGAAAATTATTAAATAGTCCTTTTAATAATGAGTATTTTTACTCAATCCTAGGATTGGTTCTATTAGCACCATAATTATAGAGGTTAAAAATAAAATGTCACTGAACGATTTTTCGGTTAAATAGACTATTCTTTTGGTCTTATCATTTATTTACTAAAGCAATAGAGTGTTTTTGTTCAACCCCTCGAAAAGATGCAATAAGGTAGTTAATAAATTGCTACTTTTAGGGGGGTGTAAGCCCAAAACCCATGCACGCCGGCTTAGTGGCAAGGGCGCAGGCTGAAGGTGTTTCCTTGAATACGTTAATAACGACGTTTATCGCAGAAAGTCTTGGTCGTTAATGGAGAGAGTCAGCTAACTGCCGTTCTTATGAAGGACTAGGGGAGAGATTACGATTCAATTTCTGCCAATTCTAACCAACGCTCTGTCGCTGTTTCGATTGCCTGGTTCAGAGACTCTAATTTTTCATAGAGCTCTTGCACCTTCACAAAATCACTGGGAGGTGTAGTTAGGGCTTGTTCAATTTCAGCCTTTTCTACTTCTATCGCAGCAATCTTGTCTTCAATCGTTTCAAATTCACGCTTTTCCTTGTTAGAAAGTTTTCGAAGTTTTTGGTTTGCACTCGTCACGACAGGTAATTCTTTTGTCTGGCCTTGTTTTAGTTTTTGGCTATCTGAAAGCTGACTGGACGATGCTTCCTCTGACTTTTTAAAATCCAAATAGGTAGAATAATTCCCTGGATATTGACGTAGAGTTCCACCTGGTTCAAAAGCAAAAATCGTATCTACAACACGGTCTAAAAAGTAACGGTCATGGGATACCACCAGGACACAACCGGCAAAATCTTCTAAATATTCTTCAAGAACCGAAAGCGTTTGCACATCCAGATCATTCGTTGGTTCATCTAAGATCAAGACATTCGGTGCGCCCATCAGGACCCGCAAAAGAAATAAACGTCGTTTTTCTCCTCCGGAAAGATTTTCCACGGGAGCATACTGTTGACTGCCTGGAAATAGAAAACGTTCCAGCATTTGCGAGGCACTAATTTGGGTACCATCCGCAATTTTGATAAATTCGCCTTCTTCTTTGATGTAGTCGATCACTCGTTGTTTATCATTCATTGCCGTGAATAAGGCTTCTGAATTTTGATCAAAGTAACCGATATGAACCGTACCGCCAATCTCAACCTTGCCCGAATCGGGTTGGATGCGACCGGTGATGATATCCATCAACGTCGATTTGCCGACCCCATTGCCCCCAATAATACCGATGCGGTCTTCGGGACTAAATTCATAGGTAAAGTTTTTAATGAAGGTGCGTCCTGCATAGGCCTTGGAAACTTGGGTGAGTTCAATAACCTTCTTGCCCAGGCGACGGGTTGGCGTAGCAATATCTACCTTGCCATGAGCTTGCTTGAACTCCGTATCTCTCAGGGCATGAGCGCGTTCAATGCGGGCTTTCTGTTTCGTACTCCGGGCTTTTGGGCCTCGTTTTAACCATTCCAACTCCCGGCGCAGAAGGCCCTGATGTTTCCGCTGCGTGCTGGCCGCAGACTCTTCCGCCAGAGCTTTCTTCTCTAGATAATAGGAATAATTACCGTTGTAGGGATAGAGGTCTCCGCGGTCGATTTCAATAATCCGGTTGGTTACCTGATCTAAGAAATAACGGTCGTGGGTAATCAGCAAGATCGCTCCCCGGTAGCGATTCAAATAATTTTGTAACCACTCCACCGACAGCGCATCCAAATGGTTCGTCGGTTCATCCATCAGCAGCGCATCGGGTTCTGACAGGAGTGCCGCCGCAAGAGCGACCCGCTTGCGATATCCTCCGGATAGCGTCCCAATCCGAGCATCCATATCTTCAATGCCCAGCTTAGTCAGGATGATTTTGGCCTTCGTCTCCAATTCCCAAGCTCCACAGGCATCCATGCGGTGGGAAATCTCAGACAGGCGAGCGCTCAAAGCTGTATTTTCCGGATCGTGAAGCCATTGGGCAGAAATCTGCTCATAGTCACGGACGAGATTCATATCTTCGCCACTATCGGCGAACACCTGTTCTAGGACGGTATGTTCCTCATCCAAGTCAGGGTCTTGCGGTAAATAGACCGTCCGTATCCCCGAATTGATCAGGATCTGGCCTCCATCGGGGGGTTCTAGGCCAGCAATCATCTTCAGTAGGGTCGATTTGCCAGAACCATTGGTGCCGATAAGGCCGACCTTATCCGAGATATCCAGGCTAAAGCTGGCCTGATTCAACAGGGTCTTGAGACCAAACTGTTTTTGAACAGATTGTACGGTAACGATGCTCATCCATCCTATTATCCCAGGACTACGTCAGCTCGATACCTTCTAAATATTCCCGGACTTTTTGCAAGCGCTGGGGATGACGTAATTTACGCAGCGCCCGCGCTTCGATCTGACGAATGCGTTCGCGGGTCAACGTAAAATGCTGACCAACCTCATCTAACGTCCGAGTTCGACCATCGGCCAAACCATAGCGTAGACGCAACACGTCCCGCTCGCGCGTCGTAAGCGTCTGAAGCAACGATTCTAAATCTTGACGCATCAGGGAACGGGTTACATCCTGCTCAGGCATATCTCCGGGAGCCTGAATCAAGTCTCCTAAAGCGGTGTCTTCTTCCCGGCCTACCGGGGTTTCCAAAGAGACAGGAAGCTGAATAGCCCTACGGACAAAGCGTAATTGTTCCGGCTCCATGTCCACGGATTCTGCTACTTCCCGCTCCGTGGGGGTACGTCCAAACTGCTGAGATAACTGACGGGTCATCTTTTTAATCTTATTGACCTTCTCTACGATGTGAACCGGGAGACGAATAGTCCGAGCCTGCATTGCAATCGCCCGGGTAATGCCCTGGCGAATCCACCAGGTGGCATAGGTGGAAAATTTAAAACCACGGGTATGATCAAATTTTTCTGCCGCTCGAATCAAACCCAAGGTCCCTTCCTGGATCAGATCCAATAAAGGCAAACCCCTACCCTGGTATTTCTTGGCTACAGAAACCACCAGCCGTAAATTAGCCTTGATCAAATGCGCTTTTGCTTTTTTACCCTCATGGACCTTACGGCGATACTCGATAACCGTCAGTTTCAACAGCGCTGCCATCTCTGCATCCGTTGGTATGCGCTCCAACTCAGCCTTCAGCGTGAGTCTAGCCTCTTCCAGTACCAACCAATCTGCAATTCGACGAGCTAATTCAATTTCTTCTGACGCTTTGAGCAAAGGAACACGACCAATTTCTTGGAGATACATCCGAATCAAATCATCGGTTCCCGCTTTGGATGCCGGACGGGCAGTAAGCTCACCTTCCACTATCACGGAACGTTCCGGCTCTTCCGTGAGCGACGCTAGCATTTCTAGTTCTTCTAACTCAGGGGCCTGAAATTGCCCTGGTTCGAGTGCCTGTTTCCAGATTGGATGAGTGGTCATTGTGCTAAACTCCTCGCATTTTGAGCAGAAAGAATTTCAGGCCATAGGTTCAGTATGAAAGCGCTAATTAGAGGTCGCAGAGAGCTTAACTTTTTTTTCATGACATAGACCATATCCATAGTGTTCCCACTATAAAAAGCCTCTATATCAAGGGGCAAAATTTCTGTATCAACCGCTACATATGGACTCCATATTAGATTTATGGCTACAGGTAGTGTCCTCCCCCAAGGTTAAAGTATGACTCTTAGGGACACATTATACGCATATTTCCGTAGATATACTGAGTCTAACTAAATTGGTTTTTGAGTTCTTCCGTTTCCAATTGAAGAATTTTTACTTCTGCTTTGCGCTGCACTTTAAACATTACTTTTTCACCGACATGATGGGTGCCTACTCGTTCTTGCACATCTTTTGCGGTGAGAACCTGGGCATTATCCACTTCTACAATGACATCGCCTGCGATCAGTCCACCCTTAGCCGCCGGAGACTTGGGAATTACACGCTGCACCAGCACCCCTTTATCTAGGGTTGGAAGAACAACGCTCTTATCAGCTTCTTCTTTCAATTGGCGCAACACATCTGGGGAAAGGGTCACCATCTGTACCCCAATGAAGGGACGGATGACCTTACCATCGGCGATCAAACGGTCTGTGATGCTTCGAACTTCATCAATCGGGATGGCAAAACCAATACCTGAAGCTCCTTGGATAATGGCCGTGTTAATGCCCACCACCTGACCATAGATATTGATCAAGGGTCCACCGGAATTACCCGGATTGATCGCAGCATCGGTTTGAATAAAATCTACCCGTTTGTCGCCAACACCTACTTCATCGCTGCCACGAGCCAAGGCACTGACTATTCCCGCCGTCACCGTATTTTTCAACCTCAGGGGGTTGCCCAGAGCAATCACCCATTCGCCAGGCCGGAGTTTAGCAGAGCTGCCCATTTCCACTGTCGGAAGAGCGGAGGGAGCCTGAATCTTTACTACGGCAAGGTCCGTTAGAGGATCTCTCCCCCGCACCTTACCCGTAAAAGTCCGCCCATCTTGTAAAGTCACCTTGACCGTATCTACACCTTCAACCACATGGGCATTGGTAAAAATCGTGCCATCTGCAGAAACGATAAAACCAGACCCGGAGCCGCGCTGACGATAATTTTTAGGCAGTTCAGGAAGCCGATTACCGAAAAATTCTCTAAATAAGGGGTCTAGCTTATCCAGAGAATCATTGCGTTCCTGCTGGGCATCTACTTTCCGCTCCGTGTCTATGGTCACTACGGCAGGGGATGCTTTCTCTGCAGCATCCGCAATAAAATTCGGACCCAACACGCCTACCGCTCGTTCAACGGTGGCAGACTGGGCTGGGGCAGACTGTTCTCCCCCTTCAACATTGCTCGTTTGGATCGCCTGTGGGGCTGCTTGTGTTGGGGATCCATTGAGTTCACGGACCATCAAGGAACCAGCCGTGAAACTCCCCCCTGCAACAGCAGCAATAAGAGCTAGCGTTGATAAGCGTTGTGTCCAGAAGCTCATAAATCCACTTCACCGGAGAGTTATACTATAAAATTCTAGCTTTTTTTTCTATTTGTTTTCTGTAGGGTATAGACTAAGTACCCCTACCTACTATCTGAATCTATCTGTGACTCTAATTTTTGCGTTAAAAGTAGCAGAAGGGCTGGTTTTGGCGGCAGAAAGCCGAATGACTATCAGTGAAGGCCCGGTTCCCGTCTATTACTCGGAGGTCCAAAAGTTATTCCCTTTAAAGGATTATCCAGCGGCTATCCTGACCTGCGGGAGCGGTTTTCTGCAATCGAAAGCGCTTTCCTCCTGGATCAGGGCTTTCGATAGTGAGTTGCCCGCCAATCTTTCTATTCGCCATGTCGCCGAACGACTGCAAAAGTTTCTAGCTCCGTCTGACGAAGGCACAACGACAACCCTGGTCTTGGCTGGATTCAATCGAGAGGCTGTCCAGGGATTTGAAGCAGAATTGTACAAAATTACGGCTTTTGAAGACGGGGCTCAAAACTTTTTTGATCTCTCTGAATCTGTCAGTTTCTGGGATGGAGATTTCGAGGCGGTAACTCGACTTCTCTTAGGTCGATCCCCTATTTATTTCCAGGCCATTGCTCCTCACCTAGATAAAACACTTTTAGAGTCCCTAGATCAGTCTGTACAGATGAATCCCCCCTATTACGCCATGAGCCTGCAAGAAGGAATAGAATTCGTAGACTTTCTGATGAATACACAAATTCAGTTTCAACGTTTTGCTAGTCAAGTCCAGAGTTGTGGAGGACCTATAGATATCGCTGTCATTACCCCTGAAGAGGGTTTTCAATGGGTCCGGCGGAAGAGCTTACGCCTATCTTAGAGGCACATCAGCTGGGCTCGCCGGACGGCAATAACCTTTGTAACTCAATAGATAACCTTCGCTCCGTTCCACCTTCAGGCATTTGTTATGCTGTCAAATTTGGCTTGCGTTTTCAGGGAAAACACTTCATTCCATTCCAGGCAAGCAAGATGCCCTCTCAATTCCAAAACTCATCCAAGTTCACTTCTTCTATCTCTTGTCGCACCTCCTGAAAGTAGCTACTTTCAGTCAGCATTGCCACCTCTCTTTCGCGTTTATTCTGGTCAATTTCAATCTTCAGTTCTGCTAATTGTCGTTTCAATTCATTTTCGCGTTGTTTACGGCCTGTAATATCCTGAATTATTCCTTCGTAGTACAAC
>JBAUTB010000148.1:0-5870 GCA_049582005.1 Gloeobacterales cyanobacterium | reverse complement strand
GTTAGCGGCTTAGTAAAGAAGAATGCGAGCGGATTATCTCTTGATAAGCCGGAAATAGAAGTCCTCGACGAAGAAGGTGGCCTCTTTAAGGGAAAGATTATCCCGATCTATGCCTTGACGGAAGGTGTTCCCTCAAGTCTGATCCGCCGTGCTGTGCAACGTGCACTGCCCTATGCTGAAGCTTTGGGTGAGCCTCTCCCGCTTTCTTTGAGACAAGATTTATCCTTCCTAGATCTGCCCCAAGCTATTGGGAAGGTCCATTTTCCTGAGAACAGCGAAGATCAAAAAAAAGCACGCCAACGCTTAGTATTTGATGAATTTTTCTTTTTGCAGCTAGGACTATTGCGCAGACGTTGGCAACAGAAAGAACAGGAACCTGGAATCTCTTTTCAAACACAAGGTACGTTGATCCGTGATTTTTATAAGTTATTACCATTCTCCCTAACCGGGGCTCAGAAAAGAGTGATTGAGGAAATCCTTGCTGATTTAGCGGCTCCACAACCGATGAACCGTCTTGTCCAAGGAGATGTAGGTTCTGGAAAAACTGTAGTGGCCGTAGTATCTATCCTGGCTGTGTTGGAATCAGGATATCAAGCTGCCTTTATGGCACCAACCGAGGTGTTAGCAGAACAGCATTACCGTAAATTGGTCCAGTGGTTCAATCAATTGCATATTCCTGTGGAGTTACTTACAGGGTCTGTGCGAACGGCCAAACGTCGAGAAATTTTGCGACAGTTGGAAACTGGAGAGCTAAAAATTCTGGTTGGGACCCATGCTCTTATTCAAGAGGCCGTTCAATTCCAGAATCTTGGTCTAGCCGTCATCGATGAGCAGCATCGGTTTGGGGTCCAACAGCGCGCCATACTCCAAAATAAAGGTCGCAATCCTGATGTTTTAACGATGACGGCGACCCCGATACCGCGAACTTTAGCCCTCACGCTGCATGGGGATCTTGATGTCAGTCAAATTGATGAATTACCTCCAGGCCGAAAGCCCATCCAAACGTCCGTCGTTCGTCCTGGTGACCGCAGTCAAGTCCATGACCTCATGCGTCGTCAATTGGCAGAAGGACATCAAATTTATGTGGTGCTTCCCTTAATTGAAGAATCAGAAAAGCTAGATTTGAAGTCAGCCACCGAAGAATATGAGCATTTATCTCAAGTCTTCTCTGAATTTCAGGTCGGTCTCTTACATGGTCGAATGAAATCTGAGGAAAAAGAGGCCATCATTAACCAGTTTCGAGACAATCAGCTACATATCCTCGTCTCAACGACCGTTATTGAAGTAGGGGTGGATGTGCCCAATGCTTCGGTAATGGTCATCGAACATGCAGAACGTTTTGGTCTTGCCCAACTTCACCAGTTAAGAGGACGGGTTGGGCGGGGCGCGGCCCAGAGTTTTTGTGTATTGATCACCCACAGTCAAGGAGATTACGCGCTTCAACGGTTAAATGTGCTTGCGCAATCCAATGATGGTTTTGTGATTGCAGAAATGGATCTGCGGCTAAGAGGCCCAGGCGAAGTCCTTGGTAGCCGTCAATCAGGATTGCCAGACTTGGCGCTTGCCTCTCTGGTGGATGATCAAAGTACCTTAGAGCTGGCTCGGGTCAAAGCGCAAGAGATTGTCGCTGAAGATCCAGCTTTGCGTAGCTATCCTTTACTGAAAATTGAGTTAAAGAAACGATTAGAACGTCTGATGCAGGGGTCAATTATGACGTAGATCCCCCCATAATCAAGCGTTATTTTAAGCTAGCAAAATCTTGCCCCCCTTAATAAGGCAGGGCCATTTGAGCCTGATTGTTCTCTTTTTATTGAGGGGATCTGCAAATTCTCACCATCTATAAATTCCCCAAATTCCCCCGGTCATGCACTGAATCTAAGTGCTTCAATAGAGAACGGGTCTCTGTCCGGGGTAGGAGGGGCCAACCATCTCGGTCTTCCATTTCTTTTAATAGCGCGTAGAGTTCTCCTCGATTCTGAGGAAGCGAGGAGATGTAATAGTTGTCTCGAATTTGGCCGTGGAGGGTTTCTAGAAAACGGAGCAGCTCCAACAGACCTATACAGTCATCCTGGCGTTTTTTAGCCAGATCGGTAAGGGTTCTATAGACATCGTTCAGTTCTTTAGGGACAAAAGATTGCTCCAAGGTTACTCCCAAACTATGTACCTCTTGAGGATAGGGGGTCTTCATACCTCTGTGTATAGTACCCGGTTATCATAAGCTGGAACATTGGAATGCATCGTGAAAGGGAATCCATGAGCACCATTCGTAAACTCCACCAACAGCTCATCCAGCGGGAAATCAGTGCTGTTGAACTGGCAGAACAAACTTTTCAGCGAATTACTCAGGTAGAACCTGAAATCCATGCTTTTTTGACCCTGACCCGTGAACGAGCTTTGGCCCAAGCCCGCCGCGTAGACGAAAAGATTCGGGCTGGAGAAGCCCTTAGTTTCTTAGCAGGCATTCCTGTTGCGCTCAAGGACAATCTTTGTACGATGGGGGCACCGATGACCTGTGCTTCCAAAATTTTGCAAGGGTATATGCCTCCCTACGAGTCTACGGTCACCCATAAGTTGGATGAGGCCGGGGCGCTCTTCATGGGCAAAACTAATTTGGATGAATTTGCCATGGGCTCCTCTACGGAAAATTCTGCCTTTGGACCTTCTCGCAATCCATGGAATACCCGCTGTGTGCCCGGCGGTTCTTCCGGTGGTTCCGCCGTAGCGGTCGCGGCGGGTGAAGCCGTTTATTCTCTGGGTTCTGACACGGGAGGGTCTATCCGTCAGCCAGCTGCGCTTTGTGGCGTAGTGGGGCTTAAACCTACCTATGGACTCGTTTCCCGTTATGGCTTGGTTGCCTTTGCTTCTTCCCTTGACCAAATTGGACCCTTTGCGCCAACGGTAGAAGATGCGGCGTTGGTCTTACAGACTTTGGCAGGCCATGATCCCAAGGATTCCACCAGCCTCAAGGTTGAAATTCCGGATTACAGCCAATCCCTGATCCCCGACCTCAAGGGGGTTAGCGTCGGAGTCGTCCGCGAATTCTTTGGTCCAGGCACCGATCCAGATGTTCAGGCTGCCGTAGAAGGCGCCATCGAAACACTGAAAGAGCTAGGGGCTTCGGTCCAAGAAATTGCTTGCCCTCGTTTCCAATACGGGCTCTCGGTTTATTACATCATTGCGCCCTCTGAAGCTTCTGCTAACCTCGCTCGTTATGATGGGGTACGCTACGGTTTCAGAAAAGCTGCCGATTCCCTGATTCCGATGTACTCGGAAACACGGGATGAGGGCTTTGGCCCTGAAGTGAAACGAAGAATCATGATCGGAACCTATGCCTTATCCGCTGGCTACTACGACGCCTATTACCTCAAGGCCCAAAAAGTCCGCACTTTAATCAAACAAGACTTCCTAGAGGCCTATCAAAAGGTCGATGTCCTCGTCGGTCCGACTTCTCCCACGACTGCTTTTGAGTTTGGGGCAAAAGTCAGTGATCCTCTGACCATGTACCTTTCCGATGTATGCACGATCCCCCTGAATCTGGGAGGAGGGGCGGGGATCAGTATCCCCTGCGGGCTTGACCGAAAAGGCCTACCGATTGGGCTACAGATAATGAGCGATGCCCTCCAGGAGTCCAAGTTGTTCCGCGTAGCCTATGCCTATGAGCAGGCTACGGATTGGCATACAAGACACCCCAGCCTATAGAGAGGCCCTCAAGCCTTGCAAAAGGCTTGAGGGCCATAAGTGCCAAATAGAACCTTAATCGGTCACAATCCAATGTCCTCGTGAGGGCAGGTAAGCTGCTCTGCCTACCTGATTCAATTCATGGACAGCCCGGAAAATTTGCCATGGGGCCAAGTCGAGGTCACGGCTCAATTGCACAATAGACCGGGGTCGGATAGCAAGCTCGGCATAGATTTTTTCCGCAACTATTTCTTTTGCCGTGACCGCTTTTCTAACTAAAGTTTGTGTCATTTCTAGAACCCCCTAAATACCTATTTCAACAGAGAACCTGGGTCTTACCCCAACACCGAAAAAATTGTTTCTTTATCTTGTTATAGTCTTTTTTCATTGGCGGGGATCATCTCCAGGCAAAAATTTGAAGAACTTTATATTTGCATCTATCTACAGGAATATGCTAGAGAAAATTTCCTAAATCCAAGGTAAATAACTATACGTTAGACATCCATATTTGTTACAAATGAGTTACATAAACTTTTGACTATGATATGGCTGTAATTCTTGCCCTTGAAACCAGTTGTGACGAAACGGCCTGCGCCATCATCCAGGATCGCGAGGTCTTGGCCTCCGTGGTCAGTTCTCAGATTGAAGTGCACAAACGTTACGGAGGGGTAGTCCCGGAAGTAGCTTCCCGGCAGCACGTCCTGACGATTAATCCGGTTATTGAAGAAACCTTGGCTGCTTCTTCTATGGGGTGGGAGGCGATTGATGGCATTGGAGTGACCTGTGGGCCAGGTCTAGTCGGTTCTTTATTAACAGGGGTCATGGCGGCAAAGACCCTCGCCTGGATTCATCAGAAGCCCTTAATCGCAGTCCATCATCTAGAAGGTCATCTATACTCCGCTTTTCTTGCACAACCTGCGTTAGAGCCTCCTTTTCTATGCCTTTTGGTCTCCGGTGGACATACGATGCTGATCCATATCCGGGCTCATGGGCATTATGAAATATTGGGACAGACCCGTGATGATGCAGCGGGTGAGGCCTATGACAAGACGGCGAGACTGCTAGGCTTACCCTATCCAGGGGGACCAGAAATCGACCGCTTAGCCAAAGAGGGCAATCCCCGAGCTTTCGCTTTTCCTAAAGGTAAGGTAGACCACCCCTATGACACCAGCTTCAGTGGACTCAAAACGGCTGTAAGAAGGACTGTGGAGCAACTAAGGTCTCAACTGCCTAGAGAGGAGTTCCCACTATCAGACCTATGCGCCAGTTTCCAGAAGGCCGTGGTCGAAGTCCTGGTTGAGAAATCTATGCATGCCTTAGAACACCTCAATCTGTCTACGCTAGTCGTCTGTGGAGGTGTGGCTGCTAATCGAGGATTACGGGAAAGACTTTTACAGGAAGCTAAACAACGGGGAGCTACCGTTGTTTTTCCCGCTTTTGCCTACTGTACCGACAATGCGGCGATGATTGGTTGCGTGGCTGCTCAGAAATATAAGCAGGGATTGTTTTCCAACTGGGAAATAGGGGTATTCTCTCGTATGGAGCTAGATCAGACAGCTTCGTTGTATCGCAGTTCCTCAGGCTAATGCAGATCTGTTCATCAGAATGTTAGAGGGCTCATTGCAGCTTGAGGCAACATATAGGGAATCCTAAACTAAGTGGCTTTCCTTTCTACTCTACTGGTTCAAAAGTGGCAGGATACTTCAGTACTGTAAGCGTAAATATCTAAAGGATCTTGAAATGGGTGATTAAGAGAACTAAAAAACATTTAGATCAAATTACGCAAAGCACTCGGTATCATAAAACACAGTGCAGCCATGCATTACTAAAAACTCACAATGAACATAAGCTGGGCCAAATTTTTACCCTCATTTATCCTTACACGGCTGGATGGTCGGCAGAACTTAAAAAAGGCTCTAACTAATGTCAGTTGGTTATTTGGCGATCGCATTCTCAGGATGGGTGTCGGCTTATTCGTTGGAGTTTGGGTTGCACGCTATCTCGGCCCAGAAAAGTTTGGATTGTTTAACTATGCCTCTGCTTTTGTAGCCTTGTTCAGCACATTTGCAACGCTTGGTCTAGATAGTATTGTCGTGCGGGACCTTATCCAAGATCCTTCAGGTAAAAATGAAACACTGGGCACTGCTTTCATTCTAAAATTAATTGGCGGAATTTTAGTATTGCTATCAACC
>JBAUTB010000147.1:0-2974 GCA_049582005.1 Gloeobacterales cyanobacterium | reverse complement strand
GGGAAAAGCATTAGCAGGGTTGTTACAGAACTAGCGGCAGAAGTGGTTAGAGCGTTCAGATTGGATTGGTTAGGGTTGACCTGGATATCGCACTATCCCACCCGTTCTGTGGTGCATCCAGAGACCTTTTACCTCGTCGAGATGAAATGGACGGGTAGCGGCTTCAGCGAGCCTTTAGCCCGTGAGATTTCACCGTTTGAAGTTGAGAAGCTGATTCAGCGCCGTGGTCAGATTTTGATGCCCTAGCGCTCTTGTAGCCAGTGACGATTATCAGCTCCCAGTCAAAAGCCGGGAGCTTAATTTTTGGAGATTTGACTATGCCAGAAGATAAGGCATTGGAGCTTTTGCAGAACATCCGGCATCAAGCAGAGAACCCCGGAGATGACCCGCTCACGGAAGATACCGGAGTAATTGAGGATGGAAGCCTGAGCATTTCTTGGGAAATCACGTATTACGTAAATCCAGGGGTGAGAGTGGTCAAGGTCGGCCCCCTGGAGCGAAGTAACGAACAGGGCTAGGTCTCAGGTTCTTATTTCCAAGGAGAGAAACCAAGGTCGGGAACGAAAGCCCCGGCCCTATTTTTGGAGGGTGAATTCATGGCAAGTCTGACTATTGTTCAGGGGACTGTGAAATATGCCGCAGGCCCAGCCAGAGAGACGAAGAACGGCCCCAGAATTAACGTAGTGGTGACTTTAGCGGATGGCGAGGAAACCAAACTATGGGGTGACCCCGGCGACCCTGCCTTAACCCCGCTCAAAAAAGGGAATGTACTGCAACTGGTGAAGAATGCCAAGGGTACAGGCTATTCCCTGTTGGACACAGCACCAGGGACCCCGGCAACTCCCCCCGCCTCGGCCCATGCGCCAGGGTATAGCCCACGGCAGCAGCCGGAGGTATTCAAGCCCTGGACGGATGAGGAAAAAAAGCAACTAGCGGCGAAGGTGGACCAGGATGCCGATTTGATGAAATACTGTCTGCAAACCGCACAAAAGAAGTTTGTTGATAGTGGCATTGTCGAAGCTGAGGAGTCGGTTTGTGCCTTGGCTTCCGTTTTGTTCTCTCAGGCCACAAGGCAATAAGGAGCGTTCATGAATAGAAAAGTGAAAAGCTTTCTAGGAGGTGCTTTATTGAGGACGGGGATTGTCCTGGTGGCCGGATACTCAATCAGCCAGGCAGCTAAAGAGAAAGAGTTTGACCCGGTAACCGCCCCGCTGTGCTCCATCCAAAACGAGACACCGAGTAAGATCCTGCTTAAAGTTGTGGCCGGACCTCCAACCACCGGGGGAAGCTATACGATTTATCCGCAGGGGCAAAAGTTTGACGTAGCTTCCATCTACTGTCACTCAAAAGTAGAAATCTACTCGTCAGTTTCTACAAAGCCAATCGAAACCATCACGATTGATAAGCCTGGAGTCATCCATATGAAGAGACAGAAGCCAAGCTTTGATAGGGTGAGCACATGAAAGTTTATAGAGGTAAGCGAGTCTATAAATTGAAACTTGCCGAGGACGGAGCACTTCAGCTAAAAGGTCGCTTTGTAACGGTTGATGGGAAGCCCCTCAAGCCCCGCAGAAATATCCGCAATCACAGCGAGGAGTACGAGTGGGGTTACGAGGGTAGCGGTCCTTCACAATTAGCTCTCGCTGTGATGTATGACTACTTCGAGACTGCCAAAATTGTGGAAGAGTGGGATGAAACTCTGAAAAATAGCCCCATAAGAGACAAGCAAACAGTAAAGAAGTATACGCGAATTTTCTATCATGAATTCAAACGGGATTTTCTTGCAGAGATACGGTCTGAATCCTGGGAAATCACTTCTGAGCAGATTGATAACTGGCTTAGGAGTAAAGATTTGCCTGAGCTACTTCATGCTGATGCTATGGAGACTATTCAAAGGCAAAAAGACGCTCGATTAGGTGCGGCTATTTGGAAAATGATGAAAAGGAAGCGGAATAAAGAACTAAGAGTTGAGAATATAGCCATTAACCAGGAGAGAGAATGAATCGAAGCATCAAAAATGTATTATCGATCAGTATAGAAGCGTTTGTTATTGGCTCATTAGTTGCTTTTATAGCAACAGTAGTAGTCGCAATTCTGCTCAGGATAGGGATTGAACAAGCTGCGCAGTATACCATCGGCGTAGGTGCACAGCGGGAGCCATTGTTTTAAGCAAGCTCAAAAAATGGAAAGACCCCATATTCTATGAGCAATCTCCCAACAAGAATAACGCTTACGAGCCTCTTTGGGAGAGAGTTTGCAGCAATTGAGACAATCGAATTCTTTGGCACACCCCATAAACCTTTGAAAACAATGCGTAGATTGATTGTAATGACGCCTCATAGTGGACATGTGGGCTATGTCAGTAGTAAGGCAGGCCAAAAAGTTGCAGAGGACCCACATCGCTGGTGCGTCTGGAACCGCATGTTTCAGGGGTGTGACGGACTAGTCTGATTTTGGGCTGTGCTAGAACATAGATCTGACTCAAGGCACATCGAAATGGAATTTATCACGCCGTTAGCTATCGGATTGCTGGCTTTTTTGGCTTCTGGATTTAAGCTTGACCGAGAATATCAGCGAGGGGTCATCTTTCGCCTAGGACGCACCAAAGCAGTGATGGGGCCTGGATTGTATTGGATTATTCCTGTAATTGATCAAAAAGTTAGGCTTGATATCCGGACTAAAACTGTCATTATCGAGCCGCAGGAAACTATTACTGCCGATAGCGTCACGATTCGGGTCAATGCGGTTCTCTACTATCGCATTCGTGACGCGGCAAAGGCGATTAATAAGGTTGAGAATTATGAAATGGCTGTCTATCAAGCGGCCATGACCACGCTGCGCAATGTCGTCGGTCAAAATGGTTTGGATGATGTGCTACAAAACCGCGACAAAATCAACTTTAAAGTGCAACAAGTAGTTGATGAGATTACCGAACCTTGGGGCATCGCCATTGAACGCGTAGAAATGAAGGATG
>JBAUTB010000146.1:0-7029 GCA_049582005.1 Gloeobacterales cyanobacterium | reverse complement strand
AAGAAAGCCTTGAAGTTGGTAAAGCTCGGACAGTTGTGACGATAACCTGTTGTTTCTAGCCATAGCTAGGAGCAAGTTTGTGTTGCCAACAATTTGGCGCTGGCTAAAATAACCTTCCAAGTCGTGTGTTCTACCGGGTGGGAAGTGAGAGCCTAGAGATCGCTCGAATTTTGCACATCAAGCGCAAGTTAACAACTACTCTGTTCAATGATTTGATGTTTTAGTCTCTGCTTTCGCTCATGCTAGGTTCCAAAGAGCATCTGCGGGGGGTGCTAAGAGGTTAAAGGCGGCAATTCTCATTCAGGGGTCCTGTTTTGAGCTATTTAACTGGCTGAAATCCGCATTCCATCGTTCAGCGATTCAGGCACAAAACTCTCGGTCAGCTATGATTTGAGTACAAATGTCTCATAATGAGGATTGCGGGATTAGAGATTAGATTATGTCAAACAAAAGCGACATATTTGAAGCCGATGGCACGGACAAATTTTTTATTGCCCTCAAGGATGAGGTCAACCCTGAGTGTGCAAAAGCAAAAATATTAACGCAAAACCTTTGGGAAGAGACTCATAGCTACCTCGATTCAAATCTTGCTAATGAGCTAAGGTCACAATTTCCTCAGCGTTTTTGGGAAATGTATCTTGTGGCAGTTCTGTTAGATTCTGGAAAAGAACTTGAAAAAGGTCGTTCTGAAGGTCCCGACATTTGCATCAAGTCTGCCGATTTACCTAAGATATGGGTAGAGGCGGTTGCTGTATCACCCGGTAATGGGGCAAACGCAGTTCAAGAGTCAATGCTAGAAGTAGTTAGAAGTGTTCCTGATGATCCAATTAAATTGCGGCTATTGTCTGTATTTAATACGAAGTCCAAACAGTTCAAAAAGTATAGGGAAAAGAACTTAATCTGTGATGAAGAACCCTGCGTTATTGCTATTAATGCTGCCCAAGTACCCTCAGTTATACTTGATGATTATGACGTTCCAAGAATAGTCAAGTCACTCTTACCTCTTGGTAATCCAACCATCACTGTAAACAGCCAAACTTCAGCAATTATTGATTCCAGTTATGCTTACCAAGATAGTGTTTCCAAAGCGTCAGGAATTCAGATAGAAACAACCCATTTTGTGAATCCTGAATACTCTGGCATCAGTGCAGTAATTTATTCCCATGTTGATGTTTTCAATTTGAGCCACGAGATGTTACTGTTCCATAACCCTCTGGCTAGAAATCCTCTGCCACTTGGCTTTTTGAGAAGTGGATATGAGTATTGGTTTGATAAAGATGGTGAGTACACCAATAAAAACTGGAATACAATTTAGTGAGCAAGCGAGACACAGCAGCTAACACATACCCTGAGCCTGACAATCAATAGGTAAGTGTGGGGTCCACTCGTCAATTAGCCTCTAAAAGCTCTAAAAGCGCCTAGAAACATGCTTACATTCCAGCATAGTAGAACCCGCATATCCCTCCTTAAGCAGGGTTGCGCAGGGTAGTAGATCCTTCATGGGTCGGTAGCGGGACCCTTCGCGTGGCTCATGAGCTTGATAAAGATTGTGAAGTATGGCCTTTAGGAACTCAAGTGGGTGGAGAGTATGGATCTATCGTGGTCAAATTTGAAGTGCAAGAGAAAGCTAATGACTTCATTCAAAAACTAGGAGGGTTATCCTACATCCAAGACAATTTGCAAGTAGAATCATGTGATGATTAGTATTAAAGAAATTTAGGCTCTATTCAGCAAATACTGGAGAATAAAATTTAAGTCTTGGCGCAAGGCACAATTTTATTTATATCAGCCACCCGACGTCCTGATTTGGCCCAATTACAATATTTTCCATCATAATTAAACAATACTCCAGACAGAAGTAGGCGACTAGGATGCCGTAAGAGCGGAGGTTTTCGTAGTTTGGATGGGATTTAATCAACTGCGTAGTTAGTCTCAGTCATGATCTGTCAGAAAAAAGCGCCTGAATTTTGATGAGCCTCGTTAAGTTGTCAATGCCACCAAACTAGTAATCGGTCAGATAGGTATAACCATTCAAACTATGCTCATAGTTTTGCAACAGCAGTCGTGCTTCGGACATCGTGATTTTTTTATCGTTCAAAGCCCGCTCTGTTTCCCGACGCATGCGTTCCAAGAGATCATCTCGGTTGTACTGTACGTACTGCAAGACTTCGGTCATCGTGTCCCCTTTGACCACATGCTCAATGGCATAGCCCTCTGAAGTCAAGTGAATATGCACGGCATTGGTATCCCCAAACAAATTGTGCAAGTCACCAAGAATTTCCTGATAAGCTCCATTCAAAAAGATACCTAAATAGTAGGTTTCTCCTTGATTTAATGGATGTAATTCCAAGACGTGCTTTACATCTCTAAGGTCAATAAACTCATCAATCTTGCCATCACTATCACAGGTCACATCTGCAATAGTTCCCCGCTCTGTAGGTTTTTCATGCAATCGATGAATCGGCATGATCGGGAATAACTGATCAATCGCCCAATGATCAGGAATAGATTGAAAGACAGAGAAATTACAGTAGTAGGTAGAAGCAAGAATCTTCTCCAAATCTTCCAAATCATCAGGGACATAATCCAACTCCCGAATGATACTTAAAATCTTATTACAAGAACCCCAGAATAGCTGTTCGATCTTAGCCCGCTGTTTAAGTTTCAAATAGCCCAAGCTAAATAAACTATCAGCCTCTTCCTTACATTGAAGTGCATCATGATAGGCTTCTTGGAAATTACTGGTATTGATATTTTCGTAGGTTTCGTAGAGATTGCGAATAATAGAATGCTCATCTTGCTCGGGGCTTGTGATTTCTCGACAATGGGTTTTATTGACTCCTAAAACATCAAAAACAAGCACGGATTGATGGGAAGCAATCGCTCGCCCGCTCTCACTAACTAAAACAGGAACAGGCACATTTCTTGAGGTGCAGGCTTCTTTGATCTCAGCAACCACATCATAGGCATAGCTCTGCGTATTGTAGTTTTTAGAAGAAGGAAAAGTCGTTTTAGAACCGTCATAATCTACGCCCAAACCACCGCCAACATCGATATAGCCCATCTTGGCACCCAACTCAGCCAATTCCACATAAATTTTGGCAGCTTCCCGCAAAGCATCCTTGATGACACTAATCGAACTGATTTGAGAACCAATATGGAAATGTAGTAGCTGTAGAGCATCAAGCATCTCTTCTTCTTTTAAACGCTCCACTACTTCTAAAATTTCAGTCACGGTAAGCCCGAATTTAGCGCGGTCCCCGGCGGAACTTCCCCAGCGACCGATACCTTTAGAAGTCAGCTTGGCCCGCACCCCTAAAATGGGTTTGATGTTAAGCTTTTTAGCGGCCTGAATAACAACTTCTAATTCTTCAAACTGTTCTAAAACAATGATTGGAGTTTGTCCTAATCGCTTCGAGATTAAGGCAGTTTCAATATATTCCCGATCTTTATAGCCATTGCAAATCAATAGAGCCCCAGGTGTTTTTAAAAGCGCAAGCGCAATCAAAAGTTCCGGCTTGGAGCCCGCTTCTAAACCGAACTGAAAAGACTTCCCATATTTAACCACTTCTTCTACGAGATGGCGCTGCTGGTTAACTTTAACCGGGTAAACCCCACGATATACATTTCCATAGTCATAGCGTGAGATAGCCTTAGAAAAACAACCATTCAAGCGCTCTATGCGGTCTGCCAAAATATCGGAAAATCTAATTAAAAGGGGAGTATTCAATCCCCTAAGTTTGAGATCTGAGACCAGACTATATAGGTCAACACAGCCTCCCCGGTCACCTCTTGGCGAGACCGTAATATGGCCTGCCTGGTTAATCCCAAAATAGGGCTCTCCCCAAGTATGAATACGATAGAGTGCTTCACTATCCTGCACGGTCCATGCAGATTGTCCAGACAGCGGTGAGCGGGGGACGGGCACCTTGAGTTCTTGCATCAAATATTGACCTTGCCATCAAGAGCTATACGATTCGCTAGTGTACCCTATACGGATTGAGAACCTTCAGGCATTGTCAGGGCATCAGATCCTATGGGCCAGCTTATCAAATCCATCTCCAGACATAGTTATTCCCTTAAAGGAAGGGGGTTGTTCATATTCCACCTCAAGAAGAAATGCTTTAGCTATAGCGCACTAACTCAATGCGATAGCGTCCTTTTTTAGTCTCTTCCACTTTACCTACTTCCAAACGACCTTTCCCTGACATCGTAATGCGGTCTCCTTCTGCAACCATCTGACTGGATTTCAGGGCTGTCTTCCAGTTCACGCGCACATCCCCGGTTTCGATAGACTCCGCCATTTTGGATCGGGAAAGTCCAAACCCGGCAGAAGCCACCGCATCCAAACGCATGGAAGCTTCCACCGTAGTCATCGCTTTGGCGCGGGGAGGACGGATTTCCAGATTCTCTAGAGCTAAGGGTTCAACCGTAACGGATACAGAACGTACGCTTTTGAGGGATTGCTGTAAAAATTCCACCAACTCAGGTACCAGTAATATCTGGGCACCCCGGTCTTTGAGGATCAGAATATCGCCGACTTTTTCCCGAACAATGCCTGTATTGAGCACAGCCCCCAAAAAATCTCGATGGGAAGCCGGGTCAAACAGGAAATTTCCGCGCACTTCTACCGCTGCTATGGCAATGTCCGCTCGCTCGATAGGCACTTCCTGCCGGGCAAAAGCAAGTCGGGTGCGCTCTGCTTGTTCATAACCTCCCCACACCAAGCTCTGAACTTCTATGAGGGAAGAAAAAGCTGCCAGCACCTCCTGCGCTTCAGGAGGAGAACAAAAATCGGAAACCACAACGGTCCACTCTTTGATCGCTTTTTCTGCGAGGTCTACCATACGCGCTAGCGTGTCACGATAGTCTCTACTACGGGCAAGAATTTCTTCGCGGGGTAAATTCATAGGGGTAAGGACTTTTTTCGGTTTAGCGGTCTATTTAGTCAATATAGGTAGAAATACTCTGGAGAGCCGCTACTATAAACAAGAGGGAATGAATCAAGGATGGGCTTGTGCATTTACTAAGTTTATTGCTTCTTGTGATGGTTGCAGCAGGATGGATCTTTGCACCTCGAAGCCTTGTTGACCAGACACAAAAAGTTCTGGCATGGGCTGCTATTCAGCAACGAGGGTTGAGCGTAGTCAAACTGGGGGTCTTTACGGTCCTCTCTTTTGCCTTCATTCATATCTTGAACTCGATGCCCTCCGACTTACTCGCTAATGTTCTCCCTCGCTAGGCCTCCATGGATTTCAAACACACTCCTCTTTTTGACCTCCAGCTTGCCCAAAATGCCCGGATGGTCCCTTTTGAAGCGTGGGAGATGCCTGTTCAGTACAAGGGGATTCTGGCTGAACATCAGGCAGTGCGCAGTGACGTAGGACTTTTTGACATTTCCCACATGGGTAAATTCATCCTTAAGGGAAACCTGGATGAGATTCAACGCTTAATACCGTCCGATTTATCTCGTTTACATTCTGGGGAGGGCCAATACACCGTCTTGCTTAACGAACAGGGGGGAATTGTCGATGACGTCATCTTCTATTGCCATAGCCCAGAGCATTGGACCGTCATTGTGAATGCCAGTACGACCGAAAAGGACAAAACATGGATCCAAACCCATGCATCAGCGGTTGAATTGCATGACCTCAGCCAAGAGCGACTTTTATTAGCGATTCAAGGCCCAAATGCTCAAGCCAAACTTCAACCCTATACGACAATAGACCTTTCTTCTATTCCTCGTTTCGGTCATCAAACCGGAGAACTGCTGGGAGCCGAAAGCTTTATCGCACGTACCGGCTATACCGGAGAAGATGGCTTTGAACTGATGCTTCCCTGTGAAGAAGGCCGTTCTCTCTGGACAAAACTTTTAAACGATGGCGTATGCCCTTGTGGTTTAGGTTGCCGAGATACCCTGCGTCTGGAAGCGGGGATGCATCTCTATGGGCAGGATATGAGTGATGAAACTACGCCTCTGGAAGCTTCTTTAGGCTGGTTAGTCCACTGGGATAAGGGACCCTTCATCGGGCGAGAAGTTTTGGAAAGCCAGAAATCTAAACTCACCCGCAAACTCGTCGGTTTAGAAATTCAGGGGCGGGGCATTCCTCGCCATGATTATCCTGTCCTGTTCCAAGGGGCTCCCATTGGCACGGTGACCAGTGGAGTCTTGTCTCCTCAATCCCATAAGGGCATTGCCTTGGCCTATGTACCCATGGAATTATCGACGCTTGCTACTCATCTGGAAGTGGACATCCGTGGAAAAACAGTGCCCGCCATGGTGGTCAAGCGACCTTTTTATCATCGCCCAGCCGTATAAAGTTTTTGGTTAATCAGTAATCGCATGACTGTCACGACTCCAACTATGCTCGCCCTTGACTTTGATGGCGTCCTTTGTGATGGGTTAATCGAATATTTCCAGGTGGCGTGGCGCACCTATGAACAACTCTGGCAACCAGATCGCTCTACCCCACCGGAGGACTTGGCTCCCGTTTTTTATCGCCTGCGTCCTGTGATTGAAACAGGCTGGGAAATGCCTGTGCTCCTTGAAGCTTTGCGACAAGGGGTACCCGAGACCGAGATTCTTCAACATTGGGTTGGGATTGCCCCCCAAATTCTGGCCGATAGCCATTTGGATGCAAAAACCATAGGCACTGCGCTAGACTGTCAGCGCGATAAATGGATTACCACCGACCTGAATAGCTGGCTAGCCCTCCATCGCTTCTATCCAGGTGTCATAGAACGTTTACAATCGATAATTTCCAGTTCTGTTTATCCCGTCATTATTTCAACGAAAGAAGGGCGTTTTATTAAACAGCTCTTGCATGAGCAAGGAATTGAGCTGTCCGATCCCCAAATCATCGGGAAAGAATCTCAGCGCCCTAAACATCAGGTCTTACGCGAGTTAGGGGCAGCAGACAACACGCTCTCCTCTATCTGGTTCATAGAAGATCGCCTCAAAACGCTCCTCTCTATCCAGCCCTATGCTGATTTGGCAGCCATTCGACTTTTCCTAGCAGATTGGGGGTA
>JBAUTB010000145.1:0-3441 GCA_049582005.1 Gloeobacterales cyanobacterium | reverse complement strand
AGGTAGAGTCTAGCCCTCGAAAACTTTATCCAAAATACACTACCTGTAACATTAGTCTAAACAAAAATTATTTGATTTACTCGTAGAATCCGCACAACTGCTATCGGGCTCCGGCAAAGGAGGCTGGCGGCCTCCCTTGCCGGAGCTTGTAATATTCATTTCGAGCTTTTTCTCTTAGGTTCCTGCCTTCGCGTACTCGGGGTCGAAGGGTTTGCCTGACTTCAAGACGCCGTATACCAGGTGCACCAACTTCCTCATCGCCGCTGCCACGATTTGCATCTTCCGTTTGCCTCGCCCTTCCAGACGGGCGCAGAATGCCTTGATGAGCGGGTTGTGCCTCTTGGCCACTAATGCCGGAAAGTACAGCGTCTTGCGCAAGCGATTGCTGCCGGTGCGGGAAATCTGGGGCCTTCCGCGCACTGAGGTGCCCGAAAGCCGCTCTCTCGGGGTCAGGCCCACAAAGGCTGCCAGTTGTCGCGCATTCTCGAACATTTGCCAGGACTGGATTTCAGCCAGGATGGCAGTTGCAGTCGTCTCGGCGATGCCCGGAATGCTCATAAGCAAATCCTGTTGCTGCTTGAGATCAGGGTGCTGGTCCATGTGGTCGCGAATAGCCTGACGGATTGTCTCCATGTCCGTCTCAAGGTGGGTCACCAGCGTCTGAATGGATGCGCGCACCGCTTCGGCACTGGCTGCTTCCAGGCGATTGCTCTCCTGTCGATGCATCTGCTGCAGGGATTCGAGCCGACGCACTAGAGCCTGTAGTTGCTTCATTTGCGGTGCAGGGGGCTGCCAGGGTGCGGGCTTGAGGGCAGCACAAAATCGGGCAATGACGCCCGCATCGACCTTGTCGGTTTTGGTGCGAACCATCTCGCTGGTGGCGAAGCCCTTGACCCGTGCCGGGTTGACGATGCTGACGGTATGTCCGTGAGCATAAAGCACTTCCGCCACCTCATTGCCGTAGATGCCGGTAGATTCCATGCAGGCGTGTACCCGTTCCATTCCGCAATGCTGCAACCATTCGAGCAGTTGGGTATGCCCGCAGGAGGTGTTGTCTATGGATTTGGCCCTGCTCTTGCCGAGCGGCAAGAGCAAGCAGACATGGAGTTTGCTTTTGCCGACATCGATGCCCAAAACTGCTTGTGTCATCTGCGATACTCCAGAGGTGTCCATTGGGATGGCCAGGCTGCAGCTAAACTTGTAACCCAGGCTCTCCTTGAAAAGGGGCCTATGATGCCGTCCAGGTTGTCAGCACCAGCCAGGAGAGGAAGAGGGGGCATTATCTATGCGTCAGGCTCGAAGCCTTACTCCGCAGCCAGGCTCACCTCAACCTCCTACTCCCCTGAAAGAGAGTAGCCCTGTAAATCAGATTTACCTGATTCATCCTCAAAGTACAACCCCGCAGCTTGCTGCCATTGGGATAAGCAGTTCGCCGACCGTGAGGTCGGCAATATAATCTGTCAGCGGAGCTCTAATGCTTATCAGATTACTAGAGATTCGAAGCAATTATGGGCGAAGAATTTTGGAGTGAAAGTGTCTCCATTGAAAGGGTGGAGATGGCACGATATGAAGAGCAAGGAAGGAAAGAAGAATAAGCTAGATCCTAATAAATAGGACTGTTTTTGCTTCAGATACCCCGCAGCTTGCTGAGGTTGGGTCGTTCATTCGCTGCAACCCTCTTTTTGCCGTCCTTTAGAAATCTGATTGCCACCAAAGAGCAAGGGTTCCATATAGAAGTGAGGTTCCGTCAGGTCCATAAGAATAGGAAGCTCCTTCATTCTTCATCGGGCCTATCTACCATTATGGCATCTTGCGCATGCTGTGAGCACGACACACGGGGCTAGTTGTCGTAAAACAGCGTGCCTATAGTTCGTTTAACTATGCTCAAGCCATCTATATGAAAAATGGGTTACAGCAGTTGACTCGCTGGCCTTGGTTCTGGTTACAAAAAACATATAAGTGGGTAAAACAAAATAATAAGGACATTGTTAAACCAGAACCCTCTTGACAAGAGGATTTTGAGAGAATCTATATTACTTTAGTTGAGCCTACCCACTTATAATCATGAATGATTGACGTCAACTCGAATCATTGATACACAATTTTTCATGGTCTGTGCTTCTTTGACAATCCCTTATTAATACTGGTGCTCTCAGTCACACTAAAATTGACAGCAGTTTAGAGATAGGGTCATAGATGACCCCGCACCAGGATCACTGTTTGGTCGTTAGCTTGGGAGATGCTTGCTGGAATATTGCCGTGTAGAACCTGTTGCAGCATTCCTTCCCGGCTAGCTCCCAAAATGATCACTTCGCTATGCTCTTGTTGAGCACATTCTAAGATTGCCTCAGAAACAGAACTGGAGGAAATGGAGACTGCTGTCACCGAGCCATTGAAATGTTGCTTGAGAACCAGTGTGGCTTTTTCCAAGGGCGTAGTATCGGGCTTCGTCTTATCTGGCTCGAATACCTGACATAGCTTAATGACTGGAGTTTTGCTCAGGGTTGCCAGTGCAGGTAGAAGTTGAATCACCTGTTGCGTATTGGGGCCCCCTGCTATGGGTACCAGCCAGCGATCGAAATGGGACTGCTCCCTGAGTTTAACCAGTACAACCCTTACTTTTCACGGCATCTCTGAAACCCCTTTCAGCCAAGGTTTTTAGCGGAAACCCAATTCTCAATAAGTCTTGCTTAATGACAATGGATAACGAGCGAATGAGGCTTGTGGCTATGGGAAGACGGACTTTGATCTTGGAACAGAAAGATAACGGGAAAAGTCAGGTACAACCCCGCACGAAGCCTGCCGAACAACAGTATCGACGGTTCGGCTAAAGATTCGTCCAGGTGTAGTCGCCTTCCCTTTCCAGCCCATCAGTACCAGATCGATGTGACGCTCTTTAATAGATTGCAAAATCGCACTAGAAAGGTCGTGCGCAACCCGAATCTGGGTGTGAACAGGAATGCGCCCTGCCTGTGCTGCTTCTATCGTTGGTTGCAATAACTGTTGACCCGCCTTAGTGCTCACCTTAGCGGTTGCGGGAGATTGATGATGCGGTACCACAATCACATGCAGGCATTCGAGTTCATAGTGACGATCGCGGGCAATAGCCAGGGCCATTGCCAGTAAAGAATCGGCAGTTTTAGGATTACTCAGAAGCACCAGCATACGCCCCTCCCCAGTTTCGGGTGAGCGAGTCTGATAAATCACCTGGGACGGTTCAGCTTTGGGACTTGTTGGATCTTCTTCCCCATTCAGGTGGGCTGCCTCTACTCGGATAATATCGCTGCGCGTGATAATTCCGACCAGACGGCGTCCTTCAACAACGGGTAGACTGCTTAAGTTGTAGTAGTTCAATAGATGTAAAACGTGCGCCAGGGTATCAATAGGAGTCGCGGTGGCGGGTTCTGGAGTCATCACTTCTGCAACCGAATAATTGCTCGT
>JBAUTB010000144.1:0-12647 GCA_049582005.1 Gloeobacterales cyanobacterium | reverse complement strand
GGGTTTACTTTGGGGCTTGGGCGGGTGGGCTCTCCCATTGGGAGCGCATAGCCATGGGCTCTGGGATGAACGCACGGGGGGCTATGGAGATTATCGTCGCCACCGTCGGTTTGGGCTTAGGCGTTCTCAATTTGGAAATGTATTCGATCATCGTAATGGTAGCTATCGTCACGTCCCTAATGGCTCCGCCACTCCTGCGTTGGGCCTTGAGCCATGTGGAGATCGGAAAGGAAGAAGCGGAACGGCTAGAACGGGAGAAAATTGCTGCGACCAGTTTTGTCCGTTCTATTAACCGCGTGCTGTTGCCCTCCAGAGGAGGTAGCAACGTCCAGTTGGCGGCCCAATTGGTCGGTCATCTCAGCCACCAGCAACCGATTCAGGTTACAGCGCTCTATGCCACTAGTCAGGCAGTGCAAGTGCCCCGTTGGAAATTTTGGGACAGAAAATCAGATCCGATGAATGGAGATGGGGCTCAAGTTGCTATCGAAAATATCCGAGAAGAACTCAAGCTCATCGAAGGCCCCGACCCCGAAGTGCGGGTGGAGGCTGGCAAAAATGCCGCTGATGTAATTTTGGCAGAAGCGGCCAAAGGCTATGACTTGGTAGTGATGGGGGCCACGGAAGCCCAGAAAAAGATGGAAGTCTGGAATTATGCCAGCGAAGCCTTATTCAGTAACTTAGTAGACCGCGTGGTGCAGGATGCACCCTGTGCCATGTTGATTGTGAAGTCTCATCTTCCGATGGGAGAATATTGTGATCTTGTGGAAACCCAATCCCTACGACGCATCTTGGTACCCACGGTAGGAACGGAATATAGCAAGCATGCCGTTGAGATTGCAGCGGTGATTGCCGCTAGCGTGAATGCGCTCCTGACCGTGGTGCACGTGGTTAGTCGTCCCCAGGTAGACAACGTTCTGATGGACCGTCGCAACATAGATCCGATGAAGGAAATCGGTCAGCAAATTGTAGATAACCAAGCAGATCTAGCCCGCAAATTAGGAGCTGAGGTTGAAACCCTCTTGCTGCAAGGGGTCTCTCCAGAAGCTGAGATTATTCGTTTAGCCAATCAAGATAACTACGACCTGATTGTGATGGGTAGCAACCTGAGACCCATAAGCGGCCGGGCTTTCTTTGGCCATCGAGTAGATGTCATCTTGAATCAAGCCACCTGTCCTGTGGCAGTTGTCAGTTCTTCATAATAGAGACTGGGCAACGGTAGGTTTCAGAGAGTAAGCTTGTTGTAGAACAAAAGTCATTCTTTTTCTGACTACAGGAGCAAGCTATGGGACTGTTTGACCGCATCGGCACCGTCATCAAATCCAATCTCAATTCCTTAGTATCTGGTGCGGAAGATCCAGAGAAGATGCTGGAACAAAGCGTTGAAGACATGCAGGAAGATTTGATTTCCCTGCGGCAGGCCGTAGCCCAAGCGATTGCTGCTGAAAAACGCGTTGAGCAACAACTGGCTCAGAATAGAGCCCAAGCAGACCAGTGGCAACAACGAGCAGCCTTGGCCCTGTCTAAAAATGAAGAAGATTTGGCCCGTGAAGCTTTGACCCGCAAGAAAGGGTATGCCGAGACAGCGATCGGCCTAGAAACCCAGCTAGCGACCCAAAAAGAACAGGTCCAAAAGCTTCGTCAAAACCTAACGGCGCTAGAAGGCAAGCTATCCGAAGCTAAAGCCAAGAAAGACCTCCTGGTGGCCCGCGCCCGTTCTGCCAAAGCTTCTGAGCAAATCAATGAAGTGCTGGGCCGGGTGAGCACCAGTTCTGCCTATGGAACTTTTGAGCGGATGGAGCAAAAGGTCTCGGATTTAGAAGCCCGTTCTGCAGCCATTGGTGAACTGGCTACAGATAATCTGGAAGATAAGTTCAAAGCTCTACAAGCGGGAGGGGTTGAAGACGATTTGGCAGCACTTAAAGCCTCTATGGGAATGTTGCCTGAGACGGAAGCCCCCAAGTCTTTGCCCGAGGCTCCTAAAGATCCTGCTTAGGCCATGGCTTTAATGAACATCACTGTTAGGTTGTTTGCAGCCTACCGCGAAGCCTTTGCACAAAGTGAACTGGCTCTGTCACTTCCTGCGGGCACTACGGTACAACAGGTAGAGCAGCTTCTCATTCAACAGAAACCCCAGCTATCGCGTTGGCAAAACCAGACTCGCTACGGGGTCAATCAAACATTTGTAGACCCCCAAACTATCATCCAAGCCGGAGATGAAATTGTGTTTATCCCTCCTGTGAGTGGGGGATAAATTAGTTTTTATGACCAAAACCTTAACATTGCCGAGTACCCATAGTGCGGTCAGTTTCTCTGGCATGGGTCAAGAAAACTTAGCGATTCTGAGTAAAGAAACAGACGTTCACGTTACCCTGCGGGGTTTAGAGTTAATTTTGTCAGGCAGCGAAGAAGCTCAAGCCCTGGCGGAAGAAATAGTCTATCTTCTCCGTGACCTCTGGAAAGAGGGCGGGACCTTCGGTCGTCCTGAATTGTTGAGTGCCAAAGAGGCCATTCTCAGCGGACGCCAAGAAGAATTTTTGATGATGTTGCGAACACCCCTGGCCCATAACCGTCGGGGAGACATGATTCGAGCGCGAACTCTCAAACAGTGGCGCTATGTCCAGTCGATTCTCAAGCATGATTTGACCTTTGGTCTGGGACCGGCGGGAACTGGAAAAACTTATTTAGCAGCTGTACAAGCGTTTAGGGCCCTGAAAGAAGAGCGTGTGGAACGGATTATCCTCACCCGACCGGCCGTCGAAGCGGGGGAGAAGCTAGGCTTTTTGCCCGGAGATTTACAAGCGAAGGTGAATCCATACCTGCGTCCCCTGTATGATGCACTCTATGAATTTATTGACCCCGAACAACTGCCCAAATTGATGGAACGGGGAGTTGTAGAAGTGGCTCCCTTAGCCTATATGCGCGGTCGCACCCTGAATCGGGCTTTTGTCATTTTGGATGAAGCCCAAAATGCTACCCCTGAACAGATGAAAATGGTCCTGACCCGTCTGGGCTTTGGTTCCAAAATGGTGGTCAATGGCGATCTCACTCAAACGGACTTGGTGGGTAGACCCTCTGGGCTACTTGTAGCCCGTCAGATTCTCAGTAACGTGCAAGGGATTTCTTTCTGTATGTTTGATAGCAATGATGTGGTCCGTCATCCTCTCGTGATGCGGATTGTAGAAGCCTATGAGGCTTTTGAAGAGAAACGCTAATGCGGTCTATTACGCTCTACTCCTACCCTCCTCTTATCGAAGGACGTTTGGTCAAGCGGTATAAGCGCTTTTTTGCAGAAGTGGAATTGACCGATGGTTCTGTGGTTACAGCCCACTGTCCAAATACGGGACCGATGACAGGAGTATGTACGATTGGGGCTCCCGTACTGCTCTCTGAATCGGATAATCCCAAGCGCAAACTCACCTACACCTGGGAACTGATTCATGTGGATAAAACCTGGGTAGGCATCAATACCAATCTACCCAATAAAATCATTGGCTCTGGTTTAGAAAAACGAGCATTTCCCGAACTAAGGGATTATATAAAGATTGAAAGAGAAGTTGCCTATGGTTCTCAAAAGAGTCGGATAGACTATCGATTAACCCGTGCTGATAACCAACACGTATATGTAGAAATTAAAAATACTACCTGGACCGATGGGAAGCGCGATCCCCGGACCGCTTTATTCCCTGATACCGTGACCACTAGAGGCCAGAAGCACCTGGAGGAGCTGATCGAAGTAGCGCAATCCGGTCAGGAAGCAGTCTTGCTATTTTTTATCAATCGGCCAGACTGCGAACGTTTCGCACCGGGAGAACAAGCCGATCTTCGCTACGGAAAATTATTCTGGCAAGCCCTAGCATCAGGGGTAAAAATATTACCCTATCGTTTTCAACCCACCCCAGAAGGTGTAAATTTTATTGGTCTAGCAGAACTAACCCAAGGCCTTTTTAATCAATAGACCAGAAAGACCAACAGCGACCAAATCAAAAATCAACAATGCCAATAAACAAGATTCCAGAGACATTGCTCCCCAAGGGGCCTGGAACATGGTGGTGGTCCAACCCCAATCGCTATGGATGTAGAGATAACGGATGGGCTCAATCGCATGGGTAAGCGGATTGAGACTGACGACAACCTGTAACCAAGAGGGCATAAAAGTGATTGGGGCGAGAGCTGTGCTGGCAAAAAGTAGGGGCAAATTGACAACAAAGATCAGGGCCAACATTTCCACGTGACCGGGCATGCCAAAGGCTAAGCCAAGGCTTAAGGCTGTAAAGCCCAATACCAAGAGGCTAATCGCCAACGTCAGAACAAAGAGTCCTCCAAGCCCAGCAGCGAACTTGGCTCCCAGCAGAAGACTCAGTCCCAAAACGGCTGAAGTTTGCACCAGACTCAGAAAAATGATGAAAATCGCTGAAGCCAGCACAATAGCGAAGCGGGTGGTCAGCGGTGCAACGAGAATCCGGTTCAAAAAACCAAACTCCCGGTCAAAGATGATCGCCACCCCGGAATTCAGGGCACCACCAAAAGCGGTAAAGACGATAATACCTGCCGCCAAAAACTGGAGGTAGCTGTCTCCAGGAATGAAGGTTCCTTTGGGGGCTCCTTGAAAAAGGGCTCCGAAGAGAATCAGAAAGACCAGCGGTTGGACAATCCCTGCAATCAGGGTCGAAGGCCGACGCTTAAGTTGGATAAACCAACGACGGGTAAGCGTGGCCGTTTCCTGTAAAAAATCAGCTATTGAAGGCGACTGAGTGTCTCCGAGCGAAGGAGACACCCCCGGCCCGAAGGATGTGGAGGCATTATTCATCGTAGGACTTCATGTGCATTCTAATTAACCATTATGATTCCTACTGGCCCCCACAGTCTTCAAGTCCTCTATTTTTGTTCAGAATGTTGAACTGGAATTAAGATTTGGCCGGATTCCAGGTACCGTGGAACCCAAAAGGGATCACTGTGGGTAAGGCCATACGGCAAATGGGCTGTTGGTCCAAATGCTCGCTGTCGAAGATCCAGACTTCGCTGCTCTCGTTTCTAACATCAAACACCACCGTCAGTATCCAGCCTTGATCGGAGTTACTAAGATCAGGAGCATAAATGGGTTCCATCGGATAACGATGGTCTCCCAGGTTAGCCTCGGTCAGCGTACCTGTTTGATAGTCAAAGCGTCCAATGGCATCGAGTAATTCCTGGCCAATACTCGTCCCCGACCGTCGAATCGATAGATAGATATAGCGCGAAGGGCGTCCTACTTCACGGGGATGAACCAAGGGGAACTCACCTGTGCGCGCACAGACTTCTTGAATCTGCAGAATTTTCCCGGTTTTTGGGTCAAGGCGGAGTTGCCAGAGTGTTCCTTTCGCTTCGGTTTGGGTGATGCCTGTTGCTACTTCTTTAAAGAATTGATTGCTTTGGAAATCCTCATAGCGAATAAAGTCGATGACTAAAGTGCCATCCGCTTCTTGATAACCATTGCCAAAATGCCACTGATACCAGGGTTCTGCTTCGCCTCGACTGATCAGGGTGAGGGTGTTGCGTTCAAAGACTAGAATCTGAGTTCCTTTTTCAGGCTGCCAGGTAAGGGCATCACTATAACTCTTCAGACGGGCCAGAACGGGTAGAGGACTCATGCGCACGGGAGGGATCAGGAAAACCAGGTACGGGCCCGCTAAGACGAAATCATGGATCATCGGTACCCCCTCTAATTCGAGGCTACCTTGCTGCACAATCTTACCGGAGGCATCGCTTCGGTAGAGCTTGAGGACGGCATTTTTTCCAGGGAGAACCCCAAAGTTAAAAATTTCTCCGGTCTTGGGATCACGCTTGGGATGAGCCGAGTACGGTAGACCTCCGGCAAGTGCTCCTAGATCTTCCAGCCCAAAGGTTTCTAAGGTTTGTAGGTCTAGACTATGGGGCTGTCCTCCTTCCCAAAGGGCCAGTAACTTATCGGGAAGAGCGATAACCGAAGTGTTGGCAGCATTTTTGGTTCCCTTGCTAACCCGTTCCCAAACAGGTCCAGGAGGCAACATGCCATAGCCACCAAACAGAAATTTCCCTGCTGCCTCTTCCGCTTGGTAGCCCTTGGTCTGGATGTAACGATAAACTCCTGAGGCTCCACGTTCCGTTAGATGAATTCCCAAGATAGCTCCATCACCATCAAACCAATGACCTACCTTTTGTCCTCCACGCTCCAATCGAGCCGGACCGTTTCGATAGAGAGAGCCTCTCAGACCCGCAGGGATCGCTCCCGACAAGATCGATAGAGGAGTCAGAGCGAACTCTACCCCAGGCTTAGCTATTGCCCTTGCCCAAGTTTTGGTTACAGCCGGTGAAGAGGTTGTAGTCATAAGGTGCTCCTTGTTATTTAGACCGTGCTCAGGAATATTTGATATGCAATTAATTGCATTACTTCTATAGGGTATATTCAATTTATTGCATACGTCAATAGTTTTTCTATGTCTTTAGCACACGCTATTCTGTCTTTTCTCTCCGATCGTTCCTATAGTGGTTACGATCTCGCAAAAAACTTCGATGGTTCCGTTGGTTTCTTCTGGAATGCCAGCCATCAGCAAATCTATCGAGAGCTCACCAAGCTGGAATCCCTCGGATGGATTCGCTGCAAAATCGTGCCTCAGACTGGAAAACCTAATAAAAAGCTTTATAGGATGACGGAAGTGGGGTGCAAGGAGCTGATGGATTGGATCAGCAAACCTTCTGAGCTAATGCCTATCAAAGAAGAACTATTGGTCAAAATCTATGCAGGTCATTACGTATCTCCCGTAGTCATCCTAAAACACCTGGAGCAGCACCATCAGGCCCATCAGGAGCGCTTAGCTACCTACCAAACTATTCGGCAACAGTATTTTCAAAATCCGGAAGCCCTCCCTCAAGCCTTTAAATTTCACTACCTCACCCTCCTTAGCGGTCTCCACTATGAACAAGGACAGATCGATTGGTGTGAAGAGGCCATGGTGTTCTTGCGTACCCATGTTGCAGAGGCACAAAATCAATAGCGATGGGGTCAAAGCCCTTTTAGAGATACAAGCAGGATTCCTTGTTATGCGCCATCGTTTGATCGTGGTCCTCCTGGTCCTCAGTAGTTTTGTTTTGCTGAATATGCTTATGCCTGTCTGGTCCGAAGGCCAAAACCAGAAGCGTGGTCCTCAGCAAGCTCCTGTTCCTCCCGCTCAGTTGAAGGAGCCAAATACCACAGTGAGCCTGCCAAAAGGCCAAGTTAATATCTCTCTGGTGAACCAAACAGGCACAGCTGTTATTTATCAAGTGCTGGGGGATACGGAAGAGCGCCGCCTTCCCCCCGACACGCAATATACTCTGCAACGTTTACCAACTCCTGCCAACATGAGCTTTTATCGCCCCGACCGTGGACCGATTGATGCAACCGTCCAGGCAACTGCACCTGGGGAACTCCAGCTTATCTTCAAGCGTGGTCCGAATTTTGACCGGGATCATACTTCCCTGACAGTGCTAGATTCTGGACAGGTTTTTTTGGAGTGAGATGAAAGCGGCATGGACTTTAGCTCAGCCGACACTCTATCGATTGCTAAAACCCTTCTCGGCTATCGGCTAGTCTGCACAGACCAAAATCATCGGTTGGTGGGCAAAGTAGTGGAAACCGAAGCCTACACCCATCAAGATCCAGCCTGTATCCGTATTCGTAAAAGACCTGCTATATGGAATCTGCTTTGTGGTGAAGCAGGTCATCTGTACTTTCACTACTCCTATGGACAACCTTTGCTCAACATCACCACAGGACCGCAGGGAATAGCAGGCTGTATTTTAATCCGGGCGCTAGAACCCCTTGAAGGTCTTGAGCAAATGAAAAGCCGACGTCCTGGCAAACGGGACCGAGACCTTACTAATGGCCCAGCCAAGCTCGTACAAGCCCTAGGCCTGAATCCTGCGTGGAATGGTTTGGCCTTAGACCCTGAGCGTTGTTTTTTCTTGCCCCCTGACGCTCCAGACCAGTCGGAGCAGGCCTCAGGCATCACTACAGCCCAACGCATTGGTCTAAAAGAAGGCCAAGAACTTCCTTGGCGTTTCTATTTAACTGATAATCCTTGGGTCTCTGTATGTTAAAAGTATGGTAGGCAAAATAACAATTTGTAACACTATGTCTGCATTGCGTCTTTAGAGTAGTTCGTACAATACAGCGTGGTCAGGTTGATTCGTTGTTTCGAAAAGCCAAGTTCCTTAGAAAGACACGCAGGATACTTTCATGAAGATCGCGGTGGTAGGACTAAGTCATAAAACAGCATCGGTTGAAATCCGTGAGCGCTTGAGTATCCCAGAAGCAGAAGTGCACCAAACGATTCAAACCCTCAAGTTTTACCCACATATCAATGAAATAGCAATCCTGAGTACCTGTAACCGCATGGAAGTCTATGCGGTCCTGACCGATACCCAACAAGGGGTCCAAGAGATTATTCAATATCTTTCTGAAGAAAAAAATATTCCCTTAAACTCCCTGCGTCGCCATTTGTTCGTGTTGCTCCACGAAGATGCTGTCACTCATCTCATGCGGGTAACCTGTGGCCTGGATTCCCTCGTTTTGGGAGAGGGGCAGATTCTTGCTCAAGTCAAAACCGCCCATCAATTGGCCCATAAATCCCAGGGCACAGGCCGGGTTTTGAATCATCTATTCAAAACATCCCTCACCGCTGGAAAGCGGGTACGGACGGAAACAGATATTTCTACCGGAGCAATGAACATAAGTTCTGCCGCTGTAGAACTTGCCTGTTTGAAAACAGAAGCCTTCCATGCTCAGGACTGCGTAGTGGTAGGCGCAGGAAAGATGAGCGAACTCTTAATCAAGCATTTACTCGCCAAAGGAGCTAGCCGCATTCGCGTGGTCAATCGTTCGACGGCTAAAGCAGAAGAGATGTTGTCTCAGTTCCAGCATGTTATCCCTGTCCTCCCTATGGAAGAACTGCTGCATACTACCGCCAAAGCAGACCTGGTCTTTACCAGCACTTCTGCCCCAGAACCTATTTTGCAAAGATCCACTCTAGAACCCCACCTCAATGGCAAAGCCCTGACCATTTTTGATATTTCTGTGCCCCGCAATGTGGCACCTGATGTTCAAGAATTGCACCAGGTCAAGGCTTACTACGTAGACGATTTGAAGCAAGTCGTCGAAGGCAACCGAGCTTTGCGTCGCCGAATTGCAGCCCAGGTAGAGAAGATGGTGGAAGTAGAGGTTCTGGAATTCCAAGCCTGGAGCCGGGCCTTAGAAGCAGTACCCACGATTAATTCGCTCCGGGACAAAGTAGAGACTATTCGCGAGCAGGAATTAGAAAAGGCACTATCCCGCTTAGGGAGCGAGTTTGCTGAGAAGCACCAATCGGTTCTAGACGGCCTCACCCGCGCCATCGTTAATAAGATACTCCATGACCCGATGGTACAACTTCGAGCCGAGCAAGATGTGGAAGTGCGTAGACGTGCTCTCCAGTCCTTGCAGGTGCTCTTTAACCTGGAAGAGCCTGCGTCCTAGTGTCGCTGATGTTAATTGATTGACTGGTCTTCTTGCTCTGCAGTTGAACGCGTAAGCGGAACCTTGGTCTTCCGTGGGCCTGTCGCAGCCTTGTCGAGAACCTCGAAGATGGGGCACTGGTATCAGAGTTCGTAGAGTGGTTTCCTGGCGTCACCATGGAACAGGTTCGCGCCGTGTTAGAACATGCTGCGCGAAGCACCTTAGATCCTGCCTAAAGCTGTCGCCATGCTCAAAGTTGTGTAGCGGCAGAAGTGTTGAGTAAATTTGAATACATATGCATCAGGGAGTTATGGCCTATGATGGCCTAAAAAACCATCAGTGGTTTGATAATGATCTCATCGGCAAGCGTGACCCTATGGCGATTATTTCGGCAGGTTTTACTCAAAAATCGACGTTCAATACCTGCAATTCTTCTAGGGAAGGCTTCGCTCAAGCTGTATCGGACCTATGAGAATTATAATTACAACTTTTGGGAAAATGGAGAATACGACGTGCTCCAAAAGCTCAAAACTAAAAACCCAAAAGTTATCTTTGATGTGGGAGCAAATGAAGGTAATTGGTCAGAAATGGTCTCTAAGCTGTTCCCCAATGCTAGGATTCACGCTTTCGAAGTTGTACAACCGACTTTCAACAGACTCAAAGAGAAGATTAGAAACTGTACGAATGTAGTGCCTCATGATTTTGGCCTATCTAATGCCGAAGCAGAACTAACCTTCCTACACTCATCTTCACCAGAGGAAAGTGCCCTCTCATCAATGTATCCTGATACGCTTAATCGTCTTCATCCTACTGTGAAGACTGTTCCGATTACGGGCAAGGTGATATCAGGAGATAACTATTGCGAGGAACATGGCATACACTCTATTGACTTCTTAAAGATAGAAACCGAAGGATCTGAACACTTAGTTCTTCAAGGATTTGATCGAATGCTCACCGAAAAGAAAATAGATGTCATCCAGTTTAGGTATGGATACATTAATATTGAATCGAAGTTTTTATTATATGATTACCACGAATTCTTCAGAACACGGGGCTATACCCTTGGGAAGGTATATCCTGGCTGCGTGGAATTTCGTGAATACGACATTTCATCCGATGAAGACTTCATCGGCCCTAATTATGTAGCCGTCAATGCTGACCTGAAAGAGCAAATTCGTATACTTGGAAATTAGCCCCTCCGGCCCCCGCAATGCTGCTTGTTATTTCTGGTCAAAATAATTTCAGCAGCATTCTGGTCTTTCCCATACTCTGGGATATATCAGATACTCTAGTCGATGAAACTAGCACTTCTACAACTGAATCCCACCGTAGGGGACCTGGCAGGTAATGCAGAGCGGATTTTGGCACAAGCCCAAACCGCTGCTCTCCAAAATCCAGACCTGATGATTACTTCAGAACTGGCGCTTTTGGGCTATCCTCCCCGAGACTTGTTGCTGGACCGAGGGTTTGTGCAACGAGCCTGGAAGGTGCTAGAAGATTTAGCCCAGCAATTAGCAGGATTGCCCCCTGTTCTTGTGGGGATTGCTGAGCCCAATCCAGCGAAACAAGGACGTCCTCTTTTTAATAGTGCGGTTTTGCTCCATCAAGGGCAGCTTGGTCCCACCCTACGCAAAACCCTACTGCCGACCTACGATGTTTTTGATGAAGACCGTTATTTCGAGCCCGCGAAAGAAGCGCAATTATTTCATATCGACAACCAATCCATTGGAGTAAGCATTTGTGAGGATCTCTGGAATGACCGGGATTTCTGGCAACGTCAACGCTACCACCAAGACCCTGTAGCAACCTTGGTACAAAAGGGTGCTCAGTGTTTGCTCAATCTTTCGGCTTCTCCTTTTACGGTGGGTAAACAGGCTCTGCGGGAAGCAATGCTCAGTCAACTCGCCCGCAAACATCAGCTCCCGGTGGTCTATGTCAATCAAGTGGGCGGCAATGATGACTTGGTTTTTGATGGGCAGAGTATGATCCTGGATGCTCAAGGCCGGATTCTTGCACGGGCTAAAGCTTTTGCCGAAGAAGCCCTGGTCGTGGACCTCGCCCAGCCTCCGATAGATTTGCCCGCCGAAAACCGCCAATCCGACCTATGGCAATGTCTGGTGCTGGGAACCCGTGATTATGTTCAGAAGTGTGGTTTCAAAAAGGTTTTACTCGGCCTTTCTGGAGGTGTGGATTCTGCTTTAACGGCCACGATTGCAGCGAAAGCCCTCGGCCCAGAGAACGTCTTGGGTGTGCTGATGCCTTCTCCCTATTCCAGTTCATCGAGTATCAGCGATAGCCTCCATCTCGCCAAAAATCTGGGCATAGAAACCCTAACCCTGCCGATTGCCCCTTTAATGAAGGCTTTTGAGGAAACTCTGGCAGAACCTTTTGCAGGAAGAGCCCCGGATGTGACGGAGGAAAATATCCAATCACGGATTCGCGGCAACTTGTTGATGGCTCTTTCGAATAAATTTGGTTCCATGTTGCTGACCACAGGCAATAAGTCAGAACTGGCGGTTGGTTATTGCACCATTTATGGCGATATGTCAGGAGGTTTGGCCGTTATCTCCGACCTGCCGAAAACCTGGGTCTATCAACTATGCCACTGGCTGAATCGGAATGAGGAAAAAATCCCCTGGAATATTCTAGAAAAGCCTCCTTCTGCCGAATTGCGTCCAGACCAGAAAGACCAGGATTCCTTGCCACCCTATGATCTTTTGGATGAGATCCTCTATCACCATATCGAGCGGCATGAAGGAGCAGAAGAACTCATCGCCTCAGGCTTTGATCCGGCTACGGTCAAAAAAGTCCTGCGCTTAGTCCAATTAGCAGAATTCAAACGCCGTCAGGCTCCTCCAGGACTGAAAGTAACCGATCGGGCTTTTGGGAGTGGTTGGCGCATGCCGATTGCACGCAAGTAGGCTACAGCTCAGACTTAGTTGCCACTAATAATCTTCATTGTTTACATCAATAGTATCTATAAATTTATTTATTGCAAGCTTCTTCCGTTCCTCTAAGTCATTAAACTCAGGGGACAACATTATCTCTCTTATTCGTGGCTCAATTTCCTCCAAGCTTACAAATTTTTCAAGGCTTTCATGATTAATTTTCAAATGAGTTTCGATAACATAATCTGACTCTTGAAAACTAGTACTCTTAC
>JBAUTB010000143.1:0-2082 GCA_049582005.1 Gloeobacterales cyanobacterium | reverse complement strand
TTCTCTGTGGTCGCCCTTCGGCTTTGTACGAGGAGTTATATGCCGGTTGGTCTTCGGTAACTTGGCAATCTCAAACCAATGGAGGAGGGGCGGCCACCGAATGCTTATGGCTTTCTCCAAAGGCAAGCGCAGCGCTTGAACAAGTGCAACTCAATTTGGAGCTTTCCTCATGATCACTTCTTATCACCCTATTCCTCTAGTCATCAGACGCCGTTTTTCCCTATCTATCTCAGGAGTCAGTTCCATGGTTAACGCCCTAGCCTTCCCAGAAATCCCCAAGCCGTCAGAAATAGAGGGCATAGTCCAGGTTTTCACTTCTGGACACCGGGGATTTAACACCTCAGTAGTTTCTCAAGCCCTGCGGGTAGCTAGCCAAGGTACACCTACGTTGCTCGTTCAGTTCCTAAAGGGTGGCATTAACCAAGGACCGACCCATCCCACGGAGATGGGCCAAAACTTTAAATGGATTCACTGCGCTATCGAGCGGCATATAGATACCGACCAAATAGAACCTCATGAACGAGAGGCTATCCAAGAACTTTGGGAATATACCCAGCACCAAGTCAAAGAAGGACGCTACGGTCTGGTCATTCTCGATGAGCTGAGTTTGGCCATTAACTTCGGTTTCATTCCAGAGGAAGAAGTCCTCCAACTGCTCAAAGAACGCCCTTCCTATGTAGATGTTGTCCTCACGGGTCCACAGATGCCAGAGGGAATTTCCGCTATAGCCGACCAATGGACTGAGCAGAGGAAATTATTTTGAAACCCAAGAAACTCCGCCCTGGATAAAAGCAGATAGCAAAAACCGCCCTTGCAGGGGCGGTCTTCATCAAACAGATTGTGAGACCATTATGACCTTTAACTTCGAAATAGACAAGACTTTTATAACTAGCAAGAAGGGTAATTTACCTACCACTTCTAGTTATTGGGGATCAGATCTATTAATTAGCGTAGGGGGACAGTGTGACTGCTTCCTCCCCTAGCAAAACCCGCACTAGCAAGGAGAATCCCTGCCCTATCTGTAACAAAACAGATGGATGTCGCATTTTCGAAGACTCCAAGGTCTGGTGTTTGCGCAGTGATGCTCATACGGAAGCTTCCGGCTATCGCAACCTTGGAGCTTTACGAGATGGGATGGGAGCTTCTTTTGTCCCTGCGTCCGGTCTAGACCGGAACGCTATTAAAGACGTACCGCCTACTCCAAAACCCTTACCCGTCTGGAAAAAGGGTCGCCGGAAGCATAAGCCTGCACCCCCTTGGAACGGAAACCATAGAGCCATCCACCAGTTCATTTGGGCACAGGCTTCCCCTGATTTACAGGGCCGTTTCCCTAAAAAGCTAGCTGATGCTGGAATCAAGGATTCCTATTACTGCCGTTATCTCAGCCCAGAGGCCATCGACAGTATTGAGCGCCTGATCGAACACAGGGTAGCCCAAGGCGTTTTCACCCAAGCCCAGGTTCTCGCTAGTGGCTATTTTCGCTTGAACACTGGCTTTGAGGGTCGTCGCTTCATACTCAACATTCCAGTAGGTCGTATCCTCGCCGTTCACGATTTAGAGGGAGAACTGGTAGCGATTCGGGCCAATCCAGAAGTGCCCCTCCAGCTTTATAACCATAAGAAGAAACGGAATCAGGAGTACAAATATCTCCAAGCTAAGGGCGTTCCCATTCACCCACACTTTCCAAAAGTCTCTAGTGCAAGGCTTAAAGAACTCTGGGCAACGAACCAGCCCTATATTTTAGTAATTTCTGAAGGGGAAGATACCACCGAAGCCCCAACCCAAAATCTTCAGATGCTCGGCGAGCTGCCCGTAGTGTTTGTCGGCCTCCCAGGGGTTGATGGCTGGATTAACTCTTCCGGTCAACCTAAACCGAACTATGCTTCCTGGCTGGATGATTTGGGGCAACTGCACCCGGAACTAAAGAAGGTTATCGGTCGGGCCGCTCATGTGATTCTGGGCTTTGACTCTGACGTGATGGCAAAGAAAGAAGTCAAAGCGGCGATGGTTCGATTGGGGCAGGCTATCTGGCATGGCTTTGAGGGAAAGATAGTCCCCCTGGCCGCTAATTGGACAGAACTT
>JBAUTB010000142.1:0-63709 GCA_049582005.1 Gloeobacterales cyanobacterium | reverse complement strand
CACTATCCCGGCGACAATGCCCAAATGGTCTATATCTTGAACTTGAATCTCGTTAGTTGGCGAACTCATAACTTTGCAGGGGGTCAAAAATACCTCATTCTAAATCCCTACCTGCGGAATGTGGGATCTATACAAATGCATTAGGCTTTCAGTTTTAGCAGGTCAGCTCAAATACAAGATGCGGATTCTCAATCTTTAGAGAAGATTGCCCACATAAATCCCCAAAGCTTGTGCAGTTTGAACAAGGAAACTATGGGGATTCACGGGCAATGGACTCTGGTCAATAACTTCCTCTAACGGAACGTCAACAACCTGCCCATTTTGCCAGGCGACCATACGGTCATATTTCTCTTGAGCAATCAAATCTATAGCCGCTTTACCAAAGCTTGCAGCGACCAAACGATCTAAAGCCGAAGGGAGGCCTCCTCGCTGAACATGGCCCAAGACCGTAACCCGAACCTCTGTGTTGGTTTCTAGACTAGTTTGCTTAATCTGGTCGGCAATATAGTGTCCAATTCCATCAAGAGAGCTTTTCTTTTTTTCTAATGGTATTCCTGAATTCGGTTTCACCCCTTCGGCGACAATAATCATCGCAAATTCACGACCCCATTTGTCCCGCAGCTCTACGATGTGGCGCATTACGTGATCGAGAGAATAAGGAATTTCAGGAATCAAAATGACATCTGCGCCCCCAGCGATCCCCGCATGGAGTGCGAGATACCCCGCTTCTCGTCCCATAGTCTCCACAATCATCACCCGGTCATGGCTAGCCGCCGTATAGGTTAAGCGAAAAAGAGCGTCGGTGACCGTATTGACTGCGGTATCAAAACCTAGGGAGCGTTCTGTCAGGGCCACGTCATTGTCAATCGTTTTAGGGATGGCCACCAAGTTCCAGCCCCCTGATTGAGCGAGCTGACGGAGAATTTTTAAGCTGCCATCCCCGCCGATGGCAATCAAGGCATCCAAATCCATAAGCTGATAGCCTTCGATCACCGCTTCATCAAAAGGGTCTCCCCTACTGACCGTCCCCAGAAAAGTCCCTCCCATGCTGAGTAAAGGATCGATTCCATGGATATCCATACAGTGCAGATTCAAGGCCGCCGTTTTAGGAGGACGGGACTTCAGGCCCTGGGTGGCATGGGAAATGCCAATCACCTCCCAGTCATAGGTCAGCTTGGCATGTTGTACCACCGCCCGAATCACCCCATTGAGGCCAGGACAATCCCCTCCGCTCGTGAGAATGCCAACTCGTTTATGTCCCATCTTTCCTCTCTAAACAGGTTTGTAGCTCTGGAGCGCCTTCATATACTGGGCACGCTCGAAGGCACTGGGGTTTGGGCAATTTTGCTGACTCATGCTGCCCTGCAACTGCTGGACAGAGCTATATTCATGCTCTTCCATCCAAGCCCGCATTTCCTCTTCAATCACCCGAATCTGAGCGATGCCATGCTTGAGGAGCACCGAACAGAGCATAGTAACGTCGGCACCTGCCATCAGCATCTTCAGAGCATCGGTGGCTTTATGAATACCGCTCGTGGCTGCCAAGTCAGCCTGAATATGGCCATAGAGAATAGCAACCCAGCGCAAAGGTAGGCGCATCGACTGGGGCGTGCTCAAGAGCACATTCGGCTCCACTTCTAAGGTCTCAAGGTTAATATCCGGCTGATAAAAGCGATTGAACAAGACTAAAGCATCAGCCCCTGCGCTATCCAGACGTTTAGCCATATGAGCCATGTTGCTGAAATACGGACTCAGCTTGACCGCCACAGGAATCGTCACCACCGATTTAACGGCTTTGAGGATCTCCAGATAGGTCTGCTCAATGGCTTCTCCCGTCAATTCCATATCCGTAGGCACATAGTAGATGTTGAGTTCCAAGGCATCCGCTCCAGCCTGCTCGATTTGGCGGGCATAGTCCGTCCAACCGCCTACGGTCGAACCATTCAAGCTAGCGATGATGGGGATGTCCACCGATGCTTTCGCTTGCTCAATATGGTTCAAATACGCTTCCGGTCCAACATGGAAGAGAGTGGGTTCTGGAAAATAGGTAAGGGCCTCGGCAAAACTCTCTGTCCCATAGGTCAAGTGATGGTGTAATTCATAGCGTTCCAGGCGCAACTGCTCTTCAAACAGGGAATGCATGACCACGGCTGCCGCCCCGGCCTCTTCCATCTGCTTGATATGGTCGATTTCTTCTGAGAGAGGGGAGGCCGAGGGCACGAGGGGCGTCCGCAGCCTTAATCCCATATAGGTTGTCGTCAGATTCATTCGGGTTGTCCCCCTTGCGTAGGAGCTTGAGCGCCCCGCGCTGCCAAGTATTCGTACAGATGCCAGCGGTCTTCCACATCATTCTGGGCTTCTTCGAGTAACTGTTTGGCTACTGTTGGACTGCTCTTGGTCAGCATTTTGAAACGGTTTTCCAGGTAGAGATATTTTTCAAGGGGAATTTTCGGGGCGCGGGAGTCTAGTTGGAGAGGATTTTCACCCCGCTCTGCCCTTTCGGGATGAAATCGGTAGAGCAACCATTGGCCTGAGTTGACGGCGGCTTTCTGATTTTGCATGGCCGTAGCCATATCGATGCCGTGGGCAATGCAGTGGGAGTAGGCAATGATCAGCGAAGGGCCTTCGTAGGCTTCAGCTTCCAGAAAGGCTTTGAGGGTGTGTTCATCCCTGGCCCCCATAGCGACACTCGCTACGTAGACATTGCCATAGGTCATCGCCATCAGACCAAGATCTTTTTTGGGAGCGGGCTTACCGCCCGCTGCGAATTTGGCAACGGCGGCACGGGGAGTTGCTTTGGACATTTGTCCTCCTGTGTTGGAATAGACTTCCGTATCGAGGACCAAGACATTCACATTCCGACCACTGGCCAGCACATGGTCTAAGCCCCCAAATCCAATGTCATAGGCCCAGCCATCACCGCCAATGATCCAGACGCTCTTTTTGACGAGCAGGTCAGCCAGGCTCAATAGCTGTTCGGATTCTTTAGAATCTATGGCGTGCAATCGCTGCTTGAGGACGGCCACCCGCTCCCTTTGTTCATAGATATCTGCTTCATCTTTTTGTTCTGCGTTCAAAATCGTCTGAACCAGTTCGTTTCCAAGGTCCCCGGACAACTTTTTCAACAGCTCGGTAGCGAATTCCTGCTGCTTATCGAGGGACAGACGAAAGCCCAGCCCAAATTCAGCATTGTCTTCAAACAGAGAATTGGACCAGGCCGGTCCTCGCCCTTCCGCATTTTTGGTCCAGGGTGTGGTCGGTAGGTTCCCTCCATAAATCGAAGAACAGCCTGTGGCGTTAGCCACCAGCATACGGTCGCCAAATAGCTGGGAGGCCAGTTTGATATAAGGCGTTTCTCCACAACCTCCACAGGCTCCGGAGAATTCGAAGAGGGGTTCTTGCATCTGTTGCTGACGAATGACCGTTGTATTCAGGTGGCGGCGGTCTGGATTAGGGATGCTCAAAAAGAAGTCCCAGTTTTCCCGCTCTGGCTCGCGCAAGGGGGCTTGCGTCTGCATGTTGATTGCTTTGAGTGAAGGAATAGATTTATTTTTCGCCGGGCAGACATCCACGCAGATCCCGCACCCTGTACAGTCTTCCGCCGCAACCTGAATGGTGAACTTCAGCCCTTGCCAGTCGTGGTCGCGGGCCTCTGAAGATTTAAACGTTGAAGGTGCTCCATCTAAGACTTCAGGCGCATACACCTTGCCCCGAATGACGCTATGGGGACAAACCATCACGCATTTGCCGCACTGGATACAGACGTCCGGGTCCCAAACCGGAATTTCTTGGGCAATATTGCGTTTTTCCCATCGGGCCGTCCCTGTAGGGTAGGTTCCATCCACTGGTAAGGCGCTGACTGGCAAGCTATCCCCCTGTCCGGCAATCATTTTGCCTAGAACATCCCGCACAAAGACAGGGGCGTTATTGGGCACCGGGGCCTGTAGAGACGCGATATATCGCGCCTCTACAGGGGTGCGACCTGGGATTTTTACGATGTTTTTCGGGATTTCTATGGCAAATAGATGTTCTAAGGCGTGGTCCACCGCCTTCAAATTCATCTGAACAATTTCATCGCCTTTCTTGCCATAGGTTTTCTGGATCGATCGTTTGATTTCGGTAATTGCTTCGTCTCTGGGCATAATGTTCGAAAGGGCAAAGAAACAGACTTGCATTACCGTATTGATCCGCCGACCCATGCCGCTTTCACGGGCCACTTTATGGGCATCTATGACGTAGAACTTCAGCTGCTTGCGTACTAGCTGTTCTTGCATCCTTTGCGGCAGAGTTTCCCAGACTTCTTCTGGCCCATAGGCCGTATTCAGCAAGAAGGTCCCTCCTGGGACCAGGGGTTGGAGCATATCAAAGCGTTCGAGAAATATCGACTGGTGACAGCCTACAAAATTGGCTTGGCTCACCAGATAGGTGGAATGAATTGGCTCAGGGCCGAACCGAAGATGGGAAACCGTTACTGAACCTGATTTCTTGGAATCGTAGACAAAATAGCCCTGCGCATAGTTATTGGTCTGTTCCCCAATGATTTTGATTGAATTCTTATTGGCTCCAACGGTGCCATCGGAGCCCAAGCCATAGAACAAACAGCGAACCATGTGATCCGATTCTGTCGAAAATTCTGGGTCATAGGGTAGGCTGGCATGGCTGACATCATCGTGGATGCCGATCGTGAAATGGTTCCTAGGATGCTCTTGCGTAAGATTGTCAAAAACCCCCTTGATCATGGCGGGGGTGAATTCTTTGGAGGATAGACCATAGCGCCCTCCGACGAGATTGATCCCCTTTAAAAAAGGTTTGGCCTTGAGGGCTTCATAGACGGCAGCAACACAGTCTAGATAGAGGGGTTCACCGGTGCTGCCCGGTTCTTTAGTGCGGTCTAGGACAGCGATCGCTTTCGTCGTTATCGGTAGCGTTTCGATAAAGCGATGGGTGTCAAAGGGTCGATAGAGCCGCACTTTGACTAAGCCGAGCTTTTCACCTTGCTGGTTCAGAAAGTCTACGGTTTCCTGGACGGCTTCACAGCCAGACCCCATGAGTACGATTACCCGCTCTGCGTCAGGGTCTCCATAATATTCAAACAAGTGGTACTGCCGCCCGACAATCTGGGCGAACTGGTCCATAGCCTGTTGGGTAAGTTCCGGGCAGGCAGTGTAGAAAGGATTCACCGTTTCCCGCGCCTGGAAGAAGACATCTGGATTTTGGGCGGTCCCCCGCAGCACGGGATGATCCGGCGATAAGGCACGGGCGCGATGTTCTAGAATCCGTTGCGGATTGATCATCGCCCGCAGGTCATCATCGGATAACCGTTCAATTTTGGCAATCTCATGGGAGGTGCGGAAGCCATCAAAGAAATGCAAGAACGGAATCCGCGATTCCAGGGTGGCCATCTGGGCAATTAGGGCAAAATCTTGGGCTTCCTGCACGGAGGCCGAACACAGCAGGGCAAAACCTGTAGCGCGGGTAGCCATCACATCACTGTGGTCCCCGAAGATGGATAGCGCTTGGGACGCTACCGAACGGGCTGCCACATGAAAGACCGTAGACGTCAGTTCCCCAGCAATCTTGTACATATTGGGAATCATCAACAGGAGTCCCTGGGATGCCGTAAAGGTAGTAGCCAGCGATCCGGTTTGTAAGATCCCGTGCATTACGCCTGCGACCCCGCCTTCAGACTGCATCTCGACCACCGAAGGGACCGTACCCCAGAGGTTAGGCTTTCTCTCTGCGGCCCAAGCATCTGCCCATTCGCCTATAGGGGTGGAAGGGGTAATCGGATAGAGGGCAATCACTTCATTCAGACGATAGGCGACGGAGGCTACGGCCTCATCACCATCCAGGGTCGCAACAATCCTTGGGTTTGAAATGACTGTACTCATGTCAGGGTACCTCTTGTAAGAGTTGTTATTTCGTTTGTTGTACGTTTTGGGCACGTCACTTCACCCTCTATATCTAGCTAAATGGTTCTCAAGATGAAACATTTGGAATATTTCTTAGCTCTTTATGAGCTAAATTTTTGTGAATCAATTCGCCATTTAATTTTGGCTATGGTCAGAATCGAGAGGAAACAAGAACCTCACCCCCCAGCCCCCCTCTCCGCTTGCGGAGAGGGGGGGGAGAAAAAGTAGAAATTACGGATTCTGATTCCAATCTCTGTTTAAGAGGTTTTCCAACGATTCCTTTTCAGGATGAGATATGCAGGCTCCTATCCTCGACAAAAAATCTATAAGGATCCCTGATAAGCGATACAAAATACTCGATGCCACGATCAAGCGCTATCAGTATCAGCAAGATGCCCTGATTGAAGTACTGCACAAAGCCCAGGAACTCTTTGGCTGTTTGCCTGATGACCTATTACGCTACATTGCCCATAGCTTGAAACTGCCTCCTAGCCGTGTTTATGGCGTCGCTACCTTCTATCATCTCTTCTCCCTTACGCCAAAAGGGCTTCATCAGTGTGTGGTCTGTCTGGGAACGGCTTGCTATGTCAAAGGGGCTGCTTCCGTACTAGCCGCCCTCGAGCAGCAAACGCACATCCAGGGAGGAGAAACCACAGCCGATGGGAAGCTTTCCCTTTTGACCGCCCGTTGCTTGGGCGCTTGTAGCCTAGCTCCTGTGGTCGTTTTTGACGGTGCAGTGTCAGGCTACCAAACGCCAGAATCGGCTATTCATTTTGTACAAGGGTGGCTTGAAGATGGACATCAGTGAACTTTTGGCCCTTGCTGAACAAGAACGTCAGGCTCAAAAGAGCATCCATATTCGCTGTTGTACCGCCGCAGGTTGTCTGTCTTCCAATTCCCTGGCCGTCAAACAGCGCCTGGAGCAAGCCGTTACAGAAGCGGGATTACAAGATAGCGTGCAGGTCGTAGGAGTAGGCTGCATGCGTTTGTGCTGTCAGGGTCCCCTGGTTCAGATTGATGGAGCTGGGGAACGGTTAGCGACGGAAGGGCCTACCCCCCTACAGTGCGAACTGATGACCCAACTCTACGAAAAGGTCACCCCTCATGAGGCCCCTTCCATTGTGGCCTCCCTAAAAGGAGAGACTGCCACGGCCCAACAGGGCGACCTGACCCATCCATTTTTTACCCGTCAGCTATCGATTGTGCTGGAAAATTGCGGCAAGATTGACCCTGAGCGCATCGAATCCTATATCGCCGCCACTGGCTATCAGTCGCTCCAGCGTGTTTTGCAAGAAATGACGCCCTCTGAGGTGGTAAATAGTATCACCCGCAGTGGTCTTCGGGGACGGGGTGGAGCCGGTTATCCAACCGGGCTGAAATGGGCAACCGTGGCAAAGTCAATGGGAGCAGGGGGTCGCTCCCAGAAATTCGTCATCTGCAATGCCGACGAGGGCGACCCCGGTGCATTCATGGACCGTAGTATTCTGGAGAGTGACCCCCATCGCGTGCTAGAGGGAATGGCGATTGCGGCCTACGCCGTGGGAGCGAACCAAGGTTATATCTACGTCCGTGCTGAATATCCCTTGGCGATTAGTCGTTTAGAAACGGCCATTCGGCAGGCGAAACGACTAGGTCTTTTGGGCAGTCAGATTTTTGAGTCCCCCTTTGACTTTCGGATTGATCTCAGAATAGGTGCAGGCGCTTTTGTTTGCGGGGAAGAAACGGCATTGATGGCTTCCATCGAAGGTAAACGGGGCATACCGAGCCCCCGCCCCCCCTATCCAGCAGAATCGGGCCTCTGGGGAGCTCCAACCCTGATTAATAACGTCGAAACCTACGCCAATGTCCCGACCATTCTCCGTCGCGGAGCCGACTGGTTTGCCAGTATCGGTACCGAGAAAAGCAAGGGCACAAAGGTCTTCTCGCTCACCGGCAACGTCCGTAACACAGGTCTGGTCGAAGTACCTATGGGCACCACCCTCCAGCAAATTGTGGAAGAAATGGGCGGAGGAGCACCAGCAGACGGTTCCGTTAAAGCGGTTCAGACGGGTGGGCCTTCTGGAGGCTGTATTCCAGCGGATGCCCTGGATACCCCCGTTGACTATGAGTCCCTGATCCAGCTGGGCTCGATTATGGGTTCCGGCGGCATGATTGTCATGGACCAGAGCAACAACATGGTGGAAGTCGCCCGCTACTTCATGGAATTCTGCATGGATGAATCCTGCGGCAAATGTATTCCCTGTCGCGCGGGCACGGTGCTGATGTATCGGCTTTTGACCAAAATCCATGAAGGTAGGGCCTCCCCTGCGGACTTAGAACAGTTGGAATCGCTCTGCCCGATGGTGAAAGAAACAAGCCTCTGTGGGCTAGGCCAGTCTGCGCCAAATCCTGTCCTGAGCACGCTACGCTATTTCCGCAATGAATACCTGGCCCTGATTCAAGACCCTAACGCGATGAGGCAATAAAAACCATGAGCTTTAAGATCCCCAGACGCAGAAAAGTACCTCTAGCTTTAAGTAGCACCCCCTTGCTTTTCAGGGTGGGGAATTCACAATGACTATCGATCCACAGGCCATTTTGATGCAACCAGGCCAAGGCTCGTCCTACTGGGTACTTGGCGACTTGTATACCATTAAGGCCGTAGGCGAGGAAACCGGGCAAGCCTATGCCCTTGTCGAAGTCCAAATTCAACCTCAGAATGGACCTCCACCCCATATCCACGGACGGGAAGATGAAGCTTTTTATGTCCAAGAGGGGGAGTTTGAATTTCAGCTGGGCGAACAAGTAGTGGTAGCCACCCCTGGTACGTTTCTCCATTCTCCAAAGGGCCAATTGCATCGCTTTACCAATAGGGGATCAACCCTAGGCAAAATGCTGATTTGGGTGACACCCGCAGGGCTGGAGAAGTTTTTTATGGAAGTCGGTAAGCCCTTAGCGAATCACCCTTCTCCACCGATCGTCAGTCCCGAAGATATCGAAAAAATCATGGCCGAAGCCCCGCAATACGGTCTTGAAATTATTCCACCTCCTCCATAGGAAACGATATGGCAGTCAAAACCCTAACGATTGATGACCAAATGATCAGTGCCCGTGAGGATGAGACCTTGCTAGAAGCGGCACAAGATGCCGGGATTAACATTCCCACGCTGTGTTATCTCGATGGAGTCTCAGCGGTGGGGGCCTGTCGCCTCTGCTTGGTGGAAGTTGCAGGCAGTAACAAACTGCAGGCGGCCTGTGTCACCAAGGCGATGGAGGGTATGGAAGTTCGTACGAATACAGAACGCCTACAGCAGTATCGGCGGATGATTACCGAAATGTTTTTTGCCGAGGGCAATCACGTTTGTTCGGTCTGTGTTTCCAACGGTCACTGCGAACTACAGAACATGGCTGTCAGGGTGGGGATGGACCATGTGGAGTTCGAATACCTCAATCCAAGCCGGACGGTGGACCTTTCCCATAACCTCTTCGGCATAGACCATAACCGCTGTATTCTCTGCACACGCTGCATACGGGTCTGTGACGAACTCGAAGGAGCGCATACCTGGGATATGGCGGGTCGAGGCAACCACTCCCATGTGATTACGGACCTGAATCAGCCCTGGGGCACTTCCCAAAGCTGTACTTCCTGCGGCAAATGTGTAGAAGCTTGTCCCACCGGGTCTATTTTTCACCAGGGATCTAGTGTGGGCGAAATGGTCCACAACCGCTCCCGCATCGAATTTATTGCAACGGCAAGGAAGAAAAAACAATGGCTCGTTTAAAACTGGCAACCGTTTGGCTGGGAGGCTGTTCTGGCTGCCACATGTCCTTTCTCGACCTGGACGAATGGCTGTTTGATTTGGCAGCCCAGGTGGATTTAGTCTATAGTCCTTTTGCCGATGTTAAAGAATATCCAGAAAACGTGGATGTGGTGTTAGTGGAAGGTGCGATTGCCAACGAAGATAACCTCCACCTCATCCAAACCGTTAGAAAGCGCTCAAAGATCCTGGTCTCATTTGGTGACTGTGCCGTTACGGGAAATGTCACGGCCCTACGGAATCCCTTCGGTAGTGCAGAACCGGTGCTCCAGCGCTGTTATGTTGAGGCTGCAGCCATCCAGCGCCAGATTCCTAAGGAGCCTGGGATCGTCCCGCTATTATTGGACCGAGTTCTCCCTGTTCATCAAGTCGTACCTGTGGACTTCTACCTGCCGGGTTGTCCACCTCCTGCCTCTCGGATCCGAGCAGTACTAGAGTCCTTGATTAAAGAGGAAGAACCTCACTTAGAGGGAAAAGAGATTAGATTTGGCTAAGGGGAGAGGTTGACCGCTTATGTCTCAGCGCATTGTTATTGATCCCGTCACCCGCATTGAGGGGCATGCCAAAATCACCATCCATCTCGATGAGGATGGAGCGGTAGCGGACGCCCGTTTTCATGTGACGGAGTTCCGAGGATTTGAAAAGTTCTGTGAGGGCCGTCCGCTTTGGGAAATGCCAGGCATTACGTCTCGTATCTGCGGTATTTGCCCGATTAGCCATTTACTGGCTTCCGCTAAAGCGGGAGATCAGATTTTATCGGTTACGATTCCACCGACGGCAACCAAACTGCGGCGGATTATGAATCTGGCCCAAATTATCCAATCCCATGCCCTCAGCTTCTTTCACCTCAGCGCCCCAGACTTCCTTTTGGGTATGGATAGCGATCCGGCCTCTCGCAATGTATTTGGACTGATTGCCGCAGAACCAGAACTGGCCAGGGGAGGCATTCGTTTACGCCAGTTTGGTCAAGAGATTATCGAGATTCTAGGCGGTCGCAAGATTCACCCCTCTTGGGCCGTGCCAGGAGGCGTGCGAGAACCCTTATCAGAAGAGGGCCGTGCCCATATTCATGACCGCATTCCTGAAGTCCAAGCCACCGTGCTGAAGGCGATCGACCGATTCAAAAATTTACTGGATGATTACCAACAAGAAACAGAAGTCTTCGGGAACTTCGCCAGCCTGTTTATGGGCTTGGTCACTGCCGACGGAGCCTGGGAGAACTATGACGGCTACCTCCGCGTTGTAGATAATGCAGGAAATATCCTGGTGGATGGTCTCGACCCAACCCGCTTTGAAGAAATCCTGGGAGAAGCGGTCGAACCCTGGTCCTATCTGAAGTTTCCCTACTACAAACCCCTTGGCTATCCAGCAGGGATGTATCGAGTCGGTCCTCTCGCCCGTTTGAATATTTGTACCCATATCGGTGGGCCTCTGGCAGACCAGGAGTTAAAAGAGTTCCGTGACCGAGGGAAAGGTACCGTCGTCCTCTCATCCTTTTTCTATCACTACGCCCGGCTCATTGAAATATTGGGTTCGATTGAATGGATAGCTCAACTCCTGAATGAACCCGATATTCTCTCTAGCCATCTCCGTGCCCATGCAGGCATTAATCAGTTAGAAGGGATTGGGGTGAGTGAAGCTCCCCGTGGCACGCTATTTCATCACTATCACGTAGATGAAAACGGCCTGATGAAAAAGATAGACCTGCTGATTGCTACAGGACAAAATAATCTGGCGATGAATCGAACGGTGACCCAAATTGCCCAACATTACATCCACGGTCCTGAAATTCCTGAAGGTATGCTAAATCGGGTTGAAGCAGGAATTCGTGCCTTTGATCCCTGCCTCAGTTGTTCGACCCATGCCGCAGGTCAAATGCCCTTGCATGTCCAATTAGTGGGTGCGGAGGGGACTGTTTTAGATGAAACCTGGCGAGATTAGGGAAGATTAGAATTGTCTTTGGGAAAATTCCTTGTCAGCTCCTGAGTGCTTTAGCCATCTGGGGACTGGGCAGCAAAATCCTGCGCAGGAGGCGGGCGGTTTGTTGCTCGATCCAGCGAGATACTAACTTGCGACCAAATTCTCTTCCTTCTTTGCGGGCTAAAACCTGCCGGACGATGGGTATGTATTTTCGAGGGTCTGGCGGGATTTTTCTATCTCCTTTGTTTGCCATGGCCCAAAGCCGTTTAAACCCTTCGTTTTGGTTGTTGAAGAGGGCTTCTAGCAAGCGTTCTCGGGTGGAAGTACCCCCTTCGGAAAGCAGAAAATCTAGAATTTGCTCTAGGGTATTGTCGGTGCTATAGTCGCGCGCATTCTTGGCATTGGTCAAAAGATTCTCTAGACGGTTCCAGCGGAAGCTGCCCCCCTGGAAGAGCAGTTCATTCAAAGAATTGCGGAGTTGGGGAGAGCGATCCGTCAGCATCCGGTTCGCCACATAGGGATAAGCCACGGCCAAAACTTTGAAGTCGCCGCGGACACTCAAGGCGATCCCTTCTAAGGTCACCATCGAACGAATAATCAAAGCGTAGTAGGAAGGCACTTGGAAGGGCAGTTCATACATGATGCCGGATAGTTTATCGGTAATGCGCTTGAAGTTGAGGTCATTCACCGTTGCCCCTAAAGCATCTTGGAAAACTTCTCTCAGGGCTGGGGTAATCTTGGTGAGGTCAGTCTCTGGGGTCAAAAATCCTAAACGGACGTAGTCTTCAGAGAGCGATTCAAAATCCCGATTGACTAGATGTACTACCGCATCAATTAAGCCATAGCGTTGCTCCGCCGTAACTTCGCTCATCATCCCGAAGTCTAGGTAGGCCAAACGGCCATCTGCCATAGCCAAGAGGTTGCCTGGGTGAGGGTCTGCGTGGAAAAAGCCATACTCCATCAGCTGGCGCAGAGAGCACTGTACGCCAATTTCAATCAGTTTTTCGCCATCTAGTCCTGCCTGCTGGATTTGGTCCAGACGGGTAAGCTTGATACCGTCCACCCATTCCATCGTCAAAACCCGACGACGGGTATATTCCCAATAGATCCTGGGAACATATATTTCTGGCATAGTCTTGAATAAACGGGCAAAATGTTCTGCATTTTGACCTTCATGTACATAATCCATCTCTTCAAAGAGTTTGGTCCCGAATTCATCCAAAATTGCCACCACATCGCTGTGGATGAAGGGGAGCTTAGGAGTGATCCAGCCAACCAAGCTACGAAAGATATATAGATCTAGGGAAATACGGGGGACTAAATCTGGACGCTGGACCTTAATTGCCACGGCTTGGCCTGTCTTGAGCCTACCCTTGTAAACCTGTCCTAGAGAGGCGGCAGCAATCGGTTCAGGGCTGATTTCTTGATAAACTTCTTGGGGCGTCCGGCCTAATTCTTCTGCAATCAGTTGATAGGCCAACTCATTGGGAAAAGGTGGGACATCATCTTGTAAGAGGGTAAGCTCTTCCAAATAAACCGGAGGCACAACATCCGGTCGCGTAGAGAGCGCTTGCCCAATCTTGATATAGAAAGGCCCTAGCTTGGTAAGGGTTTCTCGGAAGCGTACAGCCCGCTTGGGCTGGTTGCGTTCAACATTCCCCGTGAGGCTATCCCACCAAACTAAAAATCCAAAAACAAATAGAGGCAGCAAAATTTGGAAAAACCGGACAAAAGCCCGCCATCCTTTATTGCTGTAGTACCGCTCAATTTGCCCAGTATCATACCTCCGCAAACGGGAAAGGTCTGCAGAAGAACTTGAACTTGAAAGGAGCGCGGGCTCGTTTTGGATGGCAGTCATTTACATATCTTAACAAAACTGCCCAGAAAAGGGTACAGAATTAACCCCTCTTTTTAGTATTTGCCAGGAATTACTGATGAGAACTAACGATATACAGCCTGAGTTTGCCTTTTTATGGCGCAGCTTTTTAGCTCTACTTCTTCAGCCGGAAGGTGATTCTACCTTTGGTCAAATCATAGGGAGTTAGCTCTACACGGACTTTATCGCCCGATAGAACTTTGATGTAGTTTTTCTTGAGTTTGCCCGCTAGGTGGGCCAGGATTTCGTAGTCATTCTCAAGTTTTACCCGGAACATCGTGCCTGGTAAAGCTTCAACTACGACTCCTTCCATTTCAATCAGATCTTCTTTGGACAAGGAATATCCTTTATACATACATTTCTAATTGTAAAACTTCCGAAGCGCGTTGACCGCATTTCAGGGAAAGCAAAACAGGTTTTCTCTTCAGGGGAAGAAGACTTAGGCGACCAAAATCGTTTTCATAGTGGCTCGGTCTACTTTTGTACGGTCCGTTAAGATTTCGTGACCGTCACGGGTTACGAGGACTGTGTGCTCGAATTGGGCTGAGAGTTTACCATCTACGGTAACGACCGTCCATTTATCTTCTAGGAGGCGGGTGTCATAGCTACCCACATTGACCATGGGTTCAATTGCTAAGGTCATCCCTGCTTTCAATCGAGGATTGCCCAACTCGCGGGTGCGAAAGTTTGGCACCTGGGGAGCCTCGTGGAGTTTGCGACCGACTCCGTGGCCTACATATTGGCGGACCACTGAAAAGTTATGGGCTTCTACATAATCCTGAATCGTTCCTGAAACTTCCTGGAGAAGAATGCCTTGCTTAACCTTGGAAATTCCGCGCATCAAAGCTTCTTCTGCCACTTCTATAAGTTTCTGGGCCTCTGGCGTTATGGTGCCAAGACCAACGGTGATGCAAGAATCACCATGAAATCCTTGATAGATAGCGCCAAAGTCTACTTTGACCACATCTCCATCGCGGAGCACTTTCTTCTTGGAGGGAATGCCGTGCACGACTTCATGGTTAACGCTGGTGCATAGGCAGGCGGGGAATCCACCATAGCCCTTGAAGGCAGGTATGACTTCAAAGTCTTTGCACCGCTGCTCTGCATGGGCATCCAAATCAGCCGTTGTCATCCCAGGAGCGGCAATCTCCATGACCTCTTTCAATACCGTGGCTACAATCCGGCCAGCTACACGCATCCGTTCGATGTCGCGGGGGGACTTAATTTCAATACCTCTCATGCCAATTTCCTTTCCTGGTCTTTACTCATTATGACAGCAGCAAGCAAGTCAGTCTCCCATGAGTTCCTTAAATTGCGCACATACTTGCTCCATGGACTGATCCCCTTCTACGATATGCAGTTTGCCTTGGGCTTTGTAGTAGTCAATGAGCGGCGCTGTTTCATTTTGAAACGCTTCTAGACGGACCGGAACAACTTCTGGAGAATCGTCTTTGCGGTGTTCCAGGGTATGGGGACCACCATCGGTACAGCCTGTGTCAGGCGCAGGTTTGAACTTGATATGAAAGGTCTGTTTACAGACGGAGCAGGTCCGACGCCCCGTTAAACGTTCAAACAGAATCTCCTCGGGGACTTGGAGCAAAATCACTCCTTCTAGGGCTTCCTTTCGGCGTTTTAGCATGGCATCAAGGGCTTTAGCTTGCTTGATGGTCCGAGGAAATCCATCGAGAATCCAGCCCTGGGCCACATCCGGTTCTTTCATCCGCTCTTCTACGAGGGCCACCACGAGTTTGTCGGGCACCAGCTTACCTTTATTGCTATAGGTCTGAAATTTTTGCCCCAGAGGCGTCTGTGCCTTAATCGCAGCCCGGATAATATCACCCGTTGAGATTTGGGGGATTTTGTAGTCTTCTTGTAGGATTTGGGCTTGAGTCCCTTTTCCAGAGCCTGGAGCTCCGAGCAACATGATCTTACGCATGGCAGTTCCTAGTGCGCTCCCACTTCTTTGCTTATATATTTTTTCAGGAAGTGGGACCAACAACCTTTATTTCTTGAGACTTAGAACCCTACTTCTGTTACTTTTTGTTGACTCCTGCCTTCGATGATTGCTGTAGCCATGCTCGATTGAAGGCAGGAACACCCCCCTCGCAGTGATAACCTGATTCAAGCGAAGTACTGTGTTCATGAAAATCCTTTTTGTCGCCTGTGAAGTCGCTCCTTTTGTAAAAGTAGGAGGGATGGGAGATGTCGTCGGCTCACTTCCCAAGGCTTTAGCCACGCTGGGCCATGATGTGCGCATTGTTGCACCCCGTCTACATAGCACCCCGATTCCAGGAGATGCGATCCAGCACTGGTGGGCTTGGGGACATGATCAGCCTTTTACTTGCTATGAAACAACCTTGCCTGGAACGCCTACCGTTCCCCTTTATTGGTTGGATAATCCCTCCATCACCCGTGACTATATGTATGGCTACCGGGATGATGCCGAACGTTTTATTCTGTTTTGTCGAGGGGCGATAGATCTATGGGCTCGGATTGACTGGACGCCGGATGTATATCATTGTCATGATTGGCATACGGCGATTATTCCCTGGCTTTCCTATTGCCTGGGCAATCACCACACCAAATCCATTGTCACGATTCATAACCTTGCCTATCAGGGCTGGTGTGACCGGGGGATCTTGGACCGGGTAGGGATGCATGGTTGGCAATTCCCTCCCTCGAACCCTGTCTTACTCCTGCCTCTCGGCTGTTGGTGGGCCCAAGCAATCAGCGTCGTCTCTCCCACCTATGCCGAAGAAATTCAGACGCCCACCTATGGCGAAAGACTAGACGGCTTCTTGCGCAGTCAAAGTTTTAAACTCCGCGGCATTCTCAATGGCATCGATATGGAAACCTATAATCCTGCCACAGACAAAGATATTCCCGTCCAGTACGACGCTAAAACCGTGGTCAAGGGCAAGGCGGCTAATAAAAAAGCACTGCTGGAACGCTGTGGTTGGAGTGTCTCGGAAGAATATGACCGACCCCTATTTACGATGGTCACCCGCCTAGTGGAACAAAAAGGATTGGACCTGCTTTTGCCGATTCTTGATACTTGGCTAACCTTTGGCTCGGGTAAATTTTTTCTCTTAGGCTCGGGAGACCCACACTATGAGTCTCAACTACAGGCCATTGCCAGCCGCCATCCCGCCAGGTTCTGTTTCTACAGGGGCTACAGTGCTGATCTTGCGCAATTAGCCTACGCTGGGGGGGATCTCTTGTTGATGCCCAGTCACTTTGAACCCTGCGGTCTGAGTCAGATTATTGCTTTGCGTTATGGCTGCATCCCTTTGGTTCGGTTCACAGGCGGGCTGAAAGATACGGTAACCTACCATGATCCGGAACATGAAACGGGTACAGGGTATGGATTTGACTGGTATGCCAGTACTTCTCTGCTGGCAACCATCTTCAAAGCAGAAGAAGGCTATCGTCACAAAGACTCCTGGAATAAGTTAATCCAGCGGGCTATGAAAAAGGATTTCAGTTGGAAAAAATCGGCCAAAGAGTATGAAGCCCTATACGAAAAAGTTACCCATACCTTTTAATGTGAATATACATACACAACTATAATTCATGCCCAGTGGCCGCACCCATGACCGGATTACCTGGTGGACCTTCCCTCTAACCTTGGGGGGGACCTGGTGGCTCAGTGGACGTTGGGATGTAACCAGTGCAGTCGGAGCCAGTTATCTCTTTAGTGGCTTAATGTTCGGTCCTGACCTCGATATCCATTCGGTTCAGGTCCGGCGTTGGGGTTTATTGCGTTGGATTTGGTGGCCCTACCGTCGTTTTGTTCCCCATCGTTCTCGGCTTTCCCATGGCGTTCTGGTAGGTACTTTTCTGCGCTTGGTCTATCTCACCGTTGTTTTTTGTGGGTTGGCTGGATTGGTGGTCTATGCAGTTCAGCAGTATGGGGATGTACCTGTATTCAAAGAAATAGTGGAACCGTCTAGACGTTTCGCAGAAGCAACCTACCCGACGCTGGCCAAACAGACGGCTCACGGAGACTGGAAGTTTGTAGTCTGGATTCTTTTAGGCTTAGAACTCGGCGCTATCAGCCATATCATCGCCGATACGCTGGTTTCTGCGGTAAAGCGGCAACGTAAAAGGCTCAAAGTATTCCGCAGGCGCTAGCCTGGCTTGTTATAAACCGCATGGGGAACCTTTTGTTTACTATGCTGGGAATAGAAATCCTCCACATTCTTTATGACGGTAGCTCTTTTGTATAGGCGTTTTCTGTTGGGTCTTAGTCTTGTAGCCCTTACCGCTTGTAGTAATTTGCAAATTCCTCAACCCCCGAGCCCAGAGAAATCTGCACTCCCCGAAGCAGAATCTGTTACCAAGCGCCAGGATTCTGCTTCTGTGGCCCCTAGCAATAGTGTGACCAGGACGTTAGGGACCGATTTCATTGCGGACGCCGCGGAGAAAGTGAGCCCCAGTGTTGTGTCCATTAAAGTGGAGAGCGTCGTTCCAGAAACGCCCCAAGATGAACGCTACCGTCGATATATTGAAGAATTTTTTGGCGCACGGGTAACTCCTCGCCAGCAAATTCAACGAGGAGAAGGCTCCGGTTTCATCATTAACGCGGATGGCACGATCCTTACCAATGCCCACGTAGTTGCCAATGCTCAAACAGTCCAAGTGTTGCTGAACGATGACCGAGTTTTCCCAGGACGGGTGCTGGGGGTAGATAAGGTCACAGATGTGGCGGTGGTGAAAGTCGATGCGCCTACTCCTTTGCCCCCAGTCCAGTTGGGAGAGTCGAAGAGTTTACGCCCTGGTCAGTTTGTGGTGGCCTTGGGTAGCCCCTTAGGTTTTGAAAATACGGTCACTTCTGGTATTGTCAGCGCGCTGAGTCGTCCTAGTGCTCGGCTGGGCATCGCGGATGGAAAGGTGGATTTCATTCAGACCGATGCCGCCATTAACCCAGGCAACTCCGGCGGCCCGCTCATCGATATTCAAGGGCGGGTCATTGGTATCAATACTGCGATTATTCAAGGAGCCCAAGGCTTAGGATTTGCCATTCCCATTGACTTGGCAAAAGACATCAGTACGCAGCTTATTCAGCAAGGCAAAGTTGCTCGCGCTTTTGTTGGGGTGAAGATGATCACCCTCTCTCCTGAGGTGCTTCAGGCGCTACAACAGCGTGGAATTTCCCTGAGTGCGCAGACAGGTGTTTTGATCCAAGGGGTCTTGCCCAATTCTCCTGCCCAAAAAGCAGGCCTAAGACCTGGGGATGTTGTGGTAAAAATAGGCGATAGCCCGGTCACTGACGGAAATCAAGTACAAGCGGCCATCGACAAGACCAAACCAGGACAAACCCTAGCTTTTACCGTAAATCGTCAAGGAACTCTCACGCCTATCTCCGTCCGCACCGAGGCTCTAACCAATCCAGCGGCCTAGTCGAAATGTCAGCAGAGGATAGCTGTTCCTTTAGTCCTGCTTAGCCTCGCGCATCAAGGTTAATCATTGCCCTTAGAGATTGGCACAAGAGACTGTAATACATAAATGGATGCAATGTTAGATTCCCTCGTCATCAAAGAAAAAGCCCATAGTTTGGGATTTCACCAAGTGGGGATTGCGGATGCACGGGTTCCCTTGACGCGTACAGAGAACCTGGCACACTGGCTAGAGCAGGGCTATCAGGCTGATATGACCTGGATGGAAGACCCTCGTCGTCAAAATATTCAGCAAGTTTTGCCTGGAGTGCAGTCGGTGATTGTGACTGCAGTTTCCTACTACACAGAAGATACAGTCTCCAGCGGAACAGCCAAAATTTCGCGCTATGCTTGGGGGCGTGACTATCACAAGGTCCTGGGGGAGAAACTGAAAGCTCTAAGTCGTTGGCTCCATGAGGAAACTCCAGACCATCAACATCGTTGGTATGTGGACACCGGACCGATTTTAGAAAAAGCATGGGCCGAGCGTGCAGGATTGGGGTGGCTCGGGAAGAATACGTTGCTTTTGAGCCGAGATTTTGGTTCCTATGTCTTTCTTGGGGTGGTGCTGACTACCTTGCCCCTAGAAGCAGATACCCCGACCACAGCCCATTGCGGCACCTGCACCCGCTGTTTGGATAGTTGTCCGACCCGCGCCTTTCCCCAGCCTGGAGTCCTCGATAGTAATCACTGTATCGCCTATCACACCATTGAAAACCGCAGCGAAACCCTCCCTTCAGACCTTCCTTTGATGGATTGGGTGGTCGGTTGTGACCTTTGTCAAAGTGTCTGTCCTTATAATCAAAAACTGTCGGCTAAGGAGATTCCTACCGATTTTCTGCCCAGGGAAGGGGTTCTCACTTCCAGCTTAGAAGCCCTAGCCACGATGGATGATGACACCTTTGACGCATGGAGCAGAGGAATGGCCCTGCGTCGGGTTAAGGCCAAAGGACTACGCCGCAATGCGTTACATACCCTCCAGCATCGCAATCGCTAACGCGCTATTTCACAGCACTCCGGCGTTCTTGTTAGAATTGGAGCCCAGCTAAGGGCAATCATGACCCCTGAACCGCAGACCGCTACGGCTTCCGTAGAGCTTTTCTCGGCGGAAGAACTAGAACGGACCCTACGCAGATTGGCCCTCCAGGTTTTGGAAGACCAGGATGGCATTCAAGATCTAGTCCTGATCGGCATTTACACCCGAGGTGTTCCCCTGGCCCACCGTCTAGCCCGTTTGCTAGAAGAACAAGAGGGAGTCGCTCCTCCGGTGGGAGCTTTGGATGTGACCCTATATCGGGATGATTTACGAAAGATTGGGGTGAGAACGCCTGAGCGGACCCAACTCCCTGTGGACCTCCAAGACAAAAAAGTAGTCCTGGTGGATGATGTGCTTTACAAAGGGCGCACCATTCGGGCTGCCTTAGATGCGTTGAATGATTATGGGCGACCGACTTCGATTCGGCTTTTGGTCTTGATTGACCGAGGCCATCGGGAATTACCTATTCATCCTGATTATTGCGGCAAAGAGGTTCCTACCGCCCGTCATGAACAGGTCAAGGTCTTTTTGAAAGAGACGGATGAGGTGGACCGAGCCCTGTTGATAGGCAGCAAGAGCTAGTAAAACGATCTTCATTCCGGCTGCACGCTGGCCTATGAACGGAGGAGTGTGCTGAGGATGCTGCCTCCTGATGTTTAGTTTGTGATGGGTCTCGACGACGAATTCTATCTATAGAATCCGCAATGGGCTTGGTCTATCCCTCTCAAATCTGACCAAGATCAACCGCAGCCATGAGCGCATCTACTCGTACCCAAGGATACTAATCTGGACGTAGATTCACGCTAATCATCGAAGATCTTTCTTCAAAATTGCACAGCTTTCATTTAACCGACAAGGGACAGATGCTTCACCTGTCCAATCAGTGAGCGTGGTTTCATTCTTGTAATGGCGGGGAGTGTTTAGCAGCAACCACCAAGCTTCTCTGGCCCCCAGGATGTAATGAGAACGCTCAGGATAGTGTATCTTGATCAAGTTCTGTACGATGGGATAGTAGTCAGAGTTCATTCCAGGAAAAATATGATGTTCAGCGTGATAGGAAAAGTTCAGATGTAGCAGATCAAACAGTTTGGGAACTTTAATTGAAATACTATTTGCCAAAGGATCATTTATACTGGTCATAGGGCTCAACATGTGGTTGGTATAAACATAAAAAATAATACCTGCATAACCAATGGCAATCGGTAAAAAGTAGCTAAGTGCTAGTTTGAGTAAGTTGAATTGTAGATATGCAAGAATGCTTATATGGAGCATAAAAATAATGAGAAATTCTACGGCAATTTCCCTTCGCTCTTCCGGACGCACCTTAAAGGCTGCAGGTACATAGTTTACATCTTCACTGTTGAATAACAAGACTGAAGTTAGATTGCGAAATACATAAATTCCCCAGGAATTCATTAGCCCAAGCAGTAACCAGAATGGATGAATCGTTTGGGAGGGCACAAACAGGTTTTGAATCCACTTTCCCCACGTATTGGGTTGCTGGTACAAAAAATTGCGGTCAGGATCCCCAAGCGCATTTGTTTGAAGATGATGAACCCGATTATGAACGTTCTTCCATAGCGTTGGTGGCATCCATAGCATCGTTAACCCTAATAGACTGACTATCCTTAGCCAATAAGGATTTTTAATAATCCCTGTATGCATCAAATCATGGGAGCTAAATAGTAAAGCAATCACACTGTTTCCCATAATTAATGTCACGGGCAAATAGAGCCACAAAAGAGCTATAGGCCAGCGATCAAGATGCGAAGCAATCCCCCAACCAAGCAGCAGAATTGTTAGATTAATTAACAAAATCACTACCTTGCTTCGATCGGGCATAAAGGCCTCAGAAGGCAGCAGTGGACGCAATTTTTTTGCGTATTCCGCCTGATGAATCAGAAGTTGATTTTCAATAATGTTCATGAACTTATGTGAATAAACCACGCTGAGTCTGGGTCGAGATTATTATTTCCATTATTCTATGAGATTATGATAAAACTCTGAAGCTGATTATTCAATCCTAATCAGGAGGCTGATCATGACGTCTACTCCAGTATTTCAAGATTTTGAAAAGTATATCCCTCTGATTGGGGATATCAATATAAAAGATCCGATTGCATACCAAACAACCCGTGGAGTTGTTTCGGTCGTTAATGCAGTACAAATGGCCGTGGCAGAATCTTATATTAATGGGTTGGAAATTCCTGATGATGCCCTGATCCAACTTTTTAATACCTGTATGCCTATATTCTTCAAGCATTTCCCATCTCTATTAGCACCCTATGAGTGGGTACTAAAAGAATCGGATCACCTGGCAGACAGCTCGAGGGAACTGATGAAGATTCAATATGATCTTCCTCAGGAAATGTTGAACCCGATGTTAGGAGATTGGAAGGTCATCTATCCTAAATACAGCATGGGTTTATGGGAGAAAGGAGCCGCCAATCTGGAAGAATCTCAAATGCATATGATTGATGACATGATTGAAAAAATGAATATCCAGGATGGCGATAACATTCTAGATTTTGGGTGTGGTTGGGGTTGTGTGCCGAACTATATCCTTTCCAAATTTCCCAATGTCCGGTTTACGGGGTTGAATTTAAGCCATTACCAATGTGAGTACATGCGTAAAAAAATGCAAGACCCTGAAAGCTACTTAAGTTCAGGCAGGTTCACCTTGCATGAAGGCGATTTGAATGATGCTCAGTTTGAAGAGAAGTTTGACAAAATCCTCTCGGTTGGTGTCTTCTGCCATGTTGGAAACTTAACCCAGTCATTCCGCAAACTGGCCTCTTTCTTGAAGGAAAAGGGTACGGTTTTCATCCACATCATCACGGTTCGCACCCCAAACAATATTTCAAGTCCTTTTACCCATCAATATATCTTCCCCCACGGTCGCTACTGGAATTACGATGCCGTTCCCAACCATAATAAAGACCTGAAAACCACCCAGCGGTGGTATTTGAATGGTATCAACTACCACAAAACCTTCATGACCTGGTTAGACAATTTTGATGCCCACCAGGATATGGTTAAAAATCTCGACTATGGCATGGACTATGCTAAATTTCGCCGGATTTGGAGATTTTATCTGCTCTGGCTAGGAACCAACTTTGCCACCTGTGATGGTGAATACAATGGGAACGGTCAATATCTCATGGTGCATGCATAGCCATCCGATGCGCCCTTTTAGATCATCTGGATTCGCCTAGTTAAGCCTTCGTCCTGCGGTATATCTGGAGGTGCATAGTAATCTTTAAATAATGATGGCACCTGATAAAACGGAAGAGTTCTGGCCGCAGATTCTAGCCTGTTCCCTCGCCATCACCCGGCAGGCAGGACAGCAACTTTTGGCTGATTTTGGTAAGGTTCAAGCTTCCCAAAAGGCCGATGGTAGCCTGGTTACTCAGTCGGACCAATGGGCAGACCGTTATCTCCGAGAGCAAATTAACGCTGCTTTTCCTGACCACGGTTTATTGACCGAAGAAAATGAACAGGTTTTCCCCGACAAAGACTGGTGCTGGGTGATTGACCCTTTGGATGGCACAACCAACTTTACCCGAGGAATTCCAATTTGGGGTATTTCCCTTGGTTTGCTCTATCAGGGCACCCCTGTCTTCGGCTATGTCTATATGCCCCCCTTGGGCCAAGCTTTTCATGGCTTTTGGCAGGCCCCAGGAGACTGTCCGCAAGTCGCCTTTCTCAACAACCAAGTTATTCATGCCAGTCCCGATGAAATCACAGCCAATCACTTTTTTAGTTTTTGTGCCCGTAGTCTCCATGTGTGGCGACCTGGTTTCCCTTGTAAGGCTCGGCTCTTGGGCAGTGCGGCCTATAACTTCCTGATGGTGGCCATGGGAGCTACGCTAGGCGGAGTAGAGGCCACCCCTAAGATTTGGGATATTGCTGGGGCATGGGTAATTGTCCAAGCTGCCGGGGCAGTCTGGGTTCCCCTAGAATCCAAACCCCTGTTTCCGCTGCTGGCAGGCGTAGACTACGGACACAAAGACTATCCAACCCTAGTTGCCAGTCGGGCCGATCTCGTTCCAAAGTTTCAGCCATTCGTCCAGTCTTTACACCTCTCCTAATCAAACCAGCCAATATCCTGGTCAGAAGTCGCTCTGGAGCTTGAGGCCATGGCTTCCATTTCTTCCTCGGTGGGACTGTGAAAGACTCTAGCTTTAGGAAGAATTGGCTTTTTCACGGCTTCACCCTCTGTTTTAGCCTGGGCCATGGCTTCCATTTCTTCGTCGGTGGGACTGTGAAAGACCCTGGCTTTAGGAAGGATTGGCTTATTCACGGCTTCACCCTCTGCTTTAGCCTGGGCAAAAGCTTTTAGTTCCTCGTCGGTAGGGCGATGGTAGATCCTAGCTTTAGGAAGGAGTGGCTTTTTCACGGTTTCACGCTCTGCTTTAGCTTGGGCAAGGGCGTGCAGCTCTTCGTTGGTGGGGCGATGAAAGACCTTGGGCAAAATAGTTTTTTGTTGCTTAAACGTTTCCAACTCTTCTTTGACACGCTCCAGTTCGGTTTTGAGCTGGCTCGTCTGGTCTAGATAAGTCTGGAGCTGTTGGATGTGGGCTTTCTGGTGTCCTACTTCTGCCTGTAAATCAGCTACCTGTTGTTGGAGCAGAAGTTCTTTTTCTGTCTGCTCTTCGGTCTGGGGCTGACCGATTTGGGAGGGAGAAGCTTGGAGCTGCTCTATCTGCGCTTTCTGACTATCAATTTCTGTTTGCAATTCGGTCACCTTTGCTTCTAGATCAGCTTTTGTTAGGGTTGTGCGTTTGGGGGGTGTGGGTGTGGTCATAGGTGTTTTCTCCTCTGCTTCCATAGACGGTTGTGGAAGGTCTGGTTCATCGGGGATGGGAGAGCTGACTTCTGGAGATTTTTCAGCCTCTTGCCTGAGCAGGTCTGCTAAACGTTTTTTAGCCATTAGTTCCCCCAGTCTCGTTGAAGTTCATCGGCCACCCGACGATAATCTGCCTCAGCTTCTTGGGCATTTTTTCCTCGCCAGTTTGTAATCGATACGCCTTCCAGTGCTGCTCGTTCATGAGCTTTGTAGGCGCGGACAAAGGCATTACAGGTAGGAATACCCACATCCATTAGAGTCTTTTGGGCTTCCAGGGCCTCTTTCAAACTACGGGTATCCACCCGTGTCAGCAGTACCCGATGCGCAACCCCTATAGGTCTGACAGCCTCGCGAACGGTCTCAATCAGCACCGTTAGATCCATGGGGGCTGGTGGAGTAGGCAAAACTAAATAATCAGCAGAAGAGACTATCGCTGCTAATGCTTCAGAACGTAAAGCAGGAGGGGTGTCCACCATCACCAATTCATAGCCCTTTGTATTACGTAAATCACCGAGGCGTTCTGGATCGGTTTCCCTGATCAGATCAAAACCAATGCCATTTTCGCTTCGCTCCGCCCACCAAGCGGCTGAAGCTTGGGGGTCTGCATCCACTAACAAAACTTTTATCTTTTGTGCAAGGGTCGCAGCTAGGTTTACAGATGTCGTTGTTTTTCCAACCCCACCTTTGCCATTGACGATAGCGACTATTCTAGGCACTCGCAACCTCTTCAAGAATCCATCCCGTAACCGTTTGACTATAACGCTTTATCTGAGCCGATTGCTGGAATGTATTTTTTATTAAACTGGATTTTCTGCAGCTTCTGATGCGGCGGAAGGTCATTAGAAGAGTCCGGCAAGGCGGAAAAGAGCAAAGGGAGGATCCCGAGCAAAAGTGCACCAAAATGCCCTCTAATGTAGCAAACGGAACTAATCATTGGAGAGGTGACCATAGATAATACTCATGGTTATCTAAATCAATTCATACGTCCCTCTGTGCTGTTTAGCTAAGGCGCGGCAACGTAGAGAAGCAGGGAGAAATCATCAGTATGCTTCAGAAAGAGTTATACGAGCGTTTGTATCTGGAGCAACTGCTTCAATCTGGGCCCTCCTCTCTCTTTGAAAGGGATGAAGATGTGGTAAAAGGCTTGAGTCAAGTACCCAAAACGCTTCCACCACGCTACTTTTATGATGACCGAGGTTCGGAGTTGTTTGAGCAAATATGTAGCCTTCCCGAGTACTATCCGACCCGTACAGAAGCTTCCATTTTGCAGCAGAATGCTGCTGGGATTGCCAAGCTGACAGGCCCTTGTGAATTAGTTGAGTTGGGGAGTGGCAGCTCAACCAAGACCCGTATTTTGCTTGATGCCTATGGCGCGCTGGGCTATCCACTGCACTATTTACCGATTGATGTGAGTGCAGGCATCCTTGAAGAGAGTGCTTTGCAGCTACTTAGGTCCTATCCAACGCTAAAGGTGCATGGGGTCGTAAGCACCTTCGATCTGGCATTAGAGAAATTGGCACCTTCGCCCTTGCCTACCCGAATGCTCTGTTTTTTGGGCAGTACCCTGGGAAATCTCAATTCTGAGGAATGCGACCAATTCTTTACCCAAATGGGAGATGCCTTGGATACAGGTGCATATTTCTTACTTGGCGTAGACCTGCAAAAACCCAAAGCGATCGTGGAAGCTGCCTATAACGATAGTCAGGAGGTTACGGCAGCTTTTAACCTGAACGTACTCCGTCATCTCAACCGGAAATTTGGAGGAGATTTTGATCTCACGCAGTTCAAACATGTGGCTTTTTATAATGAATTTTTGCAGCAAATTGAAATGCATTTAGAGAGTTTAGTTGATCAAGTCGTTCATCTTGGTGCCTTAGATCTGAAGGTAACTTTTGAGGCAGGGGAAACTATCCTAACGGAGATTTCTCGAAAATTTAACATGAAAAATATCCAGGAAAATCTCGCGGCTAAGGGATTGGTTCCTATACAGACCTGGACAGACCCGAATCATTGGTTTGGTCTTTTGCTCTGTCGAGTCAGCTAATACCAATTTATTAAATAAATGCATTGCAATCTGCCCCCCCAGCCCTCCAACCTAACCTGCGTAGGCCTTGCAATGCAGCCACACTTCGTGCGTCTAAAAGGGAAGGAGTGATCTTAGTGCATGCAAAAAGTAACTATATGAAGACAAAATGAAGACAAAAATGCTTCAAGTATAAACCTATGTCAAACCCTCTTTATTAAGACCTCAAGTAGTCTTCAGTCTTCCTTTAGAAAGGACCCTGTTATTTCGAGCATACTAAATTCAGGAGTGCAAGATACTGAACCGCTACTACATCACGTCCACCGAGGTCTGTCATGCTTATCCAAACTCAGCCAGTTGTCGATTTTAGTTCTGGCATGTCCATAGAGCTTACTCCACAAACATTCTTTGAAGCTTATTGCTGGGTAGTCTTTAGTCGTGAGATTGGAGAAAGCAAACTAGTGAGAATTTGGCCAGACCTAATCCAGACCTATGGTGGTTTTGACCCCTATGCCGTTGACCAGCACACTGTGCCCACACACAAATGGGTGCCCGCTGAGGCTGCCTTAGGTCCTAGTCAGTGTGCCTTAATGATTCAACTCTTTGGCTGGGAGCAATTTAAGCAGCAATTTATCAGTACCAGCAATCCTCAGAAGTCCTTGGCGACGCTACGGGGTTTGGATTGGATGAGTGTCCAGCAATTGGGCCGTCTTCTGGAGTTGGCGTGGGCGCATTAGGTTGGCTTAGCGGATCTTCGGGTGAGCATCGCTGCCGTAGCGCAATGAGAAGAGCACTGTGCCATTGCTGGCTAAGGAATTCAAGCCCAGCAGAATATGCTGCTTGGGCGCACAACCGAGGGCAAATTAGTTCCTTTGCGCGTAGATAGTTTGAATCCTTGACTATTCCTTAAGGCTAGAAATTGTAGCGGGCTAGATCCCTACACTTATAACTATTGGCCTGATGCAGAAATGCTAGCCCAGAGAAGGAAAGGGCGAGCTTTTAGGTAGTATTGGGTTGATCTTCCTCTGTATTGTTAAAGGACTCATTCCTATGGTTTCTGCTCCCACACGCTTACCCGTTCTCTCGGAAATTATCGATGGTTTACCCAATATTTCAGGATGGGAAGCGGAGGTCCAGTCTGTTGTGCAACAAGACCAGCCTGTGTTTTTACCCAGAACGAATATTCGTCTAGAAAATGTTACGGCTGCTTTTGCCGTTGCGTTGCATATGCACCAGCCCACTATCCCTGCCGGACATCAGGGGGCTTTGATAAGCAACCTGCAACATATGTTTGAGAATCCCCACGATGGAGATAACCACAATGCGGGGGTTTTTGCTTGGTGCTATAGCCGTATTGCAGACTTTATCCCTGAACTCGTCGCCCAGGGTTGTAACCCGCGTGTGATGTTGGATTATTCGGGAAACCTCCTCTGGGGACTCCGACAAATGGGACGCGGAGATGTCCTTGACAACCTGAAGCGTGTTACCTGTGACCCCAGCTATCAGCCCTATGTGGAATGGTTAGGAACGATGTGGAGTCATGCTGTTGCGCCTTCCACGCCCATCCCTGACCTGAAGCTACATATCCAGGCATGGCAACACTACTTCGCCAGTGTCTTTGGCTGGGAAGCTTTGGCTCGGGTGAAGGGATTTTCTCCTCCAGAAATGCATCTACCGAATCATCCCGATACCCTCTATGAGTACATCAAAGCCCTGAAAGAATGTGGCTATCGCTGGCTCATGGTCCAAGAGCATTCCATAGAGACCTTAGAAGGGCATAGCCTGCATAACAGGCATCTTCCCCATCGCCTGCTGGCACGCAATTCCCACGGCGAGACCATTAGCATCACAGCGTTGATTAAAACCCAAGGCTCAGACACCAAGTTGGTGGCTCAGATGCAGCCCTACTACGAAGCCAAAACCCTTTCTCGGCAGCAGATTTCCGGTATTTCTATCCCTCCCATCGTGACCCAGATTGGGGATGGTGAGAATGGGGGCGTGATGATGAATGAATTCCCGGATGGATTCAAGAATGCTTGGTATGACATGTCCCACCATAATGGCGGCACATCAGGCGTGGTCGGTCTGAATGGGACCGAATATCTAGAGCTGATTGAAGCGGCAGGCTGTAAGCCTGAGGACTATCCTGTGTGTCAGCCAGTGGGGCAACATCTTATCTGGGAGCGGGTTTCTCCAGAATCTGCAACCCCTGAGAAAGTAGCCGAAGCTATCGAAGCAGTGAAGAAAACCCATCACAACTTCCATATGGATGGTGCTTCTTGGACCAACGACTTAAGTTGGGTCAAAGGCTATGAGAACGTGTTGGGCCCGATGAATCAACTGAGTGCGATGTTCCACCAGAAGATAGACCCCTTGATGACCGCAGAGACTAATCAATCTTCTGGAGAACCGCTCACGCGCCAAACCCGCTATCGCGAAGCTCTGCTATACAATCTCCTCACCCAAACCAGTTGCTTTCGCTATTGGGGACAGGGGACTTGGACCGACTACGCACGGGAGATTCACCGTCGGGGAGAAGAAGCACTCCAGAAGTTCTAGCCTTTATGAATCTTACGGTGGATGTAAAGACCAACCAACAAGATTAAGCTGGAACGGGAAGGCTGGGTCTTGAGGGTTTAGTGTTTATGAAGCTGAGTAAGATTACGTCCATTGGCCGTCCAGTTGATTTCAACTATCCTACGAATCGTGCGATAGGCATCTTGTCCATCGTCGTGCTTGTAGCAACAACGCTGCTCCAACTATTTGCTGGGAAGGACCTCTTCGTGGCTTGGTTTTGGGGGGTTGGAGCTGGCCTGACGGTGTTTTTAGCCTGGGCCCTGTGTCGAGAATTGGACCCTGACCATGATCTGTCTGCCTTTGCCGCAGCGGGGTTGGCAGTTATTGGTTTGTTTGTCTTCGGACTGGCCAATTTAGGACGACTCTTTTGGTTGCTCTTAGCAGTGCGGGTGGTGAATCGAACCACGGGATTGCCCGCTACCATAACGGACTCCTTGGCGGTTGCTGGCTTGGGCGGATGGTTGGTCTTTAATGGAAATTGGGGATTTGGGGTGCTGACCGTAGTTACCTTTTTGTTGGATAGCCAATTGGCTCCTCCTCATCGGCAGCAAATCATTTTCGCTGGATTAAGCGCACTCAGCACCCTAGCCATCGTAATTTTGCAAGGTCCTCTCTGGCCTGAGGCTGGGTTTGCTTGGGGAGCCGGGGCGATCGCTTTGGGCGTTTCTGTGGTCTTCATCCCCGTGATTTTGGGGTCGAGCACCTTGAAGGGCGTAGAAGATGAATCAGGAGAAAGTTTGAAGCCGATGCGCATTCAAGCGGGTCAAGTCTTGGCCTTGATAGCTGGGATAGAAATAGCGCTTTGGAATGGCACCTTGGGCTTTAAGTCGATGATGCCTCTATGGGCTACGGTAGTCGGTGCCGCCGTGTATAGATTCTTGTTCGTCCCCAGACGCAAACAATAGTTGGATCCATGAAAAGTTACCCATCCAATTTAATTCCGCTTCCATGAATAAAAGCAATCAGGGCACGGTCGTTTCGGTGCGAGGCAGTGTGATTGATGCCTGCTTCCCTGAACTATTACCAGAAATCTTTCACCAACTCCGGGCGGGAGAGGATGGCAGGGTTGTCATCGAAGTGGTGTCCCATCTTAGCTCCCAGGTAGTGCGGGGCATTGCTCTGACACCCACAGAAGGCTTAGCCCGAGGGGCCATGGTTACAGACATGGGGCATCCTCTGCGCGTGCCCGTTGGGGAGCATTTGCTCGGTCGGATGTTCAATTTGTTCGGAGAAGCCATCGATGGGGGAGCATCGGTTCGACTAGGAGAATGGCGATCGATCCATGCCAGTCCCGTTTCCCTGGCGCAACGGATCAACACTGCCGAAATTTTGAAAACGGGGATCAAGGCCATTGATCTGCTCGCTCCCTTAGAACGCGGGGGTAAAGCAGGGCTGCTGGGGGGAGCGGGGGTCGGGAAAACGGTGTTGATCACCGAAATGATTCATAACATGGTGCGGCAGCATCGAGGGGTCAGCCTCTTTTGCGGCATTGGCGAACGCTGTCGAGAAGCGCAGGAGCTGTACCAGGAAATGCAGTCCACGGGCGTGTTGCAAAATACGGTGTTGGTCTTTGGACAAATGAATGAACCCCCTGGAGCCCGATTTCGGGTGGGACACGCGGCCCTGACCATGGCAGAGTACTTCCGGGATACGGCCAGACAAGATGTGCTGCTATTGATTGATAATATTTTCCGATTTATCCAGGCGGGTGCTGAGGTATCTGGATTGATGGGACAGTTGCCGTCACGGGTTGGTTATCAGCCTAGTCTCGCCACCGAACTGGCCGAACTGGAGGAGCGCATCTGTAGCACAGCGACAGGTGCGATCACGTCCATTCAGGCTGTCTATGTACCCGCCGACGATTTTACCGATCCAGCAGCGGTGCATACGTTTTCTCACTTGTCTGCCTCCATTGTGCTATCGCGCAAGCGGGCCAGTGAAGGATTTTACCCAGCGGTTGATTTGCTGCAATCGAGGTCCAAAATGTTAATGCCTGCGATTGTAGGCGATCGCCACTACCACATTGCCCAAGCTGTGCGGCAAACCCTGGCAGCTTACGAAGAACTGAAGGATATTATCGCCATGTTAGGGCTGGAGGAACTGTCTCCCCCCGATCGCCAGGTTGTTTCCCGAGCCCGACGACTGGAGCGGTTCCTGACTCAGCCCTTTTTCTCCACCGAACAATTTACGGGCTTGCCTGGACAGTTGGTGACGCTGGAGGAAGCCCTGGAGGGCTGCGAACGTATCTTGAATGATGAGTTTTCAGAGTATCCAGAGAAATCCCTGTATATGATTGGACCGATCGAGCAAGCGGTGAAATCCTAGGGATTTCCCGATTCAAACCTCAAGAAGTGCGAACAAGGATGGTAACTTCCTGCAAGCTGTCGCATAGTGATGCCATAGCCCAGCGGCGAGCGTTATGAAACTTAAAATCATCCTACCCACCAAAATTCTGCTGGAGATAGAAGTCACGAAAGTTACAGCAGAAGCAGAGAACGGTTGCTTTTGCCTTTTGCCGCACCATATTGATTATGTAACCGCCCTGGTGCCCGGATTGTTGGCTTTTGTGGCAATGAATGGACAAGAGCATTTCCTGGCAGTAGATTCCGGTATTTTGGTCAAATGTGGGATGGAAGTCCTCGTTTCTACCTCTCAAGCTGTGCTGGGCGGAGATTTAGGCATGCTGAAACAGACGATTGAGCAGGAGTTCCAAGTTTTGGATGAACGGGAAACCAAAATGCGATCGGTTCTCGCCAAGCTAGAAGCGAATCTGGTGCGCCAATTTGTTGAATTAGGGGGTTAGGGAACGATGGGAAAAGTTACATCCTCCGAGCACAATCAACAGACATCGCGTGATCACTTTATGCAACGCATCACGAACCGGGAGCAAAGCAAACTCAGGGCTAGACGCCAGAAAGATCAGACCCTCTGGTTTGGGTTGGGATTGCTCGGTTTGGTGGGCTGGTCGATCGTGGTTCCGACGCTGTTAGGTCTGGCAATCGGGGTCTGGATCGATGGACAGTTTCCCAGCCACCTTTCCTGGACCTTGATGCTCATGGTTGCCGGATTAATGCTGGGCTGTCTGAATGCCTGGAACTGGGTTGCCCGAGAGCAGCAGGCGATGGAGCAATCTTCAGAGCCTCCCGTACAAAGCAAGCAGGAAAATCAGCACGATGAATAATGGGTTGTTTTTGCCCGTGGCGATTGTGGCAGGGGTAGGTTGGGGCCTCATCCTGGGCGTCCTTTACTTTGGTGGGCTCTGGTTGACAGTACGGCGCTTACCGACGACTCGCCATACAATTCAGCTATCGATCATCAGTCTCATCCTCCGGTTGGGGTTTTGTCTGGCGGCATTTTCCCTCCTATTGGGCATGCTCCAGCCCAGCCCATTGCCGCTGTTGGGCTGCGTTGCTGCCTTTTTCTGGACACGCAACCGGATGGTGCAACGGTTAGGCGTCAAAGTAGGGTAAGAACACTATGCAGATCAGTCCGGACACCATCATTTTCTGGCGATCGGGGATGATCGTTCTCAATGCCACTCTGGTCTATACCTGGGGCATCATAGTGCTGCTGGGCATCGGTGCTTGGCTGATCACCCGCAACCTTTCCACCGGTATTTATCTGTCTCGCTGGCAGAATCTCTTGGAAGTGCTGGTGTTCAATGTGCGCGATCAAATCCAGCAAACCAGCGGCCAAGATCCTCTGCCCTACCTGCCGTTTGTCGGGACGCTATTTATTTTCATTGCCACTGCCAATGTGCTGGCGATCGTGCCGGAGTATTATCCCCCCACCGGATCCCTATCAACAACGGCTGCTCTGGCAATTTGTGTGTTTTTTGCCGTGCCCTTCTACGGGATTTGGCAGCAAGGGTTGCTGGGCTATTTGAAGCACTACCTCGACCCCAGCCCAATCATGTTGCCCTTCCATGTGATTGGAGAACTCTCCCGCACCCTGGCTCTGGCAGTCCGGCTATTTGGCAATGTGATGAGTGAAGGGATGATTGCCGCCATTTTATTATCCATTGCCCCCCTATTTTTCCCGATTGTGATGAAAGCTTTGGGATTGTTGATCGGACTTATCCAGGCGTATATCTTTGCCATCCTAGCCATGGTCTACATTGCTTCAGCCAGTCAAGTGGAAGCAGGACATAAGCGTCCGTCCAATGCGGCTAAAACTCAATCATCTCTGGAGGAAACGTAGCATGAATAGCATTAGTCTGTTGGGCATGATTTCTATCCTGACGGCAGGACTGACGATGGCGATCGGGTCCATTGGACCCGCTCTTGGGGAAGGCCGCGCGATCGCCCAGGCACTCAGTGCCATCGCACAGCAGCCCGATGAAGCCAACACCATTACGCGCACGCTGTTTGTCGGTTTAGCCTTTATTGAATCGGTTTCGATTTACTGCTTTCTCATTGCCCTGATTTTGATCTTTGCCAATCCCTTCTGGAGTTACGTGATCAGCAAAGCAGGAGTTTAAGGCAGTGGAAATCAATTGGTTTACGCTGGTTGCTCAGATCATTAACTTTTTGATCCTGGTCTTTGTATTACAACGGGTGTTGTACAAACCGATCATCCGGGCGATGGATCAGCGGGAGGAAATGATCAGCAATCGTCTGCAATCTGCTGCCCAAAAGGAGCAGGAGGCGCAACAGGAAGCCCAACACTATCGCCAACTGCAACAGGATCTAGAAGCCCAAAAAGCGGCTCTGCTAGCCCAGACAAAAGCAGAGGTCGAACAATTCCGGCTAGCCCAGATCCAAACGGTGCGGGAGGACGTGGATGCGATGCAAGGGCGTTGGCAATTGGTGGTGCGACAACAACAGGCCTCGTTTTTGCGAGAACTGCGTCATCAGGCGATACAGCAGGTACAGACGACCGTGCGACGAGTCTTGGCAGACCTGGCAGATGTGGATTTAGAACGTCGCCTAATTGCCCTTTTCTTACAACGGCTACATCATCTGACGGAAGCGGAGCAACAGGCGCTTGATAGTCTAGCCGGACCTGAAAATTCCACCCGTCATCCAGTGGTGATCCATAGTGCATTTACGATTTCTGAACCCGATCGACAGGCGATCGCCCAAGCCTTGCAGCAGCAGTTGCAACAGGCTAAACCCCTGAACGTAAAGTTTGAAATCAACCCTCACCTGATCTGTGGGATCGAGTTACGGGCACCAGGATGCAAATTAGCCTGGAGCGTGGAGAACTATCTGGATCGCTTCGAAGAACGTCTGGCTACCGTGTTTGAAGAAGAGACTGGAGTTGGCTATGAACCTGGATGACCAACCGCTTCAAACCTTGCGGGACAAAACTTTCACGACCTTCGATCGCGTCCTTGCAAACTACCAACCCGCCCTAGAGTCTCAGGAAATCGGCATTGTCCAGTTTGTGGGGCAAGGGATTGCTCGCTTGTCTGGCTTACCCGGCGTTGAGGCAGAAGAAGTGGTGCGGTTTGTGGGCAATGGTCTGGGGATGGTCTTCAATCTGGATCCAGATGAAGTCGGTGTCATTTTGTTGGACAAAAGCGAACATCTGAGTGCCGGTTCTGAAGTCAGGCGCACTGGCCGGGTGCTAGATGTACCCGTTGGGAGAACGCTGTTGGGGCGGGTGATCAACCCGATGGGACGTCCCCTGGATGATAAAGGTCCTGTGCGGGTATCGCAGCGCCGCCCGGCAGAACGGAATGCTCCCGGCATTATGGAGCGATCACCCGTGACCGTACCCCTTCAGACCGGACTGAAGGTTGTGGATGCCCTAATCCCGATCGGGCGGGGCCAACGCGAACTCATCCTGGGCGATCGCCAAACCGGCAAAAGCGCCATCGCCCTGGATACTATTCTCAACCAGAAAGGACAGGACGTTCTCTGTGTCTACTGTGCGATCGGACAGCGCAGTTCGGCGATTGCTAAATTGATTGCGGATTTACAATCCCATGAGGCCATGGACTATTGCCTGATCGTCGTGGCAGGGGGCGAGGAACCACCGGGTTTGCAGTTTATTGCTCCCTATGCGGCAACCACCATGGCAGAGTACTTCATGGAGCAGGGACATGATGTGCTGATTGTGTACGATGATCTTACCGCCCATGCCCGTGCCTATCGCGAGTTGTCCCTGCTGCTGCGTCGTCCTCCCGGTCGAGAAGCCTTTCCCGGTGATATTTTCTATGTGCATGCTCGGCTCTTGGAGCGATCGACCCATCTCAACGCTGCCAGAGGGGGCGGCTCCCTCACAGCATTGCCGATCATGGAAACAGAAGCCCAGAACATGTCTGCTTACATTCCGACTAATTTGATTTCGATTACCGATGGCCAAATCTATCTTTCACCGACACTGTTCCAAAAGGGAGTATTACCCGCTGTCGATGTTGGAAAATCCGTGTCTCGCGTCGGTGGCAAAACGCAACTGCCTGCCTACCGCACGGTTGCTGGCGATCTACGGCTCTCCTACGCTCAATTTGAGGAACTGGAAACCTTTGCTCGCTTCGGTACGCGGCTGGAGGAATCCACCAGACAAACCCTGGAACGGGGACGACGCGTCCGGGAAGTCCTGAAGCAAAACCAATATCAGCCGATGACGGTCGCAGAACAGATTATCGTGCTGTTGGCAGTAACCGAGGGCTTGTTTGATGACTGCTCCATAGAGCAAATGGCGGCAGGCGAACAAGCACTTTGTAAGGCAATAAATGAACAGTTGCCAGCGGTCTGCAAACAGGTTCAATCCGGCGAACCCTTAAGTCCGATCAATCGCACCGCTTTGCTAGAGCTTGCTCACCAAACCCTTCAGCCGACAAGGTAGCCCCTGATGCCTTCCCTGGAATTTCTTCAACGCCAGATCTCAACGATTCAAGACCTTCAATCGGTTGTCAAAACGATGAAAGTGCTCTCAGCTGCCAGTATTCGCCAATATGAACGGGCGATTGAATCACTGGCGGAATACAGCCGCACGATCGATTTGGGGTTACAAGTGCTTTTAGGGGAATACGCCAGAACGGGCGAGGGAAATTTGCGAACGCTCACCTCCCCGATCCATGCATCGAGTAAACAAATTGGCGTGATTATCTTTGGTTCGGACCAGGGTATGTGCGGGCAGTTTAATGAGCAGATCAGTCGTTACGCGATCGCTCAATTCCAGACGCAACCACTCTCTAATCAAACTCCAGTCATTGTCGTGGTTGGCGCACGGGTGATGACGGCGATCGCCACAGCCGAATACCCCGTTGAAACCAGTTTTTCCATGCCGACTTCACTATCAGGGATTACTCCCATCGTGCAGGAATTACTGTTGCTTATTGAATCCTGGCAAATGCAGCAGCGTTTAGATCAGGTCATCCTCCTCTACAACCAACTCCAATCTAATGCGGCTGTGACTCCGCATACCTTGCACCTTTTGCCGATCGACCTGACTTGGCTTCAGCAGTTTCAAACTCTTGCTTGGCAGTCTCAAACAGTACCGATGTTCACCATGGATTGGCGTCCCCTATTTTCGGCACTCATTCGCCAGTATCTCTTTATTTCACTCTACCGTGCCCTCGTCGAATCCCTGGCAAGCGAAACTTTCAGTCGCTTAACCTCGATGCAATTAGCAGAGCAGAATATTAATAACCGCTTAGTCGAGTTAAATACCCAATTTCAGCACCAGCGCCAAACCTCGATTACTGAAGAAATCCTTGAAATTGTGTCTGGGTTTGAGGTTTTATCGCAGCAGTTAGGAGATTCGGGCGTTACTGAATAACCATTCGCTTGGGACGCAATACTTGCTTACAGGACAGCCTAGAGCTTAGACCATTGCTCAGGAGTATAGGTCTTCAAAGAAAGGGCATGGATTGACACACCCATTTCTTGGGCTAGAGCATCATAAATGAGTCGATGTTGTTTCAACATCGGTTTGCCTGCAAAAACAGGAGAAACAACTATTAAGTTGTAATGACCACCCTGACTATCCATCCGTCCTTTATGGCCCGCATGCAGATGGCTCTCATCTTCGATTTCGACCACAGAGGCATTGAGTTTATCCCGGAGAACAGTTTGGATTTTAGTTGGTATGTTCATAGGGAGAAAAAAGTCTAAGCATTGATTTTATTCTAGTCGTATCCTGGAACGCTAAAGTATATGCATACATCACCCGCTTACCATCTCATAGCGAACTCATTACATCTTGTAGACAGTGCCCCCAGCGTCAGGAGAGTTTTATGCACATTGCCCCTAGCATTACCCAACTCATCGGTCGTACTCCGCTAGTACAGCTCAACCGCATTCCTCAGGCAGAGGGCTGTGTCGCTCAAATTGTCATGAAGATGGAAAGTATGAATCCGGCTTCTTCTGTGAAAGACCGGATTGGCATTGCCATGGTGGAAGATGCGGAACAAAGAGGGCATATTTCTCCTGGGCGTACGGTCTTGATCGAACCCACTTCTGGGAATACGGGTATTGCCCTGGCGATGGTGGCTGCGGCCAAGGGCTACCGCTTAATTTTGACGATGCCAGAAACCATGAGTATGGAACGGAGGGCTATGCTTAGAGCCTATGGGGCTGAATTGGAGCTTACCCCTGGTCATCTGGGGATGCGCGGGGCGATTGAGCGGGCCAATCAACTCGTGGAATTGACCCCCAATGCCTATATGTTGCAACAGTTTGACAACCCGGCCAATCCCAAAGTCCATCGAGAAACCACCGCTATAGAGCTTTGGGACGATACGGACGGCAAGATTGACATTCTGATTGCTGGCGTAGGCACAGGGGGCACGATCACAGGGGTCAGCGAAGCCCTCAAAGCCCGTAAAAAAAGCTTCCAAGCGATTGCGGTCGAGCCGGAAGCCAGTCCTATCCTCTCCGGTGGTCAGGCGGGTCCACACAAAATTCAAGGGATTGGGGCCGGGTTTGTGCCCAGCGTACTTCGTCGTGACTTGATAGACGAAATAATTCAGGTGTCCGATGCCGATGCACTGGAGTTCGGTCGGCGTTTGGCAAAGGAAGAAGGCTTGCTTTCTGGGATTTCCAGTGGGGCTGCTTGCTGGGCTGCGGTGCAAGTAGGAAAGCGTCCAGAAAATGCAGGCAAGCTGATTGTCTTTATCCAGCCTAGCAATGGTGAACGATATCTCAGTTCAGCGATGTTCCAACCTTTACAAGCTGAACCTGAAGCAGCCGTCCGTTAATTGATTATTGAGTTATTTCTGGTTCAGTTCCCCAGGATTCATTTTTTCGTAGATTTCAAAGGGTTGATGTATCCATGGATTATCGGCTAAATAGTCTACGTAGTAATCAGGAGCGATCATAGAATGGGCTTTGTACCATAGGCATGCAGTCCGCACTTCTGCCACAGACGTCCCATAATGCTGTTTCAACCAGTCAATAGACTGTTGTAACGTGATGCCTGAATCTACCAAGTCGTCTACCAAAAGAATGTGACTACCCATCTGCGCGTTGGTCATGGCTACATCACGGGAAAAAGCTAAATTCCCTCGCACCTGATTATGTTCTCCACCATAGGAAGAGGCATACAGAATAGCTAAAGGTTGATCATAGAGGCGACAAAGAATATCACCAACCCTTAATCCTCCTTTTGCGAGACAAACGATTTGATTGAAGGCCCAATCGGATTGATAAATCTTAAAAGCGAGCTGCTCAATTTTCTGATGATATTCTTCCCAGGAAATATAGAGGTCTGACATATAAAGACCTATCGCTTGGCTTCAAAGAGCCGTGCAAAGTAGAACTTATCATCGATAGCAGCTCTATTACTCAACGTCCATCCCAACTTTTGTAAGAGCGTCAACAAGTCTTTTTCGCGATGCTGGTAAGCACGGGTTGTTTTGCTGGCTCCAGGGAAGAAACCACCAACCTTTTTCAAAATAGTCAAAAAGGGAGTTTTGGGAGCAAAAGTTAGCAATAGGCGAGAACGGCTCAAAGAACTCAAATGGGCCAGCATTTTTTCTACATCTTCCAGGGGATAGTGAATCAAGACATCGAGACAAATCACCACGTCATATTTTCCGGCAATCGCTTCTACTTCCCTGACTTCAAAGTGAGGATTCTGGGAGCTAACGAAGGTTTTATTCCTGATTTGGATGGCTTCTTCAATCATTTTCTCTGAGATATCAAAGCCAGAAACTTGGGCACCCCGCTCGGCTAAGGGCAAACTCAAAGACCCCAGACCACAGCCTGCGTCACAGATACTAACTCCCCTGAGATCTTCCCCCAACCATTCAAGAACGGTATCTATGGTTTGCTGGTGGCCCGTGCGGATAGATTGCTGCACTCGATTGACGGGTCCATCCCCATAAATTTTCTGCCAGCGCTCAAAACCTATGCTGTTGAAGTACTCTCGGACTACGTTCTTATCGTTCGTCTCGCTGGTTATATTCGCTGGACTGTCGGTGTTTTGAGGACTCATGGCAAAGGGCAACACTGGTTAAGGAAGGTCAGCCATGCATTATCTGACACTTTCGGGAACTTGGGCGGAATTATCCACAGATAAGGCCACCCCCTAAGAGAACATCTCCCTCGTACCAAACGGCTGCTTGACCTGGGGTAATCCCAAATTGTGGCTCATCAAAGACAATTCGGGCTTGATGGTCTTCAATTGGCACAATGGTAGCGAGAACAGGGCTGCTACGATAGCGGATTTGCACTTCGGCGCGGATCGGCTGACTAGGTTCGGGGCAAGATACCCAGTTCACCCGTTGGACGCTGGTTTCTATTTCAAAAGCATCTTCCCGTGGACCAACGATGACCCGGTTATTTTCGACCTGGATATCTAGGACATAGAGCGGATGGGCGGCGGCTACGCCCAAGCCTTTGCGTTGCCCAATCGTGTAGTGGTGAGCACCGTCATGTTTGCCCAAGACTGCACCTGTAGTGTCAACAATCTCACCGGCTACGGGATCTAGATGCTCATCTAAGAAGTTACGCATCGAACCAGCGGCTTCTACTAAGCAGAGGTCCATACTTTCTGGCTTATCGGCCACGGCAAGCCCCAAGCCACGAGCAATAGCGCGGGTTTGGTCTTTGGTGGTTTCTCCCAAGGGGAAAACAGCCCCCCTGAGTTGGTCTTGGGAGAGTTCATAGAGGAAGTAGCTTTGGTCCTTGTTGCGGTCTAGGGCGCGGCGCAGGCGATAGCGTCCCTCCACGCTATCTACCCGTGCATAGTGCCCTGTGGCAATCTTGGGAATTTCCAATTTTTCCTGCGCATAGTCCAGCATCAGCCCAAATTTCAGGTCTTTATTGCAGCGAGAACAAGGCAAGGGGGTTACCCCGTGCTTGTAGCCATCGACAATGAACTGCACAATCCGCTTATCAAATTCCTGGCGGACATCAACGACATAATGGGGAATATCCAACTGGTCACAGAGTTTGGCCGCATCTTTCATGCCATCGGAACAGCAGGAACCTTTGCCATTTAAAAGCCACAGGGTCAGCCCCGCTACTTGATAGTTCTGCTGGACCAAAAGAGCCGCTGTGACGGAGCTATCGACTCCGCCTGAAAGACCCACGACTACTTTTTCAAGGCTAGACATAAAAATGTTCACACTCAGAATCAGATCCTAACACCTGAGCCCTCCATCCCTGGTGCCTGCAAATAAAGCTTTTAGTAGGAGGAATTGCACTTTAAATTCCATAATCTATAATTTCGGAACAGTTATCGACTCCAATCGGCTTGGTCAATGCACTCCTCTTTTTCACGTTCAAATGTACTGAAACCCTTTGGCTAAGAAAGAGCATGGCCATTCTCTTTTTGAGCAAATTTATGTGCAAGGTGCTCATGTTTAAAATTGTTCTTCAAATGCCTGAATCACCCACTCTTCGGGAAACAGAACAGCCCCTCGAAACAATGAGTGTTGATGATCTTTTATGGTATTTCTCCGGGATGATCAATTTCTGTAATGCTTCTCAAGAGCAATCCTTTTTGCTTATTCCAGAGACTTCCTTGTTTAGCTTTCTCGATGATTTATCTAAGGTTGTTCAGAATTTTCAGTTGCCTAATTTTACTCCTGAAGAAATGATTGAAGACTTAGATGGGAATTTTTCACTAGTATTCAGTGTTGTGAATGAAAGAATACATATAAAAGATGCATTTTTGGAGTCGGAGTTTACCGTCAGCAAAGCTGATTTTATCTTTGAATCCAAATCATTTATTCTGCGCTCTTTGAAACAGATTGAAAATTTATTTCCTAATCTAATTAAGAATCCCAAATATCAGCAACTAGCTACTGATTTAGAAGACCGCATAAGGTTATGAGGGAAGCTATTTATTATATTTTTGATTAAAGTCATGGTCACTCATATAGGCAAGAATAATAGAATCAAAAGCTGCTTTAAACCCTACAATGCTGACGCCTAGAGTGCTTGCAATAAAAAGAGGGCTGGTATAGAAATCATGGGCTTGAGTACTGATTGCGAGAATAATCCCAAGGGTGAAAATAACTACAAAGGTTACTTGAATAAATCCTTCTTTTGATTCACCTAAATAAAATTTATGGACCGCAAAGGGTCCTAAAAATAAGGCAATAATAGCAGCGATATCTTTAGACTTTGTAGATTTAATTCTGTTAGGCTTCATAGGAACTATTTCTTGTAAGGAATGTGTTTAGTTTAGTGAAACATCGGGTAGACTGTCCCTCGAGCATTCAAGGCGCAAGGCTTTTACTATTTCACTAGTCCTGCTTTCTGGAAAACCTGTTCAGGACTGAGGATGAACCCTTCCAAGATTGTATCGGTGAGGGGTATAGCTCCGATAAAGGTTTGGGGGGGAGCATCTGGATAGAATACAGTGATGCTTTTTGCCTGGGTATCTACAATCCAAACGCGCAGTACTCCTGCGTCCAAGTAGGCCGTTGCTTTTGCAGCCATTTCGCCAAAGGTTTGTCCTGGGGAGATGATTTCAATAGCCAGCTCAGGGGGAACAGGGCAAGCTTCATCCAGCAGAGGTTCTTTGGGCAGACGAGCGTAGGAAATATAGAGCAGGTCAGGTACAGGTACCCAGTCTTGGTTCTCACGTTTCAAGACAACGGCCCACTCAACTCCTATTTCTCCTCGCTCTTGGGCCCATGCGGTCAAAAGTAGACAGAGAGCAACTGTGACTTTGGAATGGAAGCTCTTTGCAGACATTTTGGCTATCGCTTCTCCATTGGCAAGTTCGTAAGTAATATCTCCCTCTGGTAAGGCTAGAAATTCTTGCAGCGTAAGTTTTTTGTCTATTGCCTGAACCATAGGCATATCCCAATGGCTTCTAGGAGTTCTGTTTCAAGTGTAGTGTGCAACCAGGGCTATAATGCTCTCCTGTTGCAATCAGTCTGAGCACCTGAGAAACCGTAATCCCAATCCCAATCCCTCGGATGCAGACCCGCCCACCCATAATCTGAGGATAAAAGGTAATTCGCTCAAACACTTGACGTCCTCTTTGGCTAGCTTGTTCAACTCTGGTGCTATGTACTGGTTGAAACATAACCATCATCCCTCTCCGATATTTCCCATCCTCACCCAAGCCCGAAGGTCAGGCGCTACCGACAGAGGCAATTCTGCCCTACTGTACATCATTATGATGTACAGTAGAAAAGATAGAGCACTGTAACGCATATGACAACTTCTCCTAAGTCAAAACGCCTCAGCTTGAGGTTGGACCCGCTTGCGAAGCAAAAAATCGAGCAAGCCTCATCCATAGCAAACTGCTCCGTCAATAGCTTTATTCTGTCCAGTGTTCTGGATAAAGCCGAACAGCTAATCTCCAATCATGAGACAGTCAAGCTAAGTAACCAAGATCGGGATTTATTTTTTGCCGCTATTCTAAATCCACCTGCTCCCAACCCAGCGTTGAAAGAAGCTCTTGCCTTGCACCAAAAGTTAGCTGAATCTAATGTCTAGTGTGAAGGCTGTGTTTCTCATCCAGGCACTCAGCAAAGAGCAGGATAAAAGTTGCTTCTCTTGCGGTGTTGAAGCCCTCGATCGTTATCTTAAACAACAAGCCAGTCAAGATATTAAACGGCACTTAGCACAGGTTTTTGTTGTCGTTCCCAAAGGGACATCACAGACCATAGCCGGTTTTTATACCTTAAGTGCAACATCCATGCAGGCGGTTTCGATGCCAGAGGAACTCGCCAGAAAGTTCCCACGCTACCCCTTGCCAGCGGCACTCATTGGCCGCCTCGCGGTAGCTGAGGATTTCCAAAGGCAGGGTTTGGGAAAGATTCTCCTAGCCGATGCTTTGAAAAGAATCGTGGCAGCCCGTCAAAGTATCGGGATGTTCGCAGCCATTGTTGATGCCAAAGATGAAAAAGCCAAGCAGTTCTATATAAAATTTGGCTTTACTGCTTTCTATGACCAACCCTTACGTTTGTTCTTGCCCCTGGAGACCGTTCGGAGAGGAGAGGAAGAGTTATGAATCAGGAGAATGAAATGCTCCCTGAATATGACTTTTGCCAGCCTAAAAATATACGGTCAGTGTTGTAAGCGAAGCGTTACATACTTCACGCGGCTGAAATAGTCAGGCAAGGTAGCATGTACCTATGATTTGTGTCGAGAATGTCTCGAAGACCTATGGGAAGCAGACCGCTCTGGCCTCGACCACCTTGGTCTTTCAACCTGGGGCTACTACGGTCTTGATTGGGCCGAGTGGCTGCGGTAAGTCTACGCTGCTCCGTATTATCGTTGGCTTGATTCGTCCCGATGGAGGACATGTAGTCCTGGGAGGGCAGGAATTAACCGCTGATAATGCGGAAGCGATGCGTCACCGCCTTGGCTATGTGATTCAAGATGGTGGCTTATTTCCCCATCTGACAGCGGAAGAGAATGTCACTCTTCTGGCTCGTTTTCTCAAGCGTTCTCCTGAGGCAATGAACCAGCGGGTAACGGCCTTATCCGACTTAGTCCAGCTTTCTCGGACGGCTCTATCCCGGTATCCGAAAGACCTGTCCGGTGGTCAACGACAGCGGGTGGGGCTCATGCGTGCGCTTATGCTGGACCCTGCCATTCTGCTCTTGGATGAACCGTTGGGAGCCCTTGACCCGATTACCCGCAGCGAACTGCAGACCCAACTCAAGAACATCTTTACGGATCTGAAAAAAACGGTCGTGCTGGTCACCCACGATATGGGCGAAGCCGCCTATTTTGGGGATGAGATTGTCCTGATGCGCGCGGGACGAATTGTCCAGCGAGGGGCTTTGGCTGACCTGCTTGAACGTCCGGTGGAACCCTATGTCACAGACTTCATTCGTGCTCAGCGTTCACCTCTGCCATCCTTCGAGGAGCCGGTGCGTTGAGAATATCGATTGCATTCTTGATAGCCCTATTTTTTACGCCAGCTGTCTTTGCACAGGAATTGACCGTAGGTTCCAAACGGTTCACCGAGTCCTACATTCTTGGAGAAATCATCCGACAGACAGCTGAGGCTACCCAAGAGACCAAAACAGTTCATAAACAAGGCTTGGGTAATACAGGCATTGTTTTTGCTGCGCTTAAAGGTGGCAGCATCGATGTCTACCCTGAATACGTCGGCACCCTGGACAGGGAAATTCTCAAGAATAGGGCTCCCGCCGATATTGCCACCCTCAATCAGCAACTGGCTCCGATCGGTTTGGGGGTTGGCATCCCGCTTGGTTTTAACAATACTTATGCCTTGGCGATGGGCGAAGAAAAAGCTGAAAAGTTAGGAATACGTACCTTTTCCGATTTGGCAAAACACCCAGAGCTAAAAATTGCCCTTTCCCAAGAATTTCTGGGACGGGCCGATGGTTGGCCTGGCCTCCAGAAAGCTTACAGGCTGCCTTTTTCTACGCCACGCGGTATCGACCATGGCCTGAGCTATGAAGCGATCGCCCAAGGCCAGATTGATATCACCGATATCTATACGACGGATGCCAAAATCGACCGCTACAAACTGCGCGTGCTGGCGGATGACCGCAAATTTTTTCCCTCCTATGAAGCGGTGCTCCTCTATCGTCTGGATTTGCCGGAACGTCTGCCCAAAACCTGGGCCGCCTTCCAAAAACTAGAAGGCAAAATCTCAGAAAAGCGCATGATTGCCATGAATGCGGAAGCAGAACTGGAAGGGAAGAGCTTTGCCACAATTGCCGCCGGGTTTTTAAATAAGGCAATAAATACTCCAACCACAGCAGATGAGCGACCATCGTTTCTAGCCAAGCTCTTTGGGGACGATTTTTGGAAATTAACCACTGAACACGTGTCGCTGGTGTTTATTTCCTTGGGATTTGGGGTTCTGGTTGGCGTTCCTCTCGGGATTTGGGCGGCACGGGTGCCTCAGGCAACGCAACCGATTCTGTCTATCGTCGGTGTGATTCAAACTATCCCTTCTCTGGCGCTCTTCGCTTTTTTGATTCCTCTCTTCCAGATTGGTCCTCCCTCCGCTTTAGTAGCTCTTTTTCTCTATGCTCTGTTGCCGATTGTCCGCAATACCTACACTGGGTTATCGGATATTCCTTCTTCCTTGAAAGAGTCAGCCCTTGCCCTTGGTTTACCGTCTCTAGCTCGTTTGCGCTTGGTGGAATTGCCCCTCGCCTCCCGAACGATTCTGGCAGGCATTAAAACTTCTGCGGTGATTAACGTAGGCACTGCGACGATTGCTGCTTTCATCGGTGCTGGAGGCTATGGCGAACGTATCGCCTCTGGTTTAGCGCTCAATGACAATGCCACCTTACTGGCAGGGGCCATTCCCGCCGCAGTCCTTGCCTTGCTTGTCCAATTTGGGTTTGATGTGCTGGACCACTGGCTTATCCCGGCAGGACTACAAAATCAATCGTCCTCATTGGTGTCATGAATACTGCGGCTCAGAAGAAGTGTCTCTTTCCTCCAATGCTACGTTTGATGTAACCGTGATCCGTAATTTGGCTAAAGATGACGATTAATCCTTCTAATGCTTCTTCTAATCCCTCAACTGCCACGCAGGACTTAGGCAAGCTTAGACGTAAGCAATACATCGCACTCATTCAAAAAAGGGTGCGTCCTGGTAGCGGTAGCAACTTAGCATTTATGCAATCAAGAACTTGGGCCTATCCCGTGGCAGACCTAAATCGTATTATCCAAGAGACTCCTTTTGTTGTTGTCAGAGGGGTCGCAACACGACTGTATATGCCTGAACGAATGACTCTGGATATAGACATCCTCGTGTTTAGCCAAGATGCACCTGGACTTTATCGAGAGCTTAACCAGGCAAGTGCTAAGCGGATAGGACTGTTGACCGTTGGGGGCAGCAGTTGGCAACTAGCGGATGGTACAGTTCTGGATGTGATTGAATCTTCAGAAGCTTGGGTTACGCAAGCGGTCCAAAATCCAAACCTAGATCCTACGGGATTACCTATTATCGCGTTGCCCTATCTGGTCCTGATGAAAAGCCGTGCTCAAGATATCGCTGACCTCAGCCGCATGTTAGGAGGCGCGGATGAAGAGCTATTAGGGCAAGTTCGGGCTGTTGTGAAAACCCATATGGATGATGCCGTAGAGGACTTGGAAAGACTAATTACGTTAGGCAAACTGGAGTATCAAGTTCCGGAATGAGATAGAGAGATGCGGTGAGACGCGCCTGTACAAGAGGAGCATGCAATCAAGCAGGTTATAGTTACCAGCCCCAAGTCCCCGTTGCACCCTTAAATGGCCCTACAATATCGGACGTGATCCAGCCGCCGTAGAAATCTCCTTCCTGGGAGTCCACTTCTTCATCATTCACATAACAGGCATCCATTTTGCTGGCGTAGAAGGCGATATAGCCTTTGATCGGTTGGAAGGTCGCCGTGGGATTCTCATAGCTCCAGGCACAATCTTTTTCTTGTTGACTGCCTACTTTCACCGTCCAGTAGCTCGCAGACCCTTTGAATTCACAGAAAGAGCGGCGCTGAGTGCGGGTCAAAAACTCCATGCGGATATCTTCCGGTGGAATGTAGTAAACCGGAGGATGACTGGTTTCTAGGACCCGCCAAGCTTTCTTGGTATCGGCAATCGTCTCACCATGGAAGGTGATGGTGAGGTGCTTGGAGGTGGGTTCCAAACGGGGTGGACGAGGATAATCCCAAACGGATTCCTGTCCAGGCTGGGGTTCAATGCGTTGAGGATAGGGCATGTTCTTACAAAAATTCCAGGCCCTTTGATTTTAGCGTCTGACCTAGATAGGAAAAACCCAACCCCCCATCGAGGGTCGGGTTTTAAAATACGAAAGCAGCAGCTTAATAGCGACCGCGTCCACCCCCACGGTTGTCGTTAGAACGCTCTGGTTTGGGCTCAGCTTTGTTAACGCGGATGGCACGATTGTCCCAGCTTGCGCCGTCAAGTTCCTTGATAGCGGTGTCTTCGGACGCTGTGTTGTCCATGTCTACGAAGGCAAAACCACGGGGGCGACCTGTTTCACGATCCGTTGGGATTTTGACAGACTTTACAGTACCGTACTCAGCAAAAGCATCCGTAATGGCTTGTTCACTTACGGAAAAAGGCAGATTGCCAACAAATATAGTCATTTTTTGTCTCTTTGAGGTAACTAGACCAAGTCAACAAGGACAAAAAATGACCCTACTGCTGGATTTAGATTTTTGCATTCTAACAAATCCGGCTACGCTTTTACCGCATGCCTGAGCCCATGTGACTTATTCCAGAGGTTCTAGGAGACTCCTCCCGAGCAATCCCGGTGCTAGAAGGACTAAAATTACTCGATAATAGGGTCCTCCAAACCTAAAATTTTCTTTTCTCGACCTGTTTTAGAAAGGTCGCGCAAAGCGGGAAAAAGCGGGAAGATAGTCTTGGTATGACCTACGAACCTCTCTATCACAAGTACCGTCCTCAAACCTTTTTGGAAATTGTCGGGCAAGAAGCGATTGTCCGTACACTGAGTAGTGCAATCCGTTCGGACCGGATGGCCCATGCCTATCTATTTACCGGCTCTAGAGGTACTGGCAAAACTTCTACCGCCCGGATTATGGCAAAGTCCCTAAACTGTATCCAGGGACCTACTCCCATACCCTGTGGCGTCTGTGAGCTTTGTACCAGCATCACGCGCGGTTCTGCCTTAGACATCATTGAAATTGATGCGGCTAGCAATACGGGCGTAGATAATATTCGGGAATTGATTGAGCGAGCGCAATTTGCTCCGGTCCAGGCGCGTTTTAAGGTGTATATCATCGACGAAGTGCATATGTTGAGCAACGCTGCCTTCAATGCTTTGCTGAAAACCCTGGAAGAGCCTCCCAATCGGGTGGTCTTTATCCTGGCCACCACAGACGCCCAACGGGTTTTGCCCACCATTATTTCCCGTTGTCAGCGCTTTGACTTCCGGCGCATTCCGCTTGGAGCTATGGTGACGCATCTGACGCATATTGCAACCGTCGAAGGAATTTCGATTTCGGCAGAAGCCGTGGAACTCGTCGCGCAGATTGCTCAAGGGGGGCTCCGAGATGCGGAGAGTTTGCTAGACCAACTCAGTCTTTTAGAGGGAGAAATTGGGGTTGAAGCGATTTGGAATCTGGTGGGGGCTGTTCCAGAACGAGATTTGCTTATCCTCTGGGATAGCATAAGCGCGGGGGACAGCATCCAGGTCTTAACCCAGACCCGTCGGTTGATGGATACGGGCAAAGAACCGATTCAGGTGATTCAGGACTTGACGGCTTTTTGTCGCGATCTGTTGATTGCCCAACAATCTCCTGACCGTCGGGACTTAGTCTCCGTGACCGCTGCCACCTGGACAGCGCTCCTGGAGCGGGCGAAAAACTTTAGTTTGTCTCAAATTCTCTCGGTTCAAGAACGCCTCAAAGCTTCTGAACCCTTGATCAAAAACACGACCCAGCCCAGGCTATGGCTGGAAGTGACGCTACTGGGACTTCTGCAAGAGACAGAAGCGAAAGCCCCTACGCTTGCCCCTATAAGCCCACTGTCTCGTCCGCTCACTTCCAGGACTGCTCCTACGGCTAAACCTGTGGCAGACGAACGTGAGCCCGCTTATGCTCCTCCTAAAGTGTCCGCTCCCGCTCCGGCCTCTAGAGAAGCTTCTACACCCTCCCCTGTGGTCCCGACCAAACCCTCTCCGCCTCCAGCCAAAACATCAGCGGGGGCTGGTTCTAGTACCCTCGCTCGCGACTGGGATAAATTTGCCAGTCTTTTAGATATTCAGTGTCGTCCCTTTTTCATAGACCATATCAAACCTGTTTCAGAAGCGCCCCACAAAGTAGTCTTTGGGATTTCCAGCCTCAATTTAATCAGACAGTTCAAAGCCTTTCTGGCTAAAAAGAGACTTGACAAAGCCTTCCTCGAAACCCTGGGCTATATCCCGATGGAAGTGACTTTTGTTCTGAGAAAAGAAACAGAGGCTATGCCAGAAGAGGATCTACCGGAAGTCGTGGTTTCTTCCCCCGCTCAAGCTTTTCGGTCCGCGGAACCGGCTCCCTCCATGGTGAGAGACCTCCCTTCCCGGATTTCTATTTTGCCGAAAGAAGACGAGGAACCCCCCATCAAACCCAGACGGGAAGAAGCTTTTTTGCCTGTGACTCCCGCGCATGGTTCATCGGAACGGCCGCGCAAAGTCGCACTCCATGACATGGGGGAACTAGATAGGGCTTCCCATTCTTTGGCCGACTTCTTTGCAGGCCAGATTGTGTCAGAGACCGATCAGGCAGTGCCTGTTAAAACCGATCGTCCTTTGCTTGTCCCAGTGGAAGCGGAGGACGATGATGATGACATCGACTTTTAAACGTGGGGCAATCCGCTTTTTAAACCAGGGCGCATGGGACAATAAGGTACTTTTTGCACCCAGGCTATGCGGATTCTTGAACTCACTTGGGAATATCCTCCACGGATTGTTGGTGGATTGGCAAGGCACTGCGAAGGACTCTGTGAAACCTTGGTTGCTCAAGGCCATGAAGTCCATGTCTTGACCGTTGCCCCCGATGAAGGCAGCGATGAATACAGCAGGGCTAAGACCCAAACTCTGAAGGGTGTCCACGTCGATTATGTTTTACATCCGCCCGCGGCCGATGAAGATTTCTTGGGGTGGGTCCGCACTTTTAACCAGCAGATTCGGGAAAAAGCTCCAGCCTTTCATAAAGAACAACCTTTTGACCTCATCCATTGCCACGATTGGCTCACAGCGGAAGCAGGCCTCGCCCTCCAAGAGCAGTGGAAGATTCATTTGAGTGCAACCGTGCACGCCACAGAATCCGGACGGATGGGTGGAATACACGATGCCCTCCAGCGCCATATACACAAGATGGAAGAATGGCTCACCCATCGGGCTGATAGCCTCATCGTTTGTTCTAAATCGATGAAAGAAGAACTTCAGATCCTATTCCAGGTCCCCGCCAGCAAAATTGGCATTTTCCCGAATGGTATCCAAGTGGACACCCACCCTGAATTTAGCCCAGAAGAAAAAGCTGAAGTGCGAGGGCGCTACGTCACCAAAGACCAGAAACTGATTCTTTTTGTCGGGCGCATGGTCCATGAAAAAGGAGCTCGCTATCTAGTTGAGGCAATGCCGCATTTGTTGGGCAATATGCCCAATGCCAGGGCCGTCCTCGTGGGCCGTGGACCGTATCTGGAGGAACTCCAACGTCGTAGTCAGAAGTTAGGGGTAGCAAAACAGGTGCAGTTCACAGGGTACCTCCCCGAGGAAGAACTCCAGGCTTTGATCCGGGTTGCTGATATAGGTTCATTCCCCAGTCTCTACGAGCCATTTGGCATTGTGGCCCTGGAAGCAATGGCAGCAGGAGTCCCTATCGTTGTTTCTGATGTGGGTGGACTCGCTGAAATTGTGGCGGATGAATATAGTGGCCTCAAAGTCCCGCCTAAAAGTGGCGCTCATCTCGCCTGGGCGATTCTGCGGCTTTTGACCCATCAGGACCTGGCCCAAAAACTGGCTCATAATGCGCAACAAGCGGTCCAGCAAAGATTTGCCTGGGATATCATTACCGAACAGACGGTGCAATGGTGGCAGCAAAAGGTGGGAGTTTGCTAATCTAACGGCAGTAATGAATCTCCCCGTTATGCGCGTGTCGTTTCCACAAAACCTATATGCCAAATTGAGCCGCAGTGTGGAAGAACTGCGCCACTGGAGCGAAGTAGACCCTCCTCGAGCCGTGGCGCTTGTCATGTTTCTATTAGCGTTTGTTTCGGGTCTAATCGGTTTTGGGTCCGACTGGTGGGCGTTCCAGATGCTGGCGCTGACCTATTCCGTCAATGCTGCGCTCCTCGCTATGGTGAGCGAAAAAGTAGCCCCCTCCCCTCTGGGTTGGCAAATCCATGCTGCAAGCTTGACCTTACTGGCGATCAATAGTCTGTGCTACTATCGCCTCCTGTTTCCCCTATCCTAGTCCCTATCCTGGCTGCGATTATCCTTCTTCCCAGCTACAGTTCGCTATACTGAGGCTATCTGAAGTATTGGTATCTATATGTTCGGCTTGGGTCCTTTGGAATTAGGCGCAATAGCAGTAGTAGCCCTACTAATTTTCGGCCCTAAGAAAATTCCAGAACTGGGAAAAACGCTTGGGCAAGCGACAAAGAGTTTTAGGCAAGCTTCCAATGAGTTTGAAGCAGAACTGAAAAGAGGTTCTGCAGAAGAGGCCAAACCTCTTGCGTCAAAGGATTCTTCAGCAGTCGATAAGCAAGCTTAATTTAGCGCATAGCTTATTTGTACTCAAGAATCCGAAAACCTCTTATAGGATGAAAGAAGCGCCCGGTTCTTCTGCGGCTCTTTACTACTGCTGCGTTTGGGAAGCCGCACATGCTCAGTTCCCTTTTCTCTCCGTTTCAAAATAAAGGGGGAGATGAATGGGTCGGTTCGGTAGCTACTGCAGCTATCGCCGCTCTATTCAAGACAACCGAAAGCTTGAATGCTAAGGTCCGGGCCAATCCTGTCAGCAAGATCCTGCAGGGGAGTCTTGATGGCTTTGATTTAGTCGGTCGTGGCTTGGAAATGCGCAACGGGTTGCGGGTAGCCCGCATGGACCTGCGGGTGCAGGCCATTGCCATTGACTTGAGTAACTTAATGGGAGGGAAGATTAAGCTCCGTCAACCCACCAGCGGAACGATAAGTGTAGTGCTGACCGAGAAAGACCTCAGCCGCTCGTTCAATACTCCCTTCATTATGGAAAAGCTGCAAATGCTGACTTTTGAAGGAGAACCGCTCAATTTCAAGAATACGGGCGTGGAACTCCAAGATGGGGGGATTCTGCTACTTTATAGTCAGATTTCCGTGGGAAAAGAGAGCGAACCGCTGGATATCCGCTTGCGGACGAAGGTTACTTTAGAAGAAGACCGTCGCATTTTGTTCAGTGACTCCATAATAGAAGGCAGTGAACGATCCCAGGCAGTAGCTCAAGCCATCTTAGGTCACATCAATAGCTTGATGGACCTAGATAAATTCTCGCTAGACGGGGTTGCTTTGCGAATGCACCGCTGTGATATTCGTCGAGGGCAACTTACGTTCGATGGTTCTGCTAAGATTCGTCATTTTCCGGGAATGGGGGGGTAGGTGCGTAAAAACTCGATTCTTTACAACCTGAGGGAACAGCTTGAGCAGGATGCTGTCGACGGCAACCTGCCTGAGACATTCCGTGTCTATTTCAAAAATACGCTGGTAGCTATCTGCCATGCGATGGAAGACCATGTATTACGCACTGGGGTTAAATCAAAAGACCTCCCCTTGATGATTAGCACCTTCCAGCAAGGTAAATGGTATCTCGAAGAGGCAGACCGTTATCAGGAATTGGCCAAACACGCGCAAGATGTGGTGATTATGGCGGTGGAAAGTAGCGGTTTTACCCAACATCCTACCGGCAGTATGGAGAATGTCCATCTGCTCAGCCTGTCCACGGATGATCCGGTCGCTGAAGAATGGAATTTGATTATCCTGGCTCCAGACTATGCAGCGGCTTGCCTTTGCCAGGAATTGACCGAGGAAGACTATGGCCCGGGAGGGCGTCCTGAAGAGGATCTGGACCGCAAGTTCTATGGACTTTGGACCTTTGATGAATCGTTGGTCTATCAAGCCGCGCACCTTGCTTTGGACCGTATTGGAGTCTACGACCCACCGTTAGAAAGAAGCATGCGGGCTCGGGCCGAAGCAATCCACAAGATAGAAACGACGAAGCAAGAAGACTTAAGTGGCGTTATTACCCAAATTGTGGCCAATCTTCAGGAGACTGAAGATAAGCTGTTCGCCTACAGTGCAGAAACAGAGCGCTTACTGCAGCCCACACCTTTGGGGCGTAACCTAACAGCCAATAAACTCCAGGCTTTCTTACGCATTGCCCAACAGGTAGATGCCAAAGACCCCTACAATCCGATGGCCTCGCTGCAGGTGGCCGCCTTGGCGGAAACCCTGGGCCAGATGCTTCAATTGTCGCCTCTGTCCATCCGTCGATTGCGCTTGGCGGCCTTACTCCACCGCGTGGGGCTAGCCCAAGCTTCTCAAACTTTATTCCTCAAAGCCGAAGATGACCTGAACGACCAAGAGCGGGAGATCCTAGAGAATCATCCGATGCACGCGGTGAAACTCTTGGGTGCTATGCCTGAGCTGAATGCGATCACCCAGATCATTGCCCGTAAAAAAGAAGCCTGGGATGGCTCTGGCAAGCCTGATGGCCTGAAGGGGGAGGAAATCCCTCAGGGATCTAGAATTTTGGGACTGGTGGCTCACTTCCAAAAAATGACGCAACCTCGCGGTACTCGCCCCGCCCTGACCTTGGGAGAAGCTTTTGCTCGCTGTCAGGAAGAAGCAGGCCGTCTCTGGGACCCCAAATTGGTGGAAACCCTAGGCCATGTGGTGCGTCTGGCGGAAATGGGATTCTTGAACATGCCCACCAGGCCCCAAGCCATTCCTTCCAGTTGGTTATCTGGATACATGGAAACGACGAGTACCAAGCAATTCCGGGGTGCGGACTTGCGGGAAAGTCGTTTGGAAGGAAAAGACCTGAGTGGGGCAGATTTTACCAGTGCCAATTTAGAACAGGCCCAATTGGCGGGTGCGGATTTGACGGGGATTCAAGCCTTCCAGGCAAATCTGAGGGCTTCCTTGCGAGGGGCAGACCTCACGGGAGCGCATATGAATAAGGCAGACCTGCGCAACGCCGATTTGCGGGGAGCTATTTTGGTGGGTGCACAGCTAAACCAGGCTTCTCTGGCGGGCTCTTTCCTGGGAGGCGCCAATCTCAGTGGGATGTCTATGCTGGAATCGGACCTGCGCGGTAGTGATCTGAGAGGAACGGACCTAACGGGAACGAATTTGGAAGGGGCTGACCTCAGTGGGGCCAATCTAACGGGTGCAAATTTGGAAGGAGCAAACCTGGAAGGAGCAAACCTGACAGGAGCCTATTTGACGGGTGCGAATCTGCGTAATAGCAATCTACTGTGTGCCAACCTGGAATCGGCCATATTGACGGGGGCAGAGCTGAGCGGGGCTTGTTTGAGGGGAACAGAGTTAGATACCCAGGCCGTGCCCGCAGAAGAGCTTGTATAGTCCATCCATGAAAGAGGACATTATGGAATCTACGAGAGGCATTACGCTACATAATTTCATTCTCCAAAATCAACGCAAACAAGTAGAGGCCACAGGGGAATTTAGTGCCCTGCTCATTCAAATTAGTCTGGCGGCACGGGTAATTAGTCGTGAACTGAGCCGGGCAGGGTTGATCGAGGAAGCACTTGGTTTTACAGGCGATATTAACGTTCAAGGCGAAGAAGTCCGCAAAATGGATGAGTACGCCAACGAAACCTTTATCCGGGCTTTCCGAGATACCGGCCTAATCTGTGTCTTGGTTTCTGAAGAGCTGGAAGGCCCAGAGCATTTAATTCAGGCCTGTCCCGTGGGCGGCTATTCTCTTTTGATTGACCCCTTAGATGGGTCTTCTAACCTGGACTGTGATGTTACGGTTGGCTCTAGTTTTGCTGTGCTTCGTCAAAAGCATGCCGTTTCACCGGAAGCAAGTTTGCTCCAGCCTGGAGTCCAGCAAGTCGCCGCTGGCTATATTCTTTATGGTCCGAGCACCATGATGGTCTACAGCACCGGGGATGAAGTGAATGGCTTTACCCTGGATGCGGGGATTGGAGAATTTCTGCTTTCTCACCCCCATATGCGTATTCCGGAGAAGGGTAAGTATTACAGCGTGAACGAGGCCAACTATCAAAATTGGTCTCCTCAAATTCAAGCCTACGTGGACCATATCAAGAACACGAAGGGCTACAGTGGACGCTATGTCGGTTCTCTGGTTGCCGATATCCACCGCACTCTTTTGCATGGAGGGGTTTTCCTCTATCCCGGAACGGCTAAAAATCCCGAGGGCAAGCTCCGTCTCCTCTATGAAGCCAATCCTCTGGCCTACGTCCTTGAAAAGGCGGGAGGAAAAGCTACTACAGGCACAGAGCGCATTCTTGATATTGTCCCTACCCAGCTTCACCAGCGGGTGCCTGTGATTATGGGCAGTCCCCATGAAGTAACTTTGGCAGAACAGTATATGGCTGACCCAGCGTTGGTGTAAAAGACAGGACTTCATTCACTCCATTACAAAAAGCCCCTCTGTGGAAGAAGGGCTTTTTGTAAGAAATGAGGAGACTTACTTCAGTTGGTTATCTACGGTACTTACGGGTACGTGATAGCCCTCTTTGTCGCTGAGATGGCAGTGGCCCACAATCGTTTGCACATAGGACCAGTTGAAGGTTGATTCATGAACGAATTCAGGCCAGTTTGCTCTGATCGCCTTGTGGGCTGCGGGTAGGTGGTAGTAGGGAATAGCTGTAGAGAGGTGATGAGGAATATGAACTCCAATCTTGTAGCAGACCAGTTCTACCCACCAAGGATATTTACAGTGCACAGTACCGAAGAGTTGAGCTTTGACTGGATTCCAGTCTTTAGCAGGGTAGTAGGGAATATCAGGATGGTTGTGGTGAATCAGCGTAACGGTACTCAGCCAGAAGTGAAAAACGACCCAAGGCATCAGCCAGTAGCTAATAAAGCCCCAAACGCCCGTGAAGTAGAGGAGTGCCGGGAAGAAAAGCGCACTGAAGGCTAGAACTACACCAATCGAAAATCGAGCTTCAGGCCATTCTTGAGACCGGAACTTGTTTTTATCGAAGTGAAAGAGGAAGAGATGAATCTCGGAGGCAAACCACCAAGCGTAGGCATGGACATGACGATAGAAAAAACGATCCAAAGGAGACATCGCCCTATATTCTTCTGGCTTTAACGTCTTCCAGCTATTGTCCTTGTCCTGATGGTTCGTCCAGGCATGATGGCGATTATGCATAATCCGCCAGCAATGAAAAGGATAAAGGGTTGGCAATAGGAGCGTATGGCCAATGAAATCATTCAGCCACTTGTAGGGAGAGAAAGAGCGATGGCCGCAATCATGGGCCAGTACAAAATTTCCCCAGAGCACGGTACCGATCCAAACCCAGAGGACAGGAGCGGCCCAAACCGGAGCGATAGCGAGCAGTGCATAGGAAGTAGCCAAAATGACCAAATGGAGTGCTACGGCTGCAAGTCCGCGGATCGTATCCTTTTCAAAGCATTCTCGAGGGATGGTGGCCAGTACGTCTTGATAAGTAATTTCTTGCCCTAAACGGCCTAAAAGCTCACGATTTTTCGCACGGATATCTGTGCGGTCTAGACTACTGACCACTAGGGAACACCTCTCGGAAAAGGAATAGGGATTTTTGGGTGAATCTCAGTAGATTCACGGGGGCGAAAAGTTACTAAATGTAAACTTAACCTTACTTATCCTACCAGGAAGAGTACCCTCATCTCTAAACTTTAATCAGGAAAGTATTCCAGAGTAGAATAGTCCCGATCAAAATAAAGCCGATGCCAGCGCCGACCTTGATATAGATTTCTGGTACGTAGCGGCCTACGAGCTCTCCTGCCAAAACACCGAGAAGACTGGTGCAGACCAGAGCAGCGGCTGAGCCCAAGAAGACAGCCCAGGGAGAACGAGCTTGGGCACTCATCATCATCGTTGCCAATTGGGTTTTATCCCCCAGCTCTGCTAAAAAGATGGACCCAAAGGTTACAGCTACCAACTTCCAATCAAATACTTCCATGAAACAGATTTCCTCTTGATATGGGCGAGGACGAGATTCCACCGCCCTGAACTAAACAGGTACAGTGAAAGTCTCGTCCCCAGAAAATCTGTCTTCTAAACCGGGCTTTGCGCCAGTATGTCGATTTAGAAGGGCCGCTTGCGCGGTGGACTACTCCCTTTCTTAGGGAAATTATACGGCTTCTATGAAGATTTTTGAAATAAATTCTCCCGTTGCGATGGATAGCCATGCTCGATTACATGAGATATGCCCTCTTTGTGCGGGTTGAGCGGCCTGCCCTGAGACTTCGGCGTGAGTGGTTCGGCTGAGGCTTCGACGGTGAGCTCAGATGAACGCTTGCCGAAGGGAGCCGAAACCCCAACAAAAAAGGGACCGCAGGAGTCCCCTTAATGGGTAACAAGAGTTTTTGAACTTACAGTTTGACTTCGATGTCCACGCCGGCCGGCAAGTCGAGCTTCATCAAAGCATCAATGGTCTTAGCCGTGGGCTGATAAATATCGATAATCCGACGGTGGGTGCGGGTTTCGAAGTGCTCTCGTGAGTCTTTGTCCACGTGGGGTGAGCGCAGCACGCAATAGCGACGCAGGCGGGTTGGCAGGGGGATAGGACCAACAGAAGCGGCATTCGTCCGGTTCGCTGTTTCCACGATCTTGTCGCAAGAAGTGTCTAAGAGAGCATGGTCAAATGCCTGTAAGCGAATCCGAATTTTTTGCTGTTGTAGAGTAGCCATGGACTGATTCCTTATGGGTCCTTACGGACCAATCGCTAGATTCAAACAAAATAGGTCAGGGGAGTTCGAAAACAAGCTCCCCTGCAAAGATCTACTTAATGATCTTGGAAACGACACCAGCCCCGACGGTACGACCGCCTTCACGAATAGCAAAGCGCATTCCTTGCTCAATCGCGATTGGGTGGATCAATTCAACCGTCATCTTGATACGGTCACCAGGCATAACCATTTCAATGGCAGCACCCTCGTCACTGGTGAAGCCCTTGATCGTTCCGGTTACGTCGGTAGTCCGAACATAGAACTGGGGACGATAGTTGGTAAAGAAAGGAGTATGGCGACCTCCCTCTTCTTTCGAGAGGACGTAGACTTCCCCTTCAAACTGGGTGTGCGGAGTAATGGAACCAGGCTTGGCCAAAACCATACCCCGTTCAATGTCCTCTTTTTTGATGCCGCGCAGCAGCACCCCAATGTTGTCTCCAGCCATCCCTTCATCCAGAGTCTTGGTGAACATCTCTAGACCAGTGACGGTAGCTTTACGGGTATCGCGGATACCAATGATTTCGATTTCATCAGAGATCTTGACCTTGCCGCGTTCAATACGACCGGTAGCAACCGTACCTCGACCGGTAATCGAGAATACGTCTTCTACCGCCATCAAGAAGGGCTTATCAATGTCACGGACAGGGGTATCGATATACTGATCGACGGTATCCATAAGGGCGTAGATCTTGTCTACCCACTCGTTGTCGCCACGCTTGGTAGCAGGGTTGGCAACCATGTGCTCCAAAGCCAGGAGAGCAGAACCAATCGTGATCGGAACATCGTCCCCAGGGAAATCATAGGAGCTAAGCAGCTCACGAACTTCCAGTTCAACGAGCTCTAGTAGTTCTTCATCATCGACTTGGTCTTGCTTGTTCAAGAAAACAACCAGCTTGGGTACGCCAACCTGACGCGCCAAAAGGATGTGCTCACGGGTCTGAGGCATAGGGCCATCGGCAGCGGAGCAAACCAGAATCGCTCCATCCATTTGAGCGGCTCCGGTGATCATGTTCTTGACATAGTCAGCGTGACCAGGGCAATCTACGTGCGCATAGTGACGAGCTGGGGTCTCATACTCGACGTGTGCCGTGTTAATCGTGATGCCCCGTGCTTTCTCTTCAGGAGCAGCATCGATTTCGTCATATTTCTTGGCCTTGGCACCACCGGTGGCCGCAAGGGTCATGGTGATCGCTGCTGTCAGGGTGGTTTTGCCATGGTCTACGTGACCGATGGTACCGATATTGACGTGGGGTTTGGTCCGTTCGAATTTAGCACGAGCCATGGGTTTATATTCCTCTCTTGTTACGCTTTCCCTTGATTTTTCGCGATGATCTGTTCAGCAATGTTCCGAGGTACCTCTTCATAGGTGCTGAATTCCATAGAGAAGGTACCACGCCCCTGGGTCTTGGAGCGAATATCGGTGGCATAACCAAACATTTCTGACAGGGGAACCTTAGCTGTCACTTTGGCAAGGCCAGCATCAGAACCCATCCCTTCAATTTGACCGCGACGGGAGTTCAAGTCTCCCATCACATCCCCTAAGAAATCTTCGGGGGCTTCAACTTCCACCTTCATCGTGGGTTCCAAGATGACAGGAGCCGCTTGACGCACTGCATCTTTCAAGGCCTGAGAACCAGCAATCTTGAACGCCATTTCAGAAGAGTCAACTTCGTGGTAAGAGCCATCTACGAGCGTTATCTTCACATCGATGACTGGATAGCCCGCGATCACACCGCCTTCTAAGGCTTCGCGCACTCCATTTTCAACCGCTGGAATGTATTCTCTCGGGATGACCCCGCCCACAATCTTGTTCACAAACTGGAAGCCTGTTCCCACGTCAGCAGGTTCTAGATCAATAACGACGTGGCCGTACTGACCTTTACCACCGGACTGACGAATAAACTTCTTGTCCACATGAGAATTCTTCCGCACCGTCTCGCGATAGCCCACCTGAGGAGCGCCAACATCTGCTTCCACTTTGAATTCCCGCAACATACGGTCTACCAGGATTTCCAAGTGAAGCTCACCCATCCCAGCAATGATCGTTTGGTTGGTTTCTGGGTCAATTTTTACCCGGAAGGTTGGGTCTTCTTCAGAGAGCGCTTGTAGTGCTTTGGAGAGCTTATCCAAATCAGCTTTGGTCTTGGGCTCAACGGCTACTTCAATAACAGGCTCAGGGATGAAGAGAGATTCCAACACAATCGGATTGTCCGGATCAGCCAGCGTATCTCCGGTGGTGGTGTCTTTGAGGCCAACAACGGCTCCTAAGTCTCCTGCACGTAGTTCATCCACCTCAATTCGGTCGTCAGCTTTCAGGACGACTAAGCGAGAAATCCGCTCACGTTTGCCTTTGCCGACGTTCAGGGCGTAGGTTCCTTTCTGAAGGACTCCAGAGTAAACCCGGACGAAGGTCAAACGGCCAACGAAGGGGTCTGACTGAATCTTGAAGGCCAGCGCCGAAAGGGGGGCATTATCGTCAGCAGGACGCTCGGTTTCTTCTCCACTCGGAAGAATCCCTTTGATTGGCTTGACTTCCAAGGGAGAGGGTAGATAGTCTACGACTGCGTCCAACAGCGTTTGCACCCCACGATTCTTAAACGCAGAACCGCAAATCAGAGGAACAATCTTGCTGTCGATCACCGCTTGACGGAGCGCCTTCATGATTTCTTCTTCCGTGAAGGGCTCTTCTTCCATGTACTTCATCATCAGGTCATCATCGGTTTCAGCGACTTTTTCCAGCAATAAAGCACGGAACTCTTGAGCTTTCTCTTCATATTCAGCAGGAATCGGCTCATCCCGAATGTCGTTGCCAACATCGTCGTAGTAAACGCGGGCACGCATGCTGACGAGGTCAATCACCCCAGAAAAATTGGATTCTTCGCCAATCGGGATTTGAATAGGAACCGCATTCGCTCTCAGGCGATTGACCGCTTGATCATAAACTTTGTAAAAATTGGCCCCTGTGCGATCCATCTTATTTACAAAGATGAAACGGGGAACTTTGTATCGATCCGCTTGCCGCCATACGGTTTCAGTCTGAGGCTGAACGCCCCCCACAGAACAAAGGACGACGATAACGCCGTCAAGTACCCGCATGGAACGCTCGACTTCAATGGTGAAATCGACGTGACCAGGCGTATCGATAATGTTGATCCGGTGCTCTAAAGCTCCAGGAGCTGCCTTACTTGGGTCTTTCGGGTCTCTATGGGTCCATTGAGACGAGATGGCGGCAGCGGTAATCGTGATGCCACGCTCGCGCTCCTGCTCCATCCAGTCTGTCACGGCAGTACCATCGTGGACTTCGCCCAGTTTGTGGACAACCCCTGAATAAAAAAGAATTCTCTCGGTCGTAGTGGTTTTGCCCGCATCAATGTGCGCAGCGATTCCAATATTCCGTACCCTTTCAAGGGGATAAGCCCGTGCCACAACTGCCTCCTTGCGTTAACGCTGGCCCTATAAGTGAAAAATGCAAACTTTCATTACAAGTTTAGCTTAGTAGTGATAGTGGGCAAAAGCCTTGTTTGCCTCTGCCATCTTGTGGGTTTCTTCCCGCTTACGAATGGCATTACCCGTTTCCTTGGCTGCATCCATAAGTTCATTGGAAAGCTTATCCACCATGGACTTGCCTGGGCGCTTGCGAGAAGCCGCAATGATCCAACGCAAAGCCAGCGCTGTCCCCCGATCTGCACGCACTTCCATAGGAACTTGATAAGTGGCTCCGCCTACCCGACGGGCTTTCACTTCTACCAAGGGCGTTGCATTACGCACTGCGTTGTTAAAAACTTCTAAGGGTTCATCACCCGTACGCTCTTTGATGCGCTCCAAAGCTCCGTAAAATATGCTCTCTGATACGGACTTCTTGCCATCCAACATGAGTTTCGCCACCATCATGGCCACAAGACGGCTGTTAAATACGCCATCAGCGGTAGTTGCGCGTTTCTTGTAGGTGGGGCGTAACCCTTTATCGGTCTTAATGCGACGGCGGGACATGGTTCTGAACTCTCCTTAGATGAGGCGGCAGGGAATAAATTACTTCTTCGCAGTAGCTGCTTTGGGCGTTTTGGCTCCGTACTTAGAGCGCCCTTGCTTCCGGTCTTTCACCCCTGCGGTGTCTAAGGTTCCACGGATAATGTGATAACGCACTCCAGGGAGGTCTTTCACCCTGCCACCCCGGATCATCACGACTGAGTGCTCTTGAAGGTTGTGGCCAATGCCAGGGATATAGGCAGTTACTTCAAACCCAGAGGTCAAGCGTACACGTGCAACCTTCCGGAGCGCCGAGTTGGGCTTCTTCGGAGTGGTTGTGTACACTCTTGTACAGACGCCACGACGCTGCGGACAAGATTTGAGCGCAGGAGATTTAGTTTTCTTTTTCTGGTCAAAACGCTCATTACGAATGAGCTGCGCAATTGTGGGCATAGTGACGCGATTCTGTATAAGCAACGAGGATTGAAGATACCAATTTATGGGGTACCTTGTCAAGGTAAGTTTTGTATTTTGAAAGGGTGCTGCTGTGTGTTTCTAGAAGTTTCATCGTTTGAGGTGACGGGCGCTGCGCAGCTTCATCTTGATATAAACGCAGGCTTGGAAAGCATTAATCTCAGATCGGCAACTTGCCGGAATCTCCTCGGCCTGTTCAGTGAGTGCTTGCCCAATTATCAGTGCCACCTGACGAAGTGCTTTCTCTGCTTGTTGCAAAGCTATAATGCAGTCCTGCAATACAGGTTCATCGGACTCTGCAAGCGATTCAAAATACTGTTCGCCAAGCGATAAGCACTTGTTGACCAATTCATCTAAGGCAAACCACAGGATGGCATAGCAACCAACATTGCTACCTGCTACTGCCTTGTGGGGTTCGACATCTTTCTGCAATTCGCTCTTAAGCTTTTCGAGCGCTTTTGTGGCCTGATACCAATCGTCCATGCTGAGGTTTCAGCACTCCATAAGGATAAAAATCTATTTTTCAGAGCAATGCTCAAGGAGTGTGCATTAAAAGATCCTTAGTTAAGATAAGCATTTCAAGCATTAGGAATATGCTCGCAACCAGCCACCTTTTATTTTTTACTCTGCTGTAGTCACAAACGCGGCTAAGAAACTGCTTCAAGCCTGATTTGCCATTTTCTCTGTAAACCAAAACGCAGGCGGCAATGGCAGGACTGAGCGTCGCGCCAATATCAGTCAGAGGAATGTTGTCAGGAAGTCCGCTCTTGCCCAGATGTACGTTGATGAGCCAGAAAGGAATGCTCATGGCATATATCAGAACAAAGAATGCTAACGGGTGATTCTTGTTGAGTTCTCGGGCGCTCATTGGCTTCCCAGTGAATTATCTCGGAGTGAGCTCCGATGCCTAACCAGTGATTATACAGTTTGTGGATATCTCCACGGGGAGAGGATCAGAGGATTTGTGCAGGATATCACGCCGTTTGTAAGAATAAGCAGCACAAGCGGCGATGAACAAATTCCCAGAAGTTGACGCTCGGCACGTTGAACCGCATCTTAGTCCGG
>JBAUTB010000141.1:0-8432 GCA_049582005.1 Gloeobacterales cyanobacterium | reverse complement strand
AGTCTTTTTCTAGACCTTGGGCTTGGTGGCAGCCCAGTCTTTCCCAATTTTTATGGTTACATCGGAAAGGATATTGCCTGTAGCTTCCACCTTAATGTCCCCAAGCCCTAGTTGTTGCTGGACAAGTTCTGCGGGCGCTTTTTCACCCTGTTGAGCGACAATTTCAGTATGCCAAATCGGGTCTATCTGGTCGCGGAGGGTGCCTAGATTTGTAAATCCCTGTTTTCTAAGGTGTTTTCTGGCTGCCTGTAGCGCTGTAGGATCCCCACTACAGTTCTGCAAAACAATGCGAATCTGACTTGGCCGCAGGTCACTGCTATCAGTTTGGGCATCGCCCCAAGCAAAATATTGGTTGATCAGGCCGGGAATTCTATTTTCTGTAGGGAGCCAATAGCTGGCGTTAAATTCTCCTGGACGGCTGAATCGGCCTGGCAGCATAACGAGCTGCAGATCCGTATCTGGTTTGATCCTGAGTCCGAACTGAGCTAGAGACAATAAGTCTTCCAGGGATAGATCAGTATCGATATTTGCTTTGAGCACTTCAACAATCTGGGGGAGACGGGTGAGCACATCAGGGCTGGCCACTTTTTGAGCCAAGGCTTTGATCACTTGCTGTTGGCGTTGGACTCGGCCAATATCACCTAGTTCATCATGACGGAAGCGCATAAATTTCTGGGCATCAAGTCCTCCCAAGGTTTGCCAACCTTGAGCAATGTCAATGTAGAGATGCTGAGAATCGTCGCTGTATTTAATAGCTTTGGGTAGATAGACCCTGACTCCACCTACGGCATTGACCAAATCAATGACGCCTAGGGTGTTGATGCGCACATAACGGTCAATCGGTACATCGTTCAAATTTTGGCTGATGGTGGGGGCAGCCAGCAGAATGCCGCCGCGTTGGTTTGCTTCGTTCGCTTTACGTTTGCCCACCCCTTCGATGGTGAAACGACTGTCCCGAGGAATGGAGAGGACGTTTACCTTGTTATTGGCAGGGTCTAAATGAGCCAGAAGTATCGTGTCGGAGCGTCCATCCAGAGAGCTGGTAGCAGCGCGGAATCCAGTTTTTGTTGATTCCTTACTCGCTACCACATCGGTTCCTAAGACCAAAATATTCATGGAGCGGTCTAGGTGATTTTCACCAGAGCGTAGCCTGGCAAGGGTCGCTTGTTGTTCAGGTTTGAGACTACTGAAAGGGCGCGTATTGGGTAGCCAGATAGCGGATAATGCGCCTAAAGATACAAACAGACAAAAACAAGGGACCGCAAACAGTAGCCAACGTTTCATGAACAAAATCTCGAATACCCAGGATGGGCTAGTGATGTAACGATATAGACGTGGTTTGCGGTGAGCTGGTTGCCCATAAGCAATTCAGTTGTGTGAGGATAAATAGTTAAACGTTATGTTGCGCCAAGAGAAACGGACGCTTTCTAGAGGGATTATAACCCAGCAAATGGATTGTTCTATGCCGAAGTTAGCCAAGTTGAAATTAGTTAAGACCAAATTAATTAAGAAAGGAGTGAAGTAATGCAGGCTGTAATCGTTGCTGGGGGGAAAGGTACGCGTCTACGTCCGCTTACCTACGCTACCCCGAAACCGATGATTCCCCTTTTTGACCGCCCTTTCCTCCAGGTGCTCATCGAAAGGTGTAGAGCTGTGGGGATTACCGACATTCTTTTGAATGTCCGCTATGGGGCTGAGCAAATTCAGCGGTACTTCCAAGACGGAAGTCAGTTTGGCGTCAAAGTCCGCTATAGCCTGGAGACAGAAGCCCTGGATACCTGTGGGGCCGTCAAACTAGCGGAAGAATATTTTACGGGTGAGACCTTGCTTGTGTTTAATGCCGATATTCTTACCAATCTGGATCTCAACGCGCTGATCACCGCTCACCGTTCAGCGCAGGCGAAAACAACCATTGCTCTATACCGCGTGCAAGACCCTACAGCCTATGGGTTGGTAGAGCTTGAACAGGCATCAAACGCAGCACAGCCTGTCCGCGCTTTTCGTGAAAAGCCTACCCCAGAAGAGGCTGCCCGCTTAGGAATTAATACGATCAACGCTGGCACCTATGTCATGGAACCAGAAGTTTTTCAGGAAGTACCCGCTGGTCAACCCTGGAGTATGGAACGTCAATTATTTCCTTCTTTAGTCAGTAAGGGCAGCGTTTTCGGATTTCCCTATGAAGGCTACTGGATGGATATCGGCAATCCCCAAAAATATCTGCAGGCTCATCTGGATATCCTCTCTGGAGCCATGCCCTATGCCCTGGAAGCCCAAGAAATTGCTCCTCAGGTTTGGGTGGGGGAAGGAGTGGAAATCTCTCCTGAAGCCAAACTGCAAGGCCCTTGCTACATCGGACCCTATGGCCAACTTGGCTCAAAAGCGGTGGTTCCTGCAAATACACTGGTAGGTAGAGGGGCATTGATTGATAGTGCCCTACAGCCTGGAGTCTATCCTGCTGGAACGTGGGCCTATTAATGGCTAGGAGCATCAGATCATGATCCCCATAGCAGAAGCGCAAGCTTTGGTTTTAGGCTCGATCAAACCTCTCAGGACCGAGCGGGTAGATTTATTTTCTGCCTTACATCGAGTTTTGGCAGAACCTGTTTTCTCCTCTCTAGATTTTCCGCGCTGGAATAGTTCTGTGATGGATGGGTATGCTGTGCGCTCCGAAGATTTGGGAGTACTCCCTGCAACTCTGCCCGTCGTGGAGGAGATTGCTGCTGGAATTATTCCTCAGCATCAATTGGAAGCAGGGGAAACAAGCCGCATTTTCACTGGGGCGATGATGCCAGCAGGGGCTGATGCGGTGGTAATTCAGGAAAATACCATGGCTAACCCCGATGGCACCGTGCGCATTCTCAAATCGGTAAACGCTGGGGCCAACATGGTGCGGCAAGGAACTCATCTAAGGGTTGGAGACTTGTTAATGTCAGCGGGAACGGTGCTCCGTGCTCCTGAAATTGGCATCCTCAGCAGTGTGGGCCGAAGTTTTGTCTCTGTGTATCGTCGTCCGGTCGTAGCGATTCTTTCTACGGGCAATGAACTAGTTCCCCTGGGTCAAGAGCTAAAGCCAGGGCACATTATTGACTCAAATCAGTATGCTCTAGCCACTCAAGTTATCGAAGCGGGAGCGGTTCCTCGTTTGTTAGGCGTCGTGAAGGATGACGTCCCATCGCTTACACAGGCAATCACCGAGGCTTTAGATGCAGATTTCATCCTTAGTTCTGGCGGGGTTTCTGTCGGGGATTACGACCATGTACAAACGGTCCTCCAAGACTTAGGCGCTCAGATCTTGTTTCAGAAAGTCCGGGTCAAACCCGGAAAACCGCTCACTTTTGCTTTGCTGAACCAAGTCGCTTACTGGGGACTGCCAGGCAATCCTGTCTCCTGTTTAGTAGGCTTTTGGCTGACCGTTTACCCAGCGATTCGCAAAAGCATGGGCTATCCCAAGAGTCTTCAAAATCTCCCGATACTCTCTGCTCGACTGACCGCTCCTACGGAAGGGACTGGGGATCGCGAAACCTATGTCCGAGGCGTTTTATATCAACAGGAAGAGCAACTATATTTCACGCCTCGGTCTTCCCATGCTTCCGGTAATCTAGTGAACCTGCAAGGCATCAATGGTTTTGGGATCGTTCCCGTAGGGACTGAAAAAGTCGAACAAAGTATGGATATTCAGGTTCTTCAAGTCGACACGCTCCAAGTCCGCTAAAACAGCTACGCTTGCCTGCTAGTATCGGGTGGGCCCACCCCCTTTAACTTATGCCTACGTAAATGACTGATCGTGCTGCATCCAAATCTCTTTTGAAAGCTGCTTCTCTGATCGTGGTGGTCACGCTGCTGAGTAAGGTGGCGGGTCTGGTGCGTGCGCAAGCAATTACGGCTGAATATGGTTTAACTTCTGCTGTCGATGCCTACTACCTTGCCTATAATCTTCCTTCTTTCTTCCTGATTATTCTGGGCGGCGTAAACGGACCCTTTCATAGTGCCGTAGTCAGTGTTTTATCCAAAGATTCAGAAGACAAAAAGCGGGTTATCGAAACCCTGAATACGCTGGTCGCTCTAGCCTTTGGTGCAGCTACTGTCGGGATTATGGTTGCCGCTCCTTGGATTGTTGGTTTGGTGGCTCAAGGTGCCCCTCCAGAGGTTCAAGCCATCGCCGTGCAAGATATGCGGATTATGGCTCCTCTTGCTTTTATTGCCGGTCAGGTTGGGCTAGGATTTGGGGTATTGACGACGGCGAATAGCTTCGTATTACCTTCCTTGAGCCCTATCCTCTCCAGTGGGGCTGTGATTCTTGCCATTTTATTCTTTTCGAAAGATTATGGGGCGCAGGTTTTGGCTTGGGGAACCCTCGCTGGAGCGCTTCTGCAATGGTTTGCCCAGATCCCTCTGCAGTGGAAGTTAGGGTTGGGGTCACTACGTCTTCGCTTCGACTGGCATTTGCCCCAAGTCCGTCAAGTGACGAATCTGATGGCTCCTGCCACCCTAAGTTCTGTGCTGTCTAATTTAAATACCTATACAGACCAGTATTTTGCTTCCCTCCTCGGTTCAGGCGTTATCGCAGGCCTGCCTACGGCTAATTTGTTGGTTCAAACACCCCAAGGCATTTTGTCGAATGCTTTCTTGATCCCGCTGTTGCCCGTCTATAGTCGTCTCAGCGGAGAAGAAGACCGCCCTGAGATGCTTTCCAAGATCCGTCAGGGACTTGTCACCTTAGCGATAGGCGTCTTACCGCTCATGGCTTTTTGTATAGCCTTGAGTGAGCCGATTGTTCAAATCATCTATCAACGGGGGGCGTTCGACCCAAAAGCTACGCAATTGGTCTCGGGACTATTCATCGGTGGCACCGTCGGAATGTTCAGTTTCCTGGGACGAGATTTGATGATCCGGCTCTTTTATGTCTTAGGAGACGCCAAAACACCTTTAATCATGAGTTTCCTGGGTATTGCTTCAAATTTCGCCTTAGATTTTCTGTTCGTTAGATGGATTGGCGCACCTGGAATTCCTCTAGCCACTGCTGGTGTGACCACCATTACCTTTTTCGGGCTTGCCTGGCTATTCAGAAAGAAAGTAGGTCCTTTAGGATGGCGCTCTGGCTTGATTAGGCCTCTAGGAATCCTCTCTTTAGGCGCAGGAATCACTGGAATTTTGACCTGGGGCGTTTACGCAGGACTACAGAATTTCTGGTCCGGAGCTAACTTTTTTGGAGTACTCACGAAGCTACTGATTGCCCTAAGTATGGGGCTCGCCAGCCAAGCGCTCTGGTTATGGCGTTTAGATTTCCCGGAAATCATCCTATTTAGAAATCAAATCCTACGCCGATTCAAAAAATCCACTTAAACGGCAACCAAATCAAAGCGGTAATTCTCGATAACCGGATTGGCTAATAGCTGGTCGCTGATACGGTCTACCTGTTGGCGTGCTTGCTCTTCACTCTCAGCTTCTAGCTCCAATTGAACATACTTGCCTACGCGGACTTCCTCCACTTGGGCATATCCCATTTGTTGGAGCCCAGCGCGGACTGCTACCCCTTGAGGGTCTAGAACAGAGGGGCGGAGGGTAATCTGGACCGTGGCACGGAATTTCATGAAAGCATCTTAGCGAAGTCAACCTGTATCCTAATCTTTTTCTGACTAGGGGCGAGTGGTTAGGGTTAGGATCTTAAGTAGAAAATGTCCTAGGGATCATGAAAGGCAAGCAAAAACTCTTTTTTCCCCATTTGGTCGGCTCTAAATGGACAGCGACAAAGTCTATTCAAGGGTGGCGGCACTATCAGGTACAGGCAAGGGAAGACCGCAAACCCTTTACCTTTGCGCTGATGCGCTCCGTTGTAGATGAAAAAGTTCAGTTTTGGGTGAACGCTAGAGTGCTCAAAGACCGGAGTCAGTGGGAACCAGGATGGAAAGAAATTGTTCAGGTCGAGCCTTGCAGAATAATAGAGGCAGAGCGAGCTGGGGCTTCAGAAGGGCATAGTACAATCCAGAGCATCATCGAAATCTAAACTATGAAGCAATATTGGGACAATTTTCTGCTTTGGGTCATGGCTGCTATTGGCTTCTTTTTTCTATGGTTTGTGGTGGCGGTTATGGGCAATACCCTTGGCATAAATTTGGGTCTTTCGATGTGGCGTTCTTTATGGACTCCAGTCATTAATCCGCTGCTTGGGATTTTTTTTCTGGGTGTGTTGGTAAGTTTTGTTTCGAGAAAACTCAAGCAAGTTTTGGGTTCTCAGGGTCGCACTTGATACCGAGATTGCTCTCTGAATATCTTCCGCGCACAGTTTCGGTTCAAATGGAGTATCTTTACTTGGCTTACAATCAAATTCTCAATATCAATGTTAAAAGTAATTCTATGGGGGGCTGGGCGTGAATTCCGGAAACGATAATCTCCCTCCAGCCAAAGGGAATACACCCAAAGGGAATCCAGCCAATCCAAATCCAGCGCCGGATTCCAGGAGAAAAGCTAGGCGTGCTCAACAGGCAGGGCAAAAAGGTGCAAAACAGGAGCCTGGACTTCCAGAGATAAAGCCACAACCCATGCCCATTCCTTCTACTTCCCCTCCTCTTTTGCCTAAACCAGATTCTTTCGTCGCTAAACAACCTCATTCTGCTGAACCTACTAGACCTCTTTCCAAGGGAACTTATCCTCTGCGATTAGTAATTACTTTTCTCAGTCTTTTGATCCTTGGGTTACTGGGTATGGGTTCATTCCTGCTTGTTAGTCCTGATGGTAAGAGCATAAAACTTTATACGGAGCCTACTCCTGAGCGATTAGACCTGCTTAAGCAGTCAAGGGCACCTATCCCTGCTGCTCCTGTCATCAAGCCAGTCGCTAAAGGCTCCAAAGCTCAATAAACTTTTAGATATGGCCACTCTCAATAGCCCAACGGGTTAACTCAGTACGATTCGTTAGCGTGGTTTTTTGGAGCATATTACTTACATGGCTTTCTACGGTCCGTTGAGAGACGCCCAATTCTTTTGCGATCTCTTTGTTGGAAAGGCCACGAGCCACATAGCGGAGTACTTTACCTTCCGTGGTGGTGAGTTCTACATCAAATTGAATAGCGATGGCAGGTTCGCCTAAATTTCGCCATCCTTCTTGGCCACTGCCTGAGGTTTGCACGTGCTCTGAACGGCGCAGTAAAGCTTCGGTCAAGGCTACCAATTCATCGGGCTCAAAAGGTTTTACGAGATAGGCATCTCCTCCTTCCTTGAGTCCTCGAATACGGTCATTAACCTCTCCTTTTGCGGAAAGGAAGATAACAGGAAGAACTTCGCGACCAGGCATTCCTCGCAGCGTACGCACAAATTCGTACCCATCCATTTGGGGCATCATCACGTCGCAAACAATTAAGTCTGGAGGGCGGGACTCCCTAGCAAGTCGAGCTAGGACTTCAATCCCTTGCTTACCATTTGCCGCTCGACTTAATTGATAACCACGCTCTTCCAGAAAGTCTCCCATCAGGAGTAGAAAGCGGGTGTCATCATCTATAAGCAGAAGGTGTTTCATATGTCCGTTAGCCCATTGACGTCTAGAGAAGGTAAATCAGTTGAGCAAGTTTGAGTTTGAGGAACAACGCTGTTTCCCAGACAACGGGAGCAGGTTGGATCCCTTTGTAAAGGAGAAGCTGGTTAGCGACCGCTCGTTTCGCGACCATAGCGTCCCATATCTTATGACTAAACCTAGCCTAAAGTATAAATCTCTGTAAGAGAGTTCAGACTTCGCTGCCATGCTTAGTTTACCGTTTTGGCAATGGTTGAGGATGTTTCGAATAGGATAGGACATGGATGCTACGCTCGGTTCCATTAGATTTAGTCAAGGTGAAAACTCATGTCACCTATCATGCCTCCTTAACTTTATACCAACCCACGGTATCCGGAAGAATGGGAAAAGGTTTATGCGGCTAGTTTCTACTCGGTGAGGATACCTCTATGGTTCCCTCATTTTTGCGAATATTACCATTAGCTGGTAAAAATTTGAATTCTTTTGAGTGAGTATAGGACTATATATTTCCAGAAAGGAACACCCTTTACAAGGATTGAACTTAAAGTTTGGTGCATTGTGATAAATGCAAACATTCTAAATTAATAGTGGCAGGAGTGGTCTTGGATGAGGTTATTTTTATACGCAATAAGTAGAGCTTGAATCAAAATTTGAGCCAAGGCTTTCGAAAAATAAGTATTTCACAAATAGAAGAAAAGATTACTTTGATTTTGCACTCAAGCAACCATTTATTCGAGAATGTATAGATAGAATTTAGAACAATAATCAAGCAGCTGGCTTGAGACATAAAATCAATTTAATACCAATTTAAATAGTATTCAGGGCAGATAGGGCATCCAGGATGAAGGCATAACCTGTGAGGGAAGCAATCACTTCAGGTGTCAACTCAGCCAGGAGTTGATCGACTTTGGTTTGCAGTTGCTCCA
>JBAUTB010000140.1:0-7110 GCA_049582005.1 Gloeobacterales cyanobacterium | reverse complement strand
ACCTAGGCTAATCCACGATGTCCAGCATCAAGGGATAATCGGTTTACCGCTCACTCTCAACATACAAGGGATAATCGGTTTACCGCTCACTCTCAACATACAAGGGGTGAGGTAAGCAAGTCATCCCCTCAAGAATTTCTTTTAACAAGTCCGTAGAAACTTGGTCTGTTATCTTAGTCAGATGCGGACCTTTAGGGTTTGCATCTTTCCCTAGGGTCAAAGGCAAGATAAAGCGTACGCGGCCATCTAGAACCTTCTTGTCTCCTTTGGTGAGCGCGATACAGCGGTCTATATCTAAAGTTCCCGGTAGGGTTGTGGGTAGTTTGGCTTTTGCAAGGAGTTCTTCTTGGTGCGAACAACTAGTTTGGTCCCAGAGGCCCAAAGCCACGGCAATACGTCCAGCCGCCACCATGCCTAGGGCGACGGCTTCTCCGTGACGGTAGGTTCTGTAATAGGTCAGACTTTCTAAAGCATGGCCTACGGTATGTCCATAGTTCAAAATCGCCCGTAGTCCCTGCTCCCGCTCATCACGCTGAACGACTTCCGCTTTAGCCTGACAGGAACGTTCCAAAATTGTAGTCAAAAACTCCGGTGTAATCGCACGGTACTGGTCTAGACGGCGTTGAGATTCCAATACGTCTAAGAGCGTACGGTCCCAAATCACTCCGTACTTAATCACCTCAGACAATGCAGCTCGGAATTCTCGGGTAGGAAGTGTTTTTAGGGTTTGGGGGTCCATCAAAACCAAGCGAGGTTGATAGAAAGCCCCAATCAGGTTTTTTCCGTGGGGATGGTTGACCCCTGTTTTCCCCCCTACGGAAGCATCTACCATTGCCAGCAAAGTAGTTGGGACCTGGACAAAGTTGATGCCCCTGAGCCAACTGGCTGCCGCATAACCGGTTAAATCTCCAACCACACCCCCACCCAAAGCGACAAGCGTAGACGAACGTTCTAAACCCATTTCGTAAGCACGGTCAAAGACTTTTTGGACATGGGCAAGGTTCTTATAGCGTTCACCTCCTGGTAAAAGGAGTGCCTCTGCTTCAAAGCCTGCATCGGTCAGTGCCGTATGCGCAGCCTTTCCATAGTGTTTATAAATTTGAGGATTACTCACCACCAAAACCTTCCGGCCCAGCTTGAGCGCCTGCATCCGCGTTCCCAGCGTTGCCAGCCCCTCTGCCTCAATCACAATGTCATAACGGGTAGTCGGTAGTTCTAAAGAAAGCGTAGGCATGGAGAGGACAAAGGTTGAGTTTCCTCATTTTAGGGGAGGAGCGGATAGGAGACGTCCAAGAAAGTGCAAAATGGCCACCGCTAGGGCCACAGTAAAGATAGAAGCACTGCCTAAACCAATTCCCCCCAAGGTTGCAGAGGTGGGGGTTTGGTCGCATCCTCGTTGCGCTGTATTGCAGCGCAACGAAACTCTCAGCTAGTTAATCAACTACTGCATGGGCATAGCGGCGATATAGGAAGTCTAAGGCATAGTTGCGCAGGTTGTAGTACTCAGGGTCTTCCATAATTCGGGTGCGATTGCGGGGACGGCGAAATGGTATATCCAAGACCTCTCCGATATGTGCAGAAGGGCCATTGGTCATCATCACCAGGCGGTCTGCAAGGAATAGAGCTTCATCAATATCATGGGTAATCATCAAGACTGTAGCCTTGTGGTCATTCCAGATCTTTAGCAACTCTTCTTGCAATTCTTCCTTAGTAATCGCATCCAAGGCACCGAAGGGCTCATCCAAAATCAGGACTTCTGGGCGAATGGATAGGGCACGGGCAATACCCAAGCGTTGACGCATTCCCCCTGATAGTTGGGTTGGTTTCTTCTTAGTGGCTTCTGTTAATCCCACCAGCGCTAAATGTTCATGGACAATAGCCATCTGTTCGGAAAGGGGTTTATCAGGATAGACAGCATCGACTGCCAGCAAAACATTCTCGGCAACAGTTAGCCAAGGCAATAACGAATAGTTTTGAAAAACCATCATTCGGTCTGGCCCTGGTTCAGTAATTGTTTGGTTTTTGAGCCGCACCTTCCCTGCTGTCGGTTCTGTAAAACCAGCAATCATATTGAGCAGGGTTGATTTACCACAACCTGAGTGACCAATGATGCAGATAAATTCGCCCTCTTGCACCGTAAGGTTCACATTTTCCAAAACAGTGTAAGACCCTTTGGGGGTGGGGTAGACCTTAGAGACATTCTCAACCACTAAAAATGGGGTTGAACTATCTGCGGTGCTGGCGGATTGAGTTGGGGTACTGGTGTCGGTTTGCATGATTCATGCTCCTAATTAAGTAAAGAGTTGGAAAGAGGACCTCTAGGCAGAACGGGCAAGACTAGCTGCAATCACTTCTGCGATATAAACCTCATGCTTGATGTCCAAACTGTTGAGGTAGGTAATCGGATCGTCAGGATTGAAAGCTGCTTCTGGAGGTTCTTGAAGATTGAGCTGAATCGGAATACGGGTATAGCTGATATCCGATAGCCCAACTTCGCGCGCAGCAGTACTAAAGACATCTACCCGACAAAGCCGTTCAAGAATTTCCACCCAATTTCTTGGAAAAGGTACCGTTCCCCAACGAGCCATCTGGGTCATGATCCAGAGTTGTTCGGTACGACTTGGGCGATTGACACCATCTCCAAAAAACAGATGGTGGGCATACTGAATGGGTTTGCTTGCATCGCAGACCGTGGGTGTGGCATCGGCCAATTGAATGTACTCGGGGTCGGTGTCTAGATATTCTGGTCGGCACAACATTTCACGAATTTCAGGACCATTCTGTGGGTCGCTACAGTACTGACAGGCTTCCAAGAGCGCTTTCACGAGGGCCAAATGGGTATTCGGATGCGCTACAGCCCAGTCTTCTCTTACGCCGAGCACTTTTCCTGGATGCCCCGGCCAGATTTCTAGGTCCGTCGCTGCCGTAAAACCGATTCCTTCTAAAGCGGCCCGGAAATTCCAAGGTTCTCCGACGCAATAGCCATCGATATTGCCGGCTTGGAGATTAGAAACCATTTGAGCTGGAGGGATAGTGGTCAGATCTACATCGTGGTCTGGATCAATACCCCCAGCGGCCAGCCAATAGCGCAACAACAGATTGTGCATGGAAGCCGGATGAACCATGCCTAAAGTGTGTCGATCTTCGGGAGATTGACGTAATACCCGCTTAAAATCAGCCAGGGTATGCACTCCACGGTCATAGAGGCGTTTCGCTAAAGTGATGGCATTGCCATTTCGTGTGAGCGTCAGAGATGTAATGACGGAGAGGGGCCGTTCGTCTACGCCTCCTAGCGAGAACCACAAAGGCATCCCGGCAGGCATTTGGGCTGCGTCCAAGTCACTGTTGACCATCCCATCGGTGATCGCTTGCCAGTTTGGTTCCCGGACTAGGTTTACTTCGTCAAGGCCATGCTTGGTGAAAAATCCTTTCTCCTTGGCTACGACGAGGGGAGCGCACGCAGTCAAGGGCAGAAAGCCAATTTCCAGATTGATTTTCTCCAATCCATGACGGGCAATCGCCGAGGGCTTACGAGCCCGCTGCTTGGCTTTTTTTTGCTGGTTGAGGAAGTAAATAATCTCGCTGCGCAGACTGTAGTAGCGAGGATGATTGACTACTTCCATGCGTTCACGGGGCCGAGGGATAGGTACTTCCAGAATCTGACCGATATGAGATTCTGGCCCATTGGTGAGCATTACCACGCGGTCAGATAACAGTAAGGCTTCATCCACGTCATGGGTAACCATCAGACAGGTAGCCTGGGTTTCTTCGCAGATTTTCATCAACTGCTCTTGTAAATTGCCCCTGGTCAGAGCATCCAAAGCGCCAAAGGGTTCATCCAAAAGCAGCAATTGCGGACGAATGGCTAAAGCCCGTGCAATCGCCACGCGCTGCTTCATACCTCCGGACAGTTGACCGGGCCGCTTATTAGCAGCGGCCTTAAGTCCTACCAAGTTTATGTAGTGCTCAATCAGGTTCCGCCGCTCACTTTTAGAGAGCGTAGCCATCACCTCATCTACAGCCAGTGCAATGTTTTCGTATACCGTCAGCCAAGGCAAAAGTGAATAGTTCTGAAAAACGACCATCCGGTCTGGTCCTGGCTCGGTGACTGTCTGTCCTGCTAAAACGACTCCCCCCTCCGTCGGACTATCCAACCCTGCCACAATATTGAGCAAGGTAGATTTACCACAGCCGGAGTGACCAATGAGTGTAACAAACTCGCCCTTGCGGATGGTCAGATCAATATTTTTCAGTGCAATGTAGCTCCCGCCATCCGCGAGCGGGAAGACCTTATCAATTTGCTCGACTTCAACAAATACAGACATAACAGAACTCCTTTTAAGTTGAAGATTTTGGCTCAGAGTGACCCCTACCCCCTATGAAGGGGGCAAACCCTGCTGACCGCTCAAAGTTGATTCTCTGCTCTAGGCGCATCCTTCCCGGAGGGTGGGTGGGATCTACTACGCCAGCAGTTTTACTTTTGCTCTTCTGGTACCAGCCGAGAGCCAATAAAGCTCACGAACTTGTCCAGGAGTAAACCGACGAGGCCGACGTAGAAAAGGGCCAGAATAATGTCACTAATTTTGGCAGCGTTATAGGCATCCCAGATGAAAAAGCCAATACCGACACCGCCGATGAGCATCTCAGCCGCAACAATGGCCAACCATGAGAGACCAACCCCAATTTTCAGCCCGGTGAAGATATAAGGAAGGGCAGAAGGCAAGAGGACTTTGAAGAAATACTTGGTTTTAGAAAGTCGCAAAACACGGGCAACATTGTTGTAATCCTGAGGAATCTGTTGCACCCCGACAGCGGTATTGATGATAATCGGCCAGATAGCCGTGATGAAAATTACGAATAGGGCCGCAGGTTCAGACTGTTGGATCGCCGCTAGGGAGATAGGCAACCAAGCCAGGGGCGGAATAGTGCGCAGAACCTGAAAGAGAGGGTCTACCGCAGAGTAGATCAAAGGATTGGCCCCAATCAGGATTCCCACCGTGATTCCCACCAGAGCTGACAGTGAAAATCCGATGGCGACCCGCTTTAGACTCGCCATAATTTGCCAGAATAGTCCTTGGTCTGTTCCTGAGCCCTGATAGAAGGGGTCTGTAATCAAGGGCCAAGTCTCCGTGACCACCTTAATCGGTCCAGGCATGGTTGCTTCGGGACTAGAAGTCAGTAATTGCCAAATCCCTAAGAAAAGAGCAATGGCAATCACCGGTGCAACCGTTTTCTGAATACTTTTGGAAGGTATCCAGGAAGGTTTTTTGGATTGCTTTTGGACAGTAGAATTTCTAGGTAAAACAGCAGTCATGATAAGTCTCCTAAGTCTTCAGCAATGAAAGGGGCTAGACGATTTCAGCTTTAACACTCTTTATTTCCATCTTGTTATCTTGAGGCTCTTCAAATAAGCCTCGGGCTTAGCAGGGTCGAATTTGATTCCATCGAAAAAGGTCTCAATTCCTCGGCTAGTCTTGGTGGGAATATTCGCCGCAGGAACTCCAGCAAGTTTGGCGGCACTGCGCCAGAGGTCTTCTCGATTCACATCGGCCACCACTTTGCGAATAACCTTAAAATCTGGCTTGATAAATCCCCATCGAACGTTCTCGGTCATAAACCAGAGGTCGTGACCCTCGAAAGGATAAGAAGCGTTGGCTTTCCAGAAGCGCATCAGGTAAGGACTGTCTTTGACGACGCGACCATCCCCGTAATCCACCGCACCCTTCAATCGGCTCATATCGCCTGCCGGTACATTGGCATAGCTTCGTCCAGAGAGGATACTGATCAACTCATCACGATTTCCCATGTTGTCGCACCACTGCTGGGCCTCTATGATAGCGGCAACGATGGCACGGGCGGCCTTGGGATTATTATCGGCCCAATCGGCCCGCATGGTTAAAGCTTTTTCTGGATGGTCTTTCCACATTTCGCCACTGACGCAGGCCGTGTAGCCAATCTTTTCGCTGATAGCCCGGTTATGCCAGGGATCTCCAACACAAAAGCCATCCAAAGTCCCGACTTTCATATTGGCAACAAGCTGTGGTCCAGGCACTATCACTGATTCAACGTCCTTGTCGGGGTCGATACCCCCGGCAGCCAGCCAGTAGCGCATCATTAAGTCACTGGTCCCACCCTTAAAGGTGCTAGCAAACTTATACTTCTTGCCATCAGCCTTAGCCTTGTCTACTTTGGCTTCAATAACGGCGCTATTTAAGCGGGCTTTATCGCCCTTAAATACATTAGCAAGCGTAATCCCTTGACCATCGATGTTGAGTTGTAAGGGTACGTACATCGGGATCTTCTTATTTCCTTTCGTAATGGTCCCCAGAGCCATCAAAAAGGGCATCGGCCTCAAGACCATCGCTATATCTAGCCCTCCGCCCGTAGAGCCGAGTTCCAGATTGTCCCGAATCACACCCCATGAAGGCTGTTTCGCGATTTCAACATCTTTCATGCCGTATTTGGCGAAATAGCCTTTTTCCTTGGCAATGATGATCGGGGCTGAATCGGTTTGGCCAACAAAGCCAATCTTGGCCTTTGTGGTCTCTGGAGTATCCGCTTGAGCACTGGCATAGCTAAGAGGCCAAAATAATCCTAAGGTTGTGGCTCCAGCCGCAGCGATAAAATCTCTCCGACTCGGTTTCCATAACGAAGATTCAGAAGATTGGGTCAGCCTTTCTGTTTTAAACTGCTCGTCTGTCAAAGGAGGTCCTCACGTAAAAAAAGTTGATTGAACAAAATCGATGGCTTATCAAGCCACCCATCAGTGACAACAGCTCAAGTCAAGGAATAGAAGATTGTCCGGACGTCTGGATACGATCACGAGGCATCTAACTTGCATGCCTCAAGCCCTAACTAGAATTGCTTGTAGAAAAGACTGATTCGTATCCGTAGAGCAAAAAGAAATCCAAGAATAAGCTACTCTTGAATCACATTCCTTAAGATATTATTAGGAAATTTGTATAGAGGAAAGCTAATTTATTTAATGATGTTGATAGATTTTTATCTATGTAGGGCTTCCTGAAAAAAACAGAAGGTAGATTAGATAAGAGTTTCAAGCTTTTTTTGATCAACCAAGTGCAAGGTTTTAGCATCTACAGGCTCAAAATC
>JBAUTB010000139.1:0-6870 GCA_049582005.1 Gloeobacterales cyanobacterium | reverse complement strand
CACTATCCCGGCGACAATGCCCAAATGGTCTATATCTTGAACTTGAATCTCGTTAGTTGGCGAACTCATAACTTTGCAGGGGGTCAAAAATACCTCATTCTAAATCCCTACCTGCGGAATGTGGGATTCAGCGTTTGTTGTAGGTTAATTAAGATTGTCTGTGAACTAATGTAGAACCCGATTGATCCGTAGGCATCATTAAAACCTCATTGATATTTACATGGGGCGGTCTGGTCGCGCAGTAGAAGACGGTGTCGGCCACGTCTTCTGGGGTGAGTGGGGTGAGCCCTTGATAAACCCCATGGGCACGGTCTTCATCCCCTCGAAAACGCACTTTGCTGAATTCGGTTTCCACTAAGCCGGGATCAACGGACGTAACCCGCAGGGGGGTGCCTAAAAGGTCTTGTTTCAAGCCTTCGGAAATAGCACGGACGGCAACCTTAGTCCCACAATAGACATTGCCTCTGGGGTAGGTTTGATGACCGGCCAGCGAGCCAATATTGATCACATGTCCTCTTCCACGTTTCACCATCCCAGGTACAACAGAACGGGTTACATAGAGTAAACCTTTCATATTGGTATCAATCATCTCTTCCCAGTCTTGAATGTTCCCCTCATAAAGTTTGTCCAACCCTCTACTTAGACCCGCATTGTTGATGAGAATATCTATTTTGGACCAATCCTCTGGTAGGCTATCTAGCTGAGATTCGACCTGTGAACGATGGGTGACATCCATCGGCAAAATATAGATGTCAGTCTTGAATTCTTTTTCTAGTTCTTTGGTTAAGGTCTCTAAGCGTTCTAACCTGCGAGCCGATAGAATTACTTTTGCTCCTGCCTGCGCAAAAATTCTGGCACAGGCCAACCCAATCCCACTACTTGCTCCTGTGACTAAAACTACTAAGTTTTTGATAGAAAACATAGTAAATTATTTCCCTCTATCTAGAATATTACGAGCATTCAAAAACTTTAATTGCTGGTAGAGCATAGAAACTTGGGAGAGTTCAATTCCCTTATCTCGTGCTGAACGCAAAGGATTTCCTAAAATAGCTTCAACTTCCATAGGACGATGCTCATCGTAGTCAATTTTCATACTGGTCCGATAGGGTTCCATCTTCTCCGTATGGTCTAGCATCTCCTGGATGAAGGTCTCAGGAATACTCCGGTTAGAAGTCTGAGCTCCCAAGAGGACTTCCTTCATTAACTGCTCAACTAAATCCCGAGAATTTATATTAGCCATGAGTTCTTGTGTGGTTGCATTGAGGACTACGGAGAGGCCATTATAAGGAATATTCCAAACTAATTTTTTCCAGCGGGCGATCCATAGATCTTCAAACAAAGTAATCGGAATATCTGCTTCTTTGAAATCCTGAGCCAGGTGAGCCATTTCTTCTGTGATACCACAAACTTGATACCCAGCAGCATATTTAGCCAAGGTTATAGCTTTATAGTCTATGTGACGAATATGACCAGGACCAATCTTATTAGAACAGAGAAAACAGAGCCCGCCAATGATTGGTTCATTCCTAACGATTTGGGCTATCTCTTCTTCAACACCTAAGCCATTTTGTAAAACGAGAATAACACTATTGTCTTTGACTAAAGGGGGAAGAAGGTTTGCCAGTAAATTATTTTGGGTGGCTTTCAAGGCAATGATGATGACATCGGTTGTAGGAATTTCCCGCACATCCTGATAAGCATGAACGATCGGCAAAGTGAAGTTGCCCTCTTTAGATTCGATCACCAAACCATGCTGGCGCACATGCTCATAGTCGCTATGCACGAGAAAGTGAACTTCAAAGCCTGCTCGTTGGAGGCATGCGCCATAGAAGCCGCCTACCGCTCCTGTTCCAATGATGGTATAGCTTCGTTTAAGTGGAGACATCGCATACACCTGTATCTCCAAGTAGTATGCCGCGAAGAGGGGCATGTGGACTATTTTCCCAGCTCCACTCTATTGAAAAAACTTCCTATCTACTGATTGCCTGCTCTATTTCATCTCTATTTATAAATTGATCTTTAGAACTATAGAGAGTGAGTTTCCTAACAAGAAAAAATCCGATGAAACAAAGAATCATTCTGTTTACAAGCACGACCCTAGCCGCATTTGTATTGGTTGTCCTTGGAGGGATTGCGGGCAGTCTCATGCAACCGAAACTACCCCAGCTTGCTGAAAAGCCAGCCCCATCCAGGGCATTACAAGCGCTTCAACGAGCACCTTTTGAAAGTAATCACGAATCGGAAATCGATGGATTCAGCTCTGTAAAAGTCTCTGAACCGTCTTTTGAAAGGAGGCAATCTGAGCAAGCCATTGATCGGGTACCTCCCAAAAGGATTTTTAGACCGTCTGCTCGATTTGAACGAGATGATGACGACTTAATTGCCTATGGCGAGGACCATGTTGATCGTGAAGACGATTAAGTAATGAGGATAAGCCCTCTATTAGTAAGAGGTAGTAAAAATGTCCAAATCACCTTCTAAAAAGCGCCCATCTAGCGCGACGGGATTAAAGTGGTTCATATCGGCGTCAGCGACGGTTGCCACGCTCATCGGTTGGCAAGCCTTTGCCGCTCAAGAACCCGTCTCCGTTGTGGCCCAACAGCCGCAGCCACAGCCTATTCAGGTGCCAGCCACTCAACCCGTACCAGTGGCCCAGCAACCGCAAGCGGTATCGAAAGCGTCACCGCCTTCCAGCCTTCACAAGCAACGCAAAGCAAAAACACCTGCTGTTCGTTCGACTCCGCGTCATAGACCAGCACCTGTAACGACAACCCGTTCATCCCGCTAAATCTATGAAACGCCTGGACTTTCATGCCATGAATTGCCAGATGCTGGCTGTATTGGATAGGGAAGACGCTCCCGTTGCCGAATGGCTCGGTGAAGTGTCCCTCTGGTTCGCCGATTGGGAGCAGCGATTGAGCCGTTTTCGAATAGATAGTGAGCTGAGTCAGCTCAACCGCAGTAGGGGCCAAGCCGTACCTATAAGCAGTGTGCTCTGGGATGTTGTACAAACGGCACTTAGGGCTGCTGATTACAGTGAAGGTTTGGTAACCCCCACTCTTTTGGGAGCCATGGAGGTTGCTGGTTACGACCGCAGCTTTTCATCCTTGCAACCATCGGGCGCTCCCATTCATCTGAAAACCAAAACCTCGGTGGTAGTTAGAGATTGGCGCACTATTGAATGTATCGCCTACCCCCGCGCTATTCGCTTACCGTTAGGGGTGCAATTGGACCTCGGCGTATCGCGAAGGGATGGGCCGCAGAGCGGGCTGTTCAACAATTGAGCCTGCATGGTCCTGCCCTTGTCGATGCTGGAGGAGATATCGCCGTCAGCGGTCCACAGACCGATGGAACGGCTTGGCCGATTGGGATGACTGACCCAGAAGGAAAGACTGTGGAAATGTTGATGCTCTCAGGGGGTGGGGTGGCAACCTCAGGCCGGGATTATCGTCGATGGCAGGAAGGAGATCTCTGGCAGCACCATATCTTGGACCCACGCACCGGACAACCAGCTCAAACCGATGTCCTGACCGTAACGGTCATCGCACCCACGACCTGTGAAGCGGAAATGGCGGCAAAGGTGGTGCTCATCCTAGGTAGTCGAGATGGATTGCACTGGCTTGAAGCACATCCATCGTTTGCGGGGCTTTTGATTCTTGAAGATGGTCGGATTTTACGTAGTCGCAGACTCAAACCTTATGTGTGGAGCTAAGCCATGATGTCTAACGTTACCAAGAACACTGCATGGGACGAAATGCCGCCCGTGATTACCTGGCAGAATGTGTTGGTCATGGTGATGGCTGTATCGATAGGAGCTTTTGCGGCCATCGTGGTGTTGCCTTCCTGGCTTCCTGCCTTAACCGTTTCTCTCTCAGGTGAATCTCCCAAAGTGTATTGGCATCTCTCCCGGTCCACGGCATTTGTATCCTTTGGTTTGCTGTGGTTATCGATGGTGTTTGGCCTTTTGATCACGAGTAAGCTGTCTTCCCTCTGGCCAGGGGGACCCACTGCTTTTGAACTACATCAGCACACAGGATTATTGGGCTTGGCTTTTGCCCTTTTTCACGGGCTGATTCTGCTTGGGGACCACTATATGGGCTATACGCTGGTCCAGATATTGGTGCCCTTTACCAGTACCAATTATCGTCCCCAATGGGTTGGATTAGGCCAACTTGGACTGTATCTCATGATGCTTGTGGGACTGAGTGTTTATATACGGCAGTGGATTGGAAAGCGAATGTGGCGACTGATTCACTTCTTGAGTTTTATGCTCTTTGTGCTGGCCTTGATCCACGGTCTAAACAGTGGTACGGATAGTTCTACGGTTTGGGCGCAAGGCTTATACGGGTTCAGTGGAATCAGTGTTTTAGGGCTACTCGTTTATCGAATCTTGAAGACGGTACGCCAGTCTTGATCCAAGTGATTTGTCTGGCATAACTATGGAGTCAGTATCTCTAGCGCTAGAAAGTCCAACAGGATTTTTTGATGTGGTTTTCCTATCGGTCGTATTTCGTTAGCTCGTTCCGAATAATGTTCGCCGCGCTGAATATCCTCAGGGGTTAACATCCTTAAGTCCCAACCTTCGTAGAGCGTCAAGTCCTGAATATCTACCGTAAGAGGAGCATGATAAATATGTCTCAGCACCGCTTCTTCTTGACGGCTGTCAAATTTATAAAGGACCGGAGGTTCGTAGCCAATTTCCTCTAAGAGTTCGCGACGCATTGCCACTTCTGGCGTTTCCCCCAATTCCACATGACCTCCAAAAAATCCCCAGTAGCCCGGATAAAGAATGCCGGGGATATTATCGCGTAGTTGTAGTAGAAACCGACCCTCTCTGTAGAGGATAGCAATTGATACAACCTTTTGGGGAATAATACTCAAGGGCTTTAGACCTCATCTATACGAAGGGGGATGAACGCTTACTAAGCTACAGAAGACTTGGGAATTTCATCAACCAAGCAATATGGGGCAAACCAAGGAGTTTGTTCACCCTATGCTTGAGGGTAATAGTTCTCTCTGACGTAGAGTATTAATTTAACCAAATTGGTCGACGGAATCTGTTTCACTTTTCCTCTACTAAATCCGTTGCCTTTTTCTTATGGGTATACCTCTTTTCGCGCGTCCCTATTTACAAAAATTAGTTGAGATCTTAGGATAAGGTATGTCCATCTAGCAAATATACGGTGTTCATCATTATTAGAGTGTGCTAATTGTAGTTAACTTCAATGAACTCATAGCAAAAAAAGTAACAAAATAAATTTGGATAAACCAAAACGCCGTATCCCAATCTTCCGAATAATGCCGTTGTTCATGTAGAGTAGCTTCGATGGTTTTTGAATCTCAGCTTCTCTCTCCTGCAGCCTCTCAACCTGAGGCCAGAGTATACAACGGATGTGCTTGCCCACTGAACTACTTTATTCATTTTTAAGTCTTGACCATCTCCAGAGTTGCCAATCCATTTACGCATACAGTCTATCGAAAACTATAAAGATAGAGACCTGCAAGTCCCCTGCGCTGAGCATGCAGTCGCCCGTTCCTCTGTTCTTTATGAGTATTCCCGTAGGATTACGTAATTTGAGAGAGCTGTTTTGTCTATGCTCTTTCTTTTTCAGAAACCTTTCTTTGTTTCCTTCAAATTATAAACACCATAGGTGTTGGCAACCGATGGATACGTTACGAGATAAAATCAACTAAAGGAACTTTGGAAGAGCGGTAAGGCTCCATGGAAAGTTTAGTGAGTCAAAGGTTTATAGGAGTACCTGCTATCTTTTTTAGTCTTAGGAAGAAAGAACTCTAATGTATGACTTTGTAATTATAGGGGGTGGCATTGTTGGTCTTTCTAGTGGTATGGCTTTGGGTAAGCGCTATCCCAATGCAAGTATTTTAGTATTGGAAAAAGAGAGTGACTGGGCCTATCACCAAACGGGTAACAACAGCGGGGTGATTCACTCTGGTATTTACTACAAACCAGGAAGTTTCAAAGCTATGTTTTGCCGTGCTGGGAGTCGGACCATGGTGAAATTCTGTCAGGAGCATGACATTGCCCATGAAGTCTGTGGCAAGGTAATTGTTGCCACGGAAGCCGAACAACTACCCCTTTTGGAGAACCTGTACAAACGGGGTCTGGAGAATGGCTTGGAAGTCAAAAAGATCAGCCTAGAGGAAGTGCAGGAAATAGAACCTCATGTCAGATGCATAGCGGGAATTCAAGTAGCTACGACGGGGATTGTTAACTATAAGCAGGTTTGCCAAAAATATGCTGACCTTATCCAAATCCAGGGAGGAGAACTGCGACTCAACACTAAAGTTGAGAAAATCAAAACAACTCCTAAAGGCCAAGTATTAGAAACAAACCAGGGTACTTTTGAGACGCGTTTTGTGATTAATTGTGCTGGATTACATAGCGACCGCGTAGCAAAATTGGGCCAAGTCGATCCCCAGGCAAAAATCGTACCTTTTCGGGGAGAATATTACGAACTCACTCCAGAAAAACGCTATCTGGTGAAGACACTGATTTACCCTGTTCCTAACCCGGATTTTCCCTTTTTAGGAGTTCACTTTACTCGGATGATAGATGGCAGCGTCCATGCAGGACCGAATGCAGTTCTCAGTTTCAAGCGAGAAGGCTACAAGAAAACAGACTTTGACTTGAAGGATTTTGCTGAGGTGATGACCTATCCTGGTTTTTGGAAACTAGCAGCCAAACATGCGGATGAAGGGATTCAGGAAATCATTCGTTCTTTCAGTAAAGCGGCGTTTGTTAGAAGTTTGCAAAAACTGATTCCGGAGGTGCAAGCAGAGGATTTAGTTCCCTGCCATGCGGGAGTCCGTGCTCAAGCGTTGATGAACGATGGCAAGTTGGTAGATGAC
>JBAUTB010000138.1:0-4352 GCA_049582005.1 Gloeobacterales cyanobacterium | reverse complement strand
TGGCAAAATAGTACTGCAATGCTTTTTCAGAGCCCATAAGCGGCATATATCAAGGTTTCCTCTCCCTGTAATCGGCATCTCCCAGATGTTAAAATTTGAAAACCCCCTTAGCGTGTGTGCACCATTCCTATGTTGAATTTTCTAGGCAAAGTTCTCGGAGATCCCCAGAAGCGTAAGGTAAAGCAGTACCAACCCATGCTGGACCGAATGAACAGTCTAGAAAGTGAGATTAAGCGTCTGAGTGACGATGAACTCAAAGGAAAAACAGCTCAGTTTAAAGAACGGGTCAGCCAAGCGATCGCAGGCCAGAATCTAGCAGAATTAGAAATCCAGGACCGCCGCAAAATCTTAGATGCGGCCTTAGAACCCATTTTGCCAGAAGCCTTTGCCGTAGTACGGGAAGCCGCTCAGCGGGTTTTGGGGATGCGCCATTATGATGTGCAAATGCTGGGGGGGATCGTCTTACATCAGGGCCAAATCGCTGAAATGAAGACAGGCGAAGGGAAAACACTGGTTTCCACCCTGCCAGCCTATCTCAATGGCCTCACGGGACAAGGCGTACATATTGTGACGGTAAATGACTACCTGGCCCGTCGGGACTCCGAATGGATGGGACAAGTCCATCGCTTCTTAGGGCTTCAGGTTGGGCTTATTCAGAATGAGATGAGTCCCCAAGAACGTCAGCGAAACTATGGTTGTGACATTACCTATGCCACCAACTCAGAACTAGGATTTGACTACCTCCGGGACAACATGGCCACCTCGTTAGAGGAAGTGGTTCAGCGGAGATTTAACTATTGCATCATTGACGAAGTAGACTCCATCTTGATTGATGAAGCCCGGACCCCCTTGATTATTTCTGGACAAGTAGCTAAGCCTGCTCAGAAATATCAAAAAGCAGCCGCCATTGCCGAAAAGCTCAAGAAAAACGAACATTACGAAGTCGATGAGAAAGCCCGTAATGCAACCTTGACCGATGAAGGCTATGAAGTAGCAGAGAAGCTTTTGGGCGTAACTGACCTCTTTGACCCAAAAGATCCCTGGGCGCACTACGTCTTCAATGCGATCAAGGCGAAGGAACTCTTTATCAAAGATGTCCAGTACATTGTCCGCAATGACGAAGTAGTGATTGTGGATGAATTCACTGGACGGGTCATGCCGGGCCGTCGCTGGTCCGACGGTCTCCACCAAGCCATTGAAGCCAAAGAAGACACGACGATCCAGAATGAAACCCAAACCCTAGCGTCGATCACTTATCAAAACTTCTTCCTGCTCTATCCCAAATTGGCGGGGATGACCGGGACCGCGCTCACGGAAGAAGCGGAGCTCGGCAAGATCTACAACCTGGAAGTGACGCCCATCCCCACCAACCGCAACGTCATTCGGACAGACCTATCGGACCGGGTGTACAAAGCGGAAATGGGCAAATGGCAAGCCGTCGCCGATGAAGTGGAAGAAATCCATAAGCAAGGACGGCCCATCCTGGTAGGAACCACCTCCGTTGAAAAATCGGAAGTTCTGGCGGCCCTCTTGAAAGAACGGGGTATCGGGCATAACCTTCTCAACGCAAAACCAGAAAATGTGGAGCGAGAATCGGAAATTGTGGCGCAGGCAGGCCGCCGGGGAGCCGTGACCATTGCCACCAACATGGCGGGAAGGGGAACGGACATTCTTCTGGGTGGAAACGCTGAGTATATGGCTCGTCTGAAAGTTCGCGAAGACCTGATGCCTGCCCTGCGCGACCCAGAAGAAGAAAACGATCCGCTCGCTCCTTTGACCCGCAGAAATTCAGCCCAAGGTTTTGGTGGAGGTGCTGCTACCGCTCAGGCTGTCAGCCTCTATCCCTGTGAAATTTCCCAAGAAGCCAAACAGCTCCTCAAGGAATCGGTCAATTTTGCCACAGAGCAACTGGGAGCTCGTACCCGGTCTTTCCTGGAAGTAGAGGAAATGATTTCCATTGCTTCCGAAAAGGCCCCGACGGAAGACCCTGTGATTGCTAAACTGCGCGAAGCGTTTAATAAGATCTACGCCGAGTACAAGCATTACACGGAGCAGGAACACGAAGAAGTTGTGGAACTGGGTGGGCTCCATGTGATTGGGACGGAGCGCCATGAGTCCCGTCGGGTCGATAACCAGTTGCGAGGACGTTCTGGTCGCCAGGGAGACCCCGGCTCTACTCGTTTTTATCTTTCTCTGCAGGATAATCTCCTGCGTATTTTTGGTGGAGACCGCGTTTCGGGCATGATGGATGCCTTTCGCGTAGAAGAGGATATGCCCATCGAATCCAAGATGTTGACCAAAACCCTGGAAAACGCCCAGCGTAAAGTAGAAACCTACTTCTATGACACCCGCAAACAGGTCTTTGAATACGACGAAGTCATGAACAACCAGCGCAAGGCAATCTACGCCCAGCGCCGTAATGCTTTGGAAGGCGGAGATACCCGGGCCGTTGTGATTGGCTACATCGAAGAAACGATGGAAGAAGTCGTGAATGCCTTTATCAACCCAGAAATTCCACCAGAGGAATGGAACCTAACAGCCCTGATTGAAGCAGTCCAGAAAGTGATCCCTCTTTTGTCCGACCTCAAGCCTGAGCAGCTCAGAGACCTAAATTTGGTGGAATTGATTGCAGAAATTAAGCGGCAATCATTGCTTGCCTATGAAGCGAAAGAAGCTTCGATCAACAGCCTGCAACCGGATATGCCGGACCTGATGCGCTACTACGAACGACAGTTCATTCTTCAAGAAATGGACTCGATGTGGCGGGAGCACCTGCAACAGATGGAAGCGCTGCGAGAGGCCATTGGCCTGAGAGGTTATGGTCAAAAAGACCCCTTGGTAGAATACAAAAATGAAGGCTACCAAATGTTTCTGGAGATGTTGGAGCAAATACGCCGTAATGTAATGTATAAGCTCTATAACTTCCAGCCGAACTATGCTCAGTCGAATTATGTAACTGAGGCTGAATTCGAAAATTTTGGCAATTCCCAAGAGGAAGAAGAGGCCAACTATAGTTTTCCTCCGATGCTCGACCTCCGATTCCTTACCGAAAGATCTAGCGAAGAAAGGGCACAGATCTTTTCTAAGTTCCAGTTGTTGGGAGAGGAAAAAACACCGCCTGAAGATGATAAATCCATGATTGCCTAAGATTGTTTACCTTATGAATCCTTCTCTCCCACCCAAACTCAGCCATGCTCTGTCCTTAGATCCCATGCTGGTTCTCGATGTGGAGGGAAGTGGTTGGGGCTCGCCCCATGCCTTGATCGAAATCGGTGCTGTATTGGTAGCCCATGGAGAAGTTTTAGGTCGCTATAGCTCTCTAGTGCGCTATCGAGGCAGGCTGAACCCAATGGTTACGAAATTGACAGGTCTCCATCAAGACGATTTAGTCGATGCCCCAAAATTACGGGGAGTCCTTACTGGATTTAGCCATTTTGCTGAGTCTGCCAAAGTCCTCATCGGTCATGGATTGAGTAATGATTTGGCGATTGTGCGCCATTCCTATGAAATTTGCTTGATGGAAATCCCTGCTTTTTTGCAGTTGCCCACGATCTGCACGGTCGATTTGGCTCCCTATGTGCTTCCCCATTGGCGCAGAAGAAGCTTGAGCCATTTAGCCCTGGGATTATCTGTACCCCAACCGACCCAACATCGTGCTCTGGAAGATGCTGAAACCACGACCTTGATTTATTACAGATTTAAGGAAGCGCTTGCCGGGATCGTGGACTTATCAGAAGTACCAGAACCAGAACCCAAATTAGAGATTGCGGCAGCGCATAGTTCTTGAAAGGGCCAACCTCTCCCCCTTCGACAAGCGTTCGGCTGAACTCACCGTCGAAGCCTCAGGGCAACGACTAGCCCGTCCTCAGTGCTTTCCAGAGGGCCTGCACATGGCGTTCCAAGGCTGGAGATAAAGGCTGAATCAGCTCACAACGGTCTAGCATAGGCGGAAAAATAAGGGGGTCTTGGCGCACCTCAGAGGCAATTTTGGGGTAGCTATTGGGATAGGGATTGATCACAGAAAACTGAGTGCTCAAACGGCCTAAAGCTTCTGGTTCTATGAGATAGTCTACCAAGCGATAGAACGAATCAGCAGAAGCTTTGCGGGGCAAGACCCAAAAATCAGCCCAAAGGCTGGTGCCTTCATTGGGTATGGTCAACCTAATCTCAGGGTTATCCTGAGCTGCACTGTAGAGGTCCGCAGACCAGCCGACTGCGACCCAACTGTCTTCGGTGAGGAGAATTGGTAAATAGTCGGAGCTATAGGTCAGTAATTTTGGTTGTAGGGTCTGAAGTAGTTTATAAGCCTCTTGCCAGTGATTGAGATGAGGGCTATTCAGGGAGTAGCCTAA
>JBAUTB010000137.1:0-27477 GCA_049582005.1 Gloeobacterales cyanobacterium | reverse complement strand
GATGCCAACGGCGGCAACATCGACATTGACCCCACCTTCGTGCTTATCTTTCCCCCAACGGGACCTAACGGCAGTGACATTATTGCTAAAGCAGAAAGAGGCAACGGCGGCAAGATAAAAATTAACGCTCAAGGCATCTTCGGTATTGGTGAACGTCTAGCCATTTCAGGGAATCGAACCAATGACATCGATGCCAGTTCTGAGTTTGGAGCATCCGGGCAAGTGCAGATCAACAGCACCATTAACCCCAATCAAGGGGTCGCTCAAATACCGGAGACGGTTGTAGATCCCAACGCCCTCGTTGCCCAAAATCCCTGTAAACGGGGTTCCCAAAGTCAATTTACCCGCACGGGACGAGGCGGTTTACCCCCGAACCTTAGCGATGATCTTAGCAGCGAGACAACTCAGGTGGGGTTAGTAAAACCCGCTCCCAGTGTCGTGGCTGAAGGACAAGAACAAAGAACTTCTTCGGACATTGCCCTAAACGAAAATCAAACGTCGAAAATCGAAAATCCTATTATCCCCGCCCAAGGATGGACCTTCAAAGATAACGGCGAAGTCGTCCTCACCGCCTACAATCCCACCGTTACGGGTCCCCAACGCCTGAAAGAGAATCCGGTCGGTTGCCCAGTACCTTGAAAGAAGAGGGCAGAACCCCATGAACAACGAGCCTATTGGCGAAGCATCGACGAATGAACCGACGACCGATTGGGAGCGTCTGCGCCACATGAGCGATGTGGATATTTATGCCGCCGTAGCTTCTGATCCCGACATTATCCCCACGGATGAAGATTTTTGGGGAACCGCCAAGGTGGTTCTGCCGCAGCGCAAACCCACGATCACCGTCAGACTCGATGCCGACGGCTGAAAGAGCATGGCAAAGGCTATCAGACCCGCATCAATGCGATTCACACATCAATCCCTATGTTGCAATACTTTCAACCCAAAGTAGCCCGATATCGCAGCTTTGCCACTTTATGGCCTTGAACCATACCACAACTTCTCGAACCGCGTCAGGTTAGGGACGGTGCAGAACAAGGCTTGACTGATCAGAGTTTGACTTTATGGTAAATTTACTATAATTGTGTAGCGTGAGGATTGAGGTGTGTCTTGGATGATTTTGAGCTGCCCGCGATACGATCAGTTATTTGGATTGGAACATCGAAAAAGAACCTGCAAGGCTTTCCCAAAGGGGCACAGAAGCTGATCGGTGACGAGTTACAGCTTATACAGTTTGGTGAAATGCCGACCAATACCAAGCCATTTAAGGGTATCGGGAGTGGTGTTTTCGAGATTGCCATACGCTATGCGACAGATGCTTATCGGGCGGTATTGGCGGTACAGTTAGGCAAGAAAATCTATATTCTCCATTCCTTTCAGAAGAAAGCAAAGAAGGGTATTGCAACACCAAAAATGGATGTGGATTTGATCAGGCAACGATATAGCGAAGCAAAGGAGCTTGCCAAACATGAGCAGTAAAAAAGAACCCGAAATCGAATTTGAGGAAAGCTCCGGTAATATCTTTGCCGATCTGGGTTTGGAAGACGCTGACGAACTCTTTGCTCGTGCACAGATAGGCTTTTGTGTTTTCAAGATTCTGAAGGAAAGGAAACTCAAGCAAAGGGAAACCGCTGCTTTGCTCGGCATTGCACAGTCGGATGTATCGCATTTAATGAACGGCCATTTCAGCCGATTTACGACTGACAAACTACTAAACTTTCTGAAACGGCTTGACCGGAAAGTCACGATCCAGATCGCGCCCCATAAAGCAGGGGAGCCTTATCAGGAAATCGGGTTTTCAATTTAATGATAGGGGGTTTTTGAATTTCTAGGCGACGACTAAATAAACTCCACTTGTCCAATCATGTCTTCTTGATCAACCCACTCCCAAATCAGCGCAAGGGTTTTGATGATTTCTCCAATAGAGCGGCTCCCCTGGTGACAATAGGCAATTCCTGAATGGGGAACATTCGCTTGATGGAGTTTCAGAAAGTCATCATCCTGGGTGAAGGTAACCCGTCGTTGTTCACGAGCAAAGGCAATCTGTTCTAAGTCTGAGGCCCCAATGAGGTTTTGTTCTGGGGTGGTGGTCACATCGATGCCTCGTCTACGTAAGCCCTCGGCCACAGCATTGCTGACGTTCTCATCAAGGTGAAACTTAATCTGTCCTGGCATTTCTTTCTTTGAGTTTGCGCTGCAGGATAGAGGGAGTTTGGGCAGCGAGTTGACTGGTAAACGCTTCGCCCTCGCGGATATCCTGGCGAATTTCGTCTAGATGGTCGTAGTAATAGGCAAGGGCCGAGTGGACATCAGCCAGAGTAATACTGGGATAGTGGTAGACGATTTCGTCGGGGGACATGTTGAGGTGTTCATACCAGATCACGATGTCTTGTACACGAATGCGATGACCAGCAATGCGGGGTTTGCCGCCGCAGACGCCGGGGGTGATTTGGATATGTTCTGAGATAACGGCTGTCATGGGACTCTGCTGAATGGTCACCTTGGATGTTTCTAGTCTACTGGTATAAACAATGGATAATGCTATGCGGCAGCCGAATCGCCCCTCCTCTCTTATGGCCCAGGGGAGCGTAGTAACATGAACCATACAAATCTGTTGCGCGCTCTCCTTCAGGTGTTGCACTTCATTTTTGAATCGGGGGTCAAATATTAAGTTGAACTCAAAAACAAGACATCGCGGCCGCAGTCAGACTAAGATAAAAGTGTCAGCCAAAACCACTTCTGTCAGTCACATCTGATTCTTATCCATGAATGTTAGTAAAGTTGGACGACGCGGACAGATTTCTATCCCTCGAATGATTCGTCAGGAATTGAACCTACAAGAAGGCGATCGCCTTGCCTTTATCCGCCGTGGTGGTGAAGTTATCTTACAGCCTCTCAAGCACACCCTGTCAGACTTTCGGGGTAGCATTCCTGTGTCTGAACCTCAAGATTTTGAGGCCATTCGTCACCAGGTGATGGAGGGACGTGCCTATAGGACCATGACCGATGACGCTTGAACGAGCTTTTATCGATACAAACCTCTTCCTGCGCTATTTGACCAACGATATTTCTGAACAAGCCGATCAGGTTGAAGTACTCTTGCGACAAGCCGCAGTCGGAGAAATCAGCTTAGTCACCACCACTCTAGTCATTGCAGAAATCGTTTGGACATTGGCTTCCTTTTATAAGGTGTCGCCCGAGCAAATCCGCGAACGCATTCTGGCCATTCTGAATACACCAGGGCTAGAAGTTGCCGAATCTAATTTGCTGATAGAAGCTGCCACCAACTACGCCGCCAAAAATGTTGATTTCATTGATGCCTACAATGCAGCTTGGATGGTTAAACAACAGCTCAGCACAGTTTATACTTTTGACCGCAAGCATTTCTCTCGGTTTGAAAACATTATGGTGAAATCGCCAGGAGACTACTCATGATCGCAGACATTCCAACCTCGCCTTTAAGCAGTAAGTAAGGAAATGGCTATCATGGCTTCCTATGATGAATAAAATCCTAGGCTGGCTTATAGATTCCAGAAACTGGTTAAAAAAAATGTACGGTGGACGATTTGCTTTTAGTAGCGTTTCGTCATTGAGCATGCTGGAAGTCCTGCCCTTTCTTCTCCCTCTAGCATTTCCCCTTCTTACCGCCCAGGTTGCTTTTGCCACTCCTATCCTTCAAACCCAGCAGGATAACTCCCAGCTTGTAGAAAAAGGCAGAGCACTCTATCAAGCCGGACAGTTCGAGGAAGCGGCGACGATTTGGCAACAGGCGGCTGATGCTCTTGCTGCGCGTGGGGATAAACTCAATCAGGCCATGGCCTTAAGCAATTTCTCCTTAACCGAGCAACAACTGGGAAAATGGGAAGAAGCAAAAACAGCGATCGCCCAAAGTTTGAACCTTCTAGAAACCCAGCCGAAAACCCCCGCCCAACAGCGTATCTTCGCCTCAACCCTAGACATTCAAGGACAGCTACAACGAGCCGTCGGACAGCGGTCAAACGCCTTAGAGACCTGGCAACAGGCGGCTGATATTTACAGAGAAATCGGCAACACAGAGGGTGTCATCGGAAGCCAGATAAACCAAGCACAGGCATTACAAGATTTAGGCCTGTATCCGAGGGCTTGTCAAATTTTACTAGACACCTTAGAACTCAATGCTCAAAAGTGCGAGATCTCAAAGTCGGAACTACAAAACCTCAAAGCACAGCAGTCTCTCCCCCAACAAATCTTAGGCTTACGCAGCCTCGGCAACGTCCTGCGCGTGATTGGACAAACCGGACAGTCCCAAATAGTCTTATTAAAAAGTTTGCAGTTAGCCCAACAAGTAGAGAAATATCCCGACTTGGGGGCCATTTACCTCAGTTTAGGGAATACGGTTCGGGCTTTAGGCAATAAAAAACTTTTGTCTCAACAAACCCGTCTCCCTGGGACAGCCCCAAAACCTGCTGCCTGTATTTCACGAGCGACTTATGATAGAGCCGTTGAATTCTATCAACAGGCGGCGGACTGCTATCGCCAAGCCGAATTAGAAGGCTCGCCCACCATAACGACACAAGCACAGTTAAATTTACTCAGCCTAGCCATCCAGACTCAGCAAGAGACAGACATACCTGCTTTACTGCCGACCATCCAATCCCAGATTAATCGCTTACCGCTCAGTCGGACAGCCATTTCTGCCCAACTCAAATTGGCTCAAAATTTGCTGTGCCTCCAAGCTGAATTGAGCCAGGAAAATTTAAAACAGGCAGGAAATGTTGCTGCTTTATCCTCCCCTATCCTCCAATCCTGTTTTCCGGTTAAGCAAACCGCTAAAAACCCTAAGGGTAAGGCCCTCAGTCCTTCCCAGATTCCCGACCTGCCAGATATTCGCCAACGGGTAACGGCGGCTCTTCAGCAGGCTCAACTCTTGGGAGACAAGCAAGCCGAAGCCAACGCACTTGGTTATTTAGCCGCCGTATCCCAACAGATGGGGAAATGGGGAGAAGCCCAACAGTTGACCGAACAAGCTTTGCAAAGACTCTCGGCTTTTGATACCCCGGAACTTGCCTATCTCTGGCAGTGGCAGCTAGGACGCTTGTACCAACTCCAAGAAAAACCCAAGGAGGCAATCGCTGCCTACACCTTAGCCTTTCAACTCCTGCAATCCCTGCGCCAAGACTTAGTTGCCACCAATCCCGACATTCAGTTTACTTTTCGAGACAGTGTTGAACCCGTCTATCGAGAGCTCGTTGCTTTACTTTTGCAACCATCCCCAACCACTGATCACCAGGGGGAAGTTAGTCAGGATAGCCTCAAAAAAGCCCGCGACATCATTGAAGCGCTTCAACTGGCAGAACTCAACAACTTCTTTCAGGAAGCTTGTTTAGAGGGTAAACCACAACAAATTGACCAGCTTGATACCAAAGCGGCGGTTATCTATTCGATTATTTTACCGGAACGCCTCGCTGTCATTTTATCGGTCCCTGGACAGCCTCTCCGCTCCTATGGGACAGCCCTAACTTCCAGTTCAGGCGCAGAAGCAGTAGAACGCACCTATGATGACTTAGTTGCTACCTTAAACCCGTTCATTGCTAGTCCCAATCCCCTAGTTCCATCCCAGCAAATTTACAACTGGTTAATTCGCCCAGCGGAAGCAGAATTAGCCAAAAACGGCATCAAAACCTTGGTTTTTGTACTTGATGGAGTGCTGCGCGGCGTTCCCGTTGCAGCCCTTCATGATGGACAGCAATATTTGATGGAGAAATATAGTATTGCGCTAACACCAGGGTTGCAACTGTTCAATCCCCGCCGTCCCTCCTTAGAAAAATCGAGCGTTTTAGTAGGAGGATTAACGGAAAGTCGCCTGGGATTTTCTGCACTTCCCAGCGTTACCCAGGAAGTTAAGAATATAGCTAAAATCGCTTCTACAAAAATTCTTTTGAATGGGGAATTTACCCGCAATCCCTTAGAAAATAAAATCCAGTCGAATGCTTTTCCGATCGTTCATTTGGCAACTCATGGTCAGTTTTCATCCCTTGCAGAAGATACTTTTTTATTAACTTGGGATGAACGAATTAATGTTAAAAATTTGGACCAACTGCTGCGAGAACAGGATCAATTTGTCCGAAGTCCCATCGAATTGTTAATTTTGAGTGCCTGTCAGACAGCAATGGGGGATAAACGAGCCGCTTTGGGATTGGCGGGGGTTGCTGTACGTTCAGGGGCCCGCAGTACCTTAGCCACGCTTTGGTCGGTACAGGATGAATCAACAGCGGATTTCATGACAAAATTTTATCAAGTCCTCAATCAGCCGAATGTCTCGAAGGCGGAGGCCCTGCGTCAAGCGCAACTATCCCTGTTGCATTCCCCCCAATATCAGCATCCTTTTTACTGGGCAGCTTTTGTTCTAGTGGGAAATTGGCTGTAGCGATGCAGTTTTTATATGCATTTGTATTTTGACCAAGCCCAATAAATCAGCCTTGAGATTCAGAATGCAGGAAAAATCTTGTTTTATCAGGTGAAGTTATTGAAAAATTTTTAGGCGCGGTATTGAAAAATTTTTCGGAAAAATCTGTATTTCTGGAATTAAGAAGAGGCAAAGAGTAGTATTTAGATGATCTCCCTTAAGTAAGGTCTAGCTGCTAGGTTAACTTCATGCCGATAGATATAGCTGGGGACAGAAACATTAGGACACTCAGATTCAGCAGAATCGTAGCAAGGAGAGATGAAAAATTCTGTTTGTCCTAACAAAGTTGGCGGTTGCTATAGCAGCCCAAAATCTTAGACCTGTCAGTTAATACCAAGGCTCTAGAGCTTAATAAAACTTGGAGAATCAAGAAAATGCTAAATAACCACTATTTTTTCAATCTTATTACCGTCGGGCTATTGCTAATCGGGGCTGAACCGACCCTGGCCCAACCCGCTGCCAACGGTTCAGCCAGAAGCGATAATTCGATCACCAGAGTCTCCTTCGAACCGCCCCCTGATGACAAACAGCCAGACCGGACAGCAGGCGCAGGCTCCCGTGGAGGGCAATGTCCTCAAGATGCCACCGTTCCCACGGCTAACACACCACCGCTCATGGCACTCGTCCCCACAACGAACAGAGGATTAACTTTGGCAGAACGTCCCACCTTTTATGTCTATCTGCCCGAAACCTCTGCTAAGCAAGTAGCATTAAGCATCAAAGAGGAAGGTACTAAGTACCACTCCCAAACCTTCTTCCCCATCACAGGAACCTCTGGCATTATCAGCCTCAAGCCCTCGGATAATTCCCCCCCCTTGGAAGTAGGCAAAAATTATCAGTGGGCAATGGTATTGCTTTGTGATGAACGACCAAATCCTAACGATCCTGCAATTGCCTCTTGGGTGCGCCGCGTTGCCCTATCTAAACCGACAAACCAGGGAACAGCATTACAGCAAGCTGCCTGGTATGGCCAAAATGGCGTTTGGTATGACGCGCTAGCATCCTTAGCTGAAGCAAGACGCATCCAATCCAACAATAAAGCTTTAACAGACGACTGGACTAATTTGCTCAAATCGGCGGGACTGGGTCCGATTGCAACCGAGCCGATTCAGGTTCTTCACTCTTCAACTGCCGCTCCATAAAAACTTGATTCTCCCTCGTTTCTGATTGCTTGAGGTATTCAATAGCAATGCGTCCCACCGTAGGATAATCTTGCTGAACTGCCAGAAGTCTTGCGAAGGTAAGGTGAAATAGAAGCCTATCCCGTTGTCTATTTGTAATTATCCATAAAACCACTGCCGCCCCCAAAAGTGCCAGCAGGGAAGGAACAGCAGGCACCCACCAACCCAGGAAAAAGGCCACGTAACATCCTCCCAAGAGTCCTCCACTGGCGAGGATGCTGCTGATAATAATAAAAGCGGGAGACTTTAACCGCCAGCTTACTGCGGTCCCTACCCCTGCCCAAATTAAAATCCACAACCATTCAAGTGGCTCTCCCCAAGTACGGAGTAGTGGTCGCCCCTCTAGGGCAGAACTAATAATTTGACTGGCAATATTGGCGTGGAGGGTGACTCCTGCCATGCGCTGAGGAGAACTGAACAAATTGCCACTGTAGGGCGTATAAAATGAATCATTAAGGCTTTCGGCAGTTGTGCCAATGATCACCAAGCGAGAGCGAAAACTATTAAGGGGAACTTGGTTATTTAATACCTGTTCGAGCGAAACAGTTGAGAAATTCGCTAGAGAGCCACGAAAATTGAGCAAGATCTGGTAACCTCCAGAATTAGCGCGGACATAGCCCCCATCATTGCCCTCAAAACGATTGAAGATGGCTTTGCCCAAGCGTACCTGTTCGCCCCCTAGCTCCTCTAAATTCACGCCTTCAGCCTTGAGATAGTGCAGTGCCAGCTTCACTGCCAAACTGTAGCGCACATCGCTATCAGAGAGGCTGACAGACAATAGGGCGCGGCGCACCTTGCTATCTGCATCCACTACTTGATCAGTAAAACCTACCTGATGGCGCTGGTTAAGCGTTGGAGGTGGAGCAATCCTAGGTTCTACGACTTTCTCAATCCCAAACAAGTTAGGGGTAGATTGAAACAGTTTCACCAAGTCAGTATGCCCCGGCTCGACGGGTAAATTTCGATAGAGGTCCAATCCAATTGCCCTGGGGTTTTGGGCTTTTATTTTGGCGATCGCCTGAGCTAAGGTCCGATCGGAGATCGGCCACTGTCCAACTTTAGTGAGATCCGACTCATCAATGGTGACAATGGCAATTCGTGCATCGGGTGGTTCTAGGGAACGCCAGTAAAAAAACTGATCCAGCAGATTCCACTCTAAACCCTGTAACAGTCCACTGAAGCGCAGCAGCAAGATAAGCGCGGTGACAGCTAAGGCAATTTTGGGCATCCAATCCCACCTCATTTGCTGTTTGAGGACTTCTTGTTGGGCTGTTTGTCTTGCGGAGGCTAGGAGTTGGCTTGCTTGTTCTGCGGCTTCTAGTGCTGTTTGTGCCTGCCTTTTGGCTAAATCCTGGCTGGCTACCAAATATTGATAATCTAGATCGCCGAGGCTCTTTCCCAACGCCCAAGTTAAAGCATCCTGTAAGGCTTGTCCCCGCAATAAGAAGGACTCATTTTGACGCTCTGAAGCGAACCAGGCGTTAATGGCACTAGCATAGGGGCGCAACTCAGCTAATTTTCGCTCCAGCCAATTTTGGTCAAAAACCATCTCATAAATGCGGTTATAGACCTTGAGCTTCCCCTGTCGCTGGACTACTAACCCTGACAGTCGCAATTCCATCTGTTCAGGACTACCATCGGCGGGAATCTCTCCCTGTTGTAAAATTTTCTGATACAGTCCTAGTAAAAGTACAACCCGCTCCCCATTTCTGAGAATCCGATCTCGAATCGTCCGTAAATGCTCCGGCTCATCCGTCGCTTCCCAATTCTCTACTAGGCGGGACTTCACCACTTGCTCAACCAATTTCGGGTTCCCCTCTTTGACTCCCCCCTTCTCAAGCAGGGGGGTAGAGGGGGATGAGGGGATTGGATTGGAAGTTTTCCCCCTCTCTATGTCTTGAATAACCAGTTTGCACAGCTTTTGGGTGAGAAAGGGTTGTCCGCCTGTCCAGCCCAAGATCTCTTTGATCACTGCTTCGGGGCACTCAATTTTCCCTTTCAAACCTGCTACTAAGGGCTGAACTTCGCTAGCAGCGAACCCTTCGAGTTCAATCGCCTTGCCAATATTGAACGGGGTTTGTGTCTTGTCTCGAATCAAATTGCTAGGGGTTGCTACCCCCAAAAGTGCCCATGTGAGGCGCTTGTATTCAGGATGGGTGTCACGCTGTTCCAAAAAACAGCGAATCAGGGCAAAAAAGTCATCAAGAGAGAATTTTTGGCTGAGAACGCGATCGATTTCATCGACGAAAATAACAATATTTTGCTTAACTTCGACTAAAAGAATTTCTTCAATAAACAGGCTCAATCGCTGGACGGGGGACAGTAAATCCTGTCGTTCTCGCCACCAAGTCCGCCAATGGATGGGGGGGGCAAGTTGGCAACTGCTCACTAGAGATTGGACGATCCCGGCATACCATTTTTCTGGGGTCACATCCTGCTTCCCCATCCCCGTCAGGTCAATAAAAATGCAGACAGTACCTTCGGCTTGCAGTCTTTTCATCGTCCGTACCCGCAAGCTAGATTTGCCCATCTGTCGCGAGTTGAGAACATAACAAAACTGACCGGCTTTCAAGGCATGATATAAGGCTGAGTCAGCTTCCCGCGTCACGTAACTAGGTGCGTCACTATCGAGACTTCCTCCAACTTGATACTCATAGGTTGAACTAGTTTCAATCATGAATGCTATGATTCGTTTTTTTTTGCACGCGCGGCGCGCGCAAAAACAGTTTATGAGCAAATCCTAGCTTGCTGGTTTACTTATTTGGGGGACTACCTGCCTTTAAACCACTTTGAGCATAGCTACGGCTCCTCTGGAAGCATGGGCAAACGAATGAGTCACCAGCGGGTAGAGTCCTGGCTCATGTAGGGTCATTTCGCAGATCGCTCCTCCTGCGGGAGCAATATTGACCACCTGATGTCCATACGTGGCATTGCGGGGGTTGCCTTCAGTATAGACCACATCAAATATGGCCCCGATGGCATGGAAGGCACTCCATAGATTAGGTCCTGCATTCAATACATAGAGTCGTATCCGCTCACCCGCCTTGGCTATGAGGGGGTAATTCTGATATTGGTTTGCCGTGCCGTTGAACACTACGTATTGTGGGGTGCCCGCTGACATGCCATCATAGTCGATTGCTCCATCTTTGAAGTAAAACTCGCTCTGAACGATGGCATACTCGCGGGCTGGGGGCAGTGAATCCTCCGGGTCCACAATCGTCATTCCATACATGCCATTGGCTACGTGTTGTACCGTTAGCGGGGTGACGCAATGATACATAAAAACTCCTGGATACTGAGGTTTCCAAGATATGGAAAACTCCTTGCCGGGTTCAACCGTGTGGAAGGCCTTGTCCCAGGGCGCATTGGCTGCATGAAAATCAATAGAATGGCCTTGGTCCGCCTGATTTTTCAGAGTGTAGTTGACCGTATCGCCAACGCGGACACGGATGACAGAGGCCGGAATTTTGCCATCCAGACTCCAGCCCGGATAGTTAACTCCCTCCGTCACCTGAACGATAGTATCGCTGCGGACTTCTTGGAAGATGGTTTTGACTTTTTCTGTTCCCACCGGTTGCAGAGCCGTTGGATAGGGATGAAAGTTTTTCTTGGGAACTACCAAAGCCGGATTGCCAGGACCATCGGCACTGATATGTTCCAGTTCTTTAGCGCTGGCGAGGGGCTGGAAATGATTCCCATGGGCATGAGACAGACTGGAGGCAGTCTGTTTGCTGCGAGAACCTGTTAGGTAAGCTGCTCCATAGGCAGCAGCAGGTACTGCCAAACCAGCAATTCCGAAACGGGTTAAGAGATTCCGCCTATTGATGTTGGTAATGGTTTCTTCTTGTTGATTGGTTGGGGGGATGGGATTTTCCATTGAACTTTACTCCTGATGTTGCTTCTGTTTGCACAAGTAGTTAGTTTATTTGGGAGATATCCTAGGGTCTATATACAGCGAATCCCAGCTTTATGAGGTACACTTGCAATGACTGAGAACTTTGCTCAGAAAGGATTATGAGGTTTTAGATGTGTATCACGGAGATGCGATCCGCTGTATATCCAACTGGTCGCTATAAGATTTGTAGCCATTGCACATAAGAGTACCCATAGCAACAATAGGAGGAGGACAATAGTTTATCAAGCAGATTACTTTATCTGCTATCAATCAGGAATTTACTATTGCTAAAATTAGAAATTTATGAAATATAGAGCATTATATCTTGACCACATTCATCGGCAAGATAAGATAAAGCTCGAAAACGAAGACTAACGAATTGTTCAAAGAATGGATTCAATTTACAGAGGGGCGGAATGTGGAAAAAGGTGTGTCTCCCCCATTTAAGATCTCGCTCGAAAGGGCACTGGGCAGGGATGAACGTACAGAGTAGCCGCGCAACCCGTGGGTTGGGCATTTCTAAAGCTTCCATCCATTGGCGTATGGGTTGTAGTACATCGACTTTGCGTCTAAGCAGGGTTATGAATGTCATTTCACTTACCTCGAGTTTTGTTGAACATCAGGTTCAGCTTGATTGAACCTTATATATTTATCAAACTCCACTGATAACTGAGTTCAAGCCTTAGAATTACTGACTTGTTACTGATGGGTGAGTACTTGTTTATGACTTCTACCTGTATCTGTGGAAACGTATCAAATCACACAACTAAGCAACTAGCATTTCAGCAAGCGCACAGGCATCTTTGAAGGTTGGCTCTCGGTTTACTACTACAGGAATAGCTTGATTGGTGCGGACGAGGCTGCCATCAAGCGTTTTCAGCACTACATGCCAAGAATGGCACTCTGGGCCGCAAGCATTAACCAAGCCCTGGTATGCGTAGAGAACTTGACCGAATTCCGTTGCAAAAAGTTTGGTTGCGTACTGCTTAGATTGTGTAATCATGACTTCACTCCCCAAAGGGTATTTGGATCTCTTCCTATTCAAAGGTTTTATTTAGCTGATATATTCATCAAACTCTACTGCTAACTGAGTTAAAGACTGAGATTTACTGACTTGTGATACCAATTCTTTCAGAATTGGTATGAAACCTTGGGTCCATGCTTACCAAGCTGTCGTGTTTTCATCGTGCATCACCCTAGAAGTCGTTTTAAAATAAAGCTTAAGGGTTACTTGGCATGCGCTTGCCTTGATCTAAAAATGACTGTACATACCCCCAGCTTAATGCACTTGGGATAAGCAGTCCGCCGACCGTAAGGTCGCCCCTATATTCTGGCAATGTGTCCGGCAGCGGCAGGCGAGAACCTCTAACGGATAAATCAGTCAAAGCAATTAGGTCGCCAACAGTGAAATGGAACATGACACGACGCGGGTTGATTTTAACGGGTGCTGGGCTCGCAGGTGGCATGATTGGCCTATCCAGCTTGCGAGAGCAGTCGGAAGCTAGTCCTGTAACCACCAACCTGCAACAACCATCCACCGTTACCATGCCAGAAAGGATTTTAGGAAAAACTGGGGTCAAGGTTCCCATTTTTGGCTTAGGCGGTGCGGGACAAACCCCTTTGGATAAAACTGAAAAAGAGGCTGAAGCGATCGTATTAATTGAAGCCGCCTTAAGGCTAGGAATTCGCTATTTTGATACGGCTTCCAGTTATGGTGCAAGTGAGGAACATTTGGGTCGAGTCTTACCCCCCTATCGCAAGCAGATTTTTTTAGCCTCAAAAACCGCCGCACGCGATCGAGATGGGGCGTGGCAAGAATTAGAGCAATCGCTCAAGCGTTTGAAGACAGACTATCTTGATTTATGGCAACTCCATCATGTTTCGTTTCCAGAAAACTTAGACAAAATTTTCAGTTCAAACGGTGCCATTAAAGCGGTAGAAGAAGCAAAATCCCAAGGCATCATTAAATTTGCAGGCATCACCGGGCATCATGAACCGGATGTGATTGTTGAAGGATTGCGACGCTATCCATTTGATACCACATTAGTCGCCATTAATGCGGCTGATATCCACCACCCTCGCCCTTTTTCCCCTAGGGTTTTACCCGCGGCAAGGCAAAATAAGGTTGGGGTGATTGCCATGAAAGTTCCGGCCTATGGTCGCTTATTTAAGGATGGCGTCTTGGATGGAATGCACCAGGCAATGGGGTATGTTTTATCCTTAGAAGGAGTCCATTGTTGTGTGATTGCGGCGGAGTCTGTAAAACAGCTAGAAGCCAATTTTCGAGTTGCTCAAGCGTTTAAACCGTTAAGTTCTGAAGAGATGGCAGCGATTGAGAAACGAACTGCGATCGCCTGGCAAGACAATACATTTTTTCGAGCCTGGGCTTAGCCATAGGTTCTCCTAAAAAAACGAAAATGTATAAAACTCAATCCCTTTCGATAAGGAACCCACGAGGCTTTAAGGCTTGCAGAATAGTAAGAACTGTTTTGCCAACAGCCCCTATGAACTGCATTCACCAGCGCGCATGAAAATTAAGGGACATCCTAGTTGTGGGGGGTGTATTTTCTAGGCAGGATCGTATCTCGGCTCAATCCCGAACACGTCAAAAAATAGCATTGAGACTTTTGAAAGGAGGCAAGTTTATGAATGACGAAGCTGCCAGAAACAAGGCCGAAGCTCAGGACATCCCTGAAGAACTCGAACCTCAGGCTCCGCCAGAAGAAGAATTGATAGAGCTGATTTTTGAGACGGCGTCCTCTAAATCTCCGATTTGGGAAGGTCTAACCGACCGCAATACAGGTCTGGCAAGAATCCTTCATCAGTTGGAAGAGTTGGAAGGGCCTGATGTATCCTCCACAGGAGGGGATGTTGATGCGGATCAATACCTGGCTGAGGTTAGTGGAGAAGAAGCGGTTGGCGGCACAACGCCTACCCCTGACCAGAACGTAGTTGATGAGCTAGCACGCTCAGCGGGCGTTGAGATAGCGGACAAAAGAACCTTGCATATCAGTGAAATGGTAGAGCAGCGTGATGCTCATCGCTGGGAACTAGAGGCTGAATCTGCCGAGGATTACTCAGAGCATGAGCAGGAAACAGAGGAAACTCCCTAAATTAGGGGGCGGTTGTGCTTCAGGAGTAGTTCATACATAGAAATCATCATCGAAACATTGATACGCACCCCCATGGATCGGCAGCTGATGTCGAGGCACCACTAACGGAGATGGAGTAGAGCCCTATAGCGACTGTGCGGTAGCTGAATACACCTGAATTCAGAGCATGGGCGAGCATATAGGACTCAGTCCTTCACAATTTCTTCACTTTTGAGTCCTAATCTAGAAAACTAAGTTCAGAGCGCTTTGTCCGGGCGATTAATATTCTGTTTGGACTAAATAAAAAATCTAGGGGGAACTAAATATGAATAACCCAGTGAATGATTCTGCTACTAACCAAAGCTCTTTTGCAGAGACTTTAAAAAATTTATTGACAGAAAAAGAATATCTACTGGTGAAAGATATGGCAGCCCGAAGAAATGCCTGCAATCAACTCCCCACGATTGCTTGGGCTATGGGCTTTTTGAGTATCCATCAGCTAGATGCCCTCCTGTCTCATTAATTATGGGCAAGACAGCGAAAGCTGCTGACCGGGTAATCGAGTTTACCGACAAGACTTAAATCAAAGCATTACGTAGTGAAAGTAAAAGGAGATTGAAATCATGAGTGATCAAGATTGGAAACAGAACGGACTCTATAGGAAATACAAAATCACCAAAGCTGATGGAACCCCTCTAGACGCTGGGGCACGCTACTTCCCGCTCCGATACGATGGAGGGGATCCTAATGCTGAGTTGGCGCTAAAGGTTTATGCAGCCAGCGTGAGAGCATTTAACGCCACATTGGCGGACGACCTATTAGAAGCTATGAAAACCCTGACAAGGCTCCTGAGCCTTAGACGGGGTTAGGCGGTGCAAGAAAGGAGCGGGCTTATGAGGGCTCTGCCAGTGTATTGCTGGAAGAGGGCGAGGGTAGCGTGGATCAGGTTTACGCGATATTGGGCAGATTAAACCCCTACTTGCCTGACCTGCCTATTCAGTACTTGCAACACACGCTCCGCGATACCAGCCCCAGTCAGCCCCAAGTCTTTCAGCAATTCACTGCGCGTAGCATGGGTGACAAATGCATCAGGAATTCCGATGCGCGTTACCGGGACCAAAACTTCTTGCTCTGCCAGCGCTTCAAGCACCGCAGAACCAAAGCCACCGTTAATGGTTCCTTCTTCTACGGTCACCACGCGACCGATTTTCCTAGACAGATCGATAATCTGCGGGTCTAAGGGTTTGATGAAGCGTGCATTAAATACGGTGCAATCCACCCCATGCTCACTGAGCAACTGAGCTGCCTGCATTGCTGGATAAACCATAGTTCCTACGGCGAGGAGGAGCAGGTCATCCCCTGCACGCAGGACTTCTCCTTCTCCAATGGGCAGGGGCTCGAACCCTCGCTCTACCAAAGGCACCCCTTGCCCGGAGCCCCGAGGATAGCGCACAGCGATTGGTCCATCGGTATAGTTGATGCCCGTGGCAATCATCTTTTGGAACTCTGCCTCATCCTTGGGAGCCATGACCACCATCTCGGGAATAGCCCTGAGATAAGCCAAATCCAAAACACCATGATGGGTTGGACCATCTTCTCCGACCACTCCAGCGCGGTCAAGACAGAAAAAGACAGGCAGATGTTGGATCGCCACATCATGCACAATCTGGTCAAAAGCTCGCTGGAGGAAAGTACTGTAGATAGCAGCTACCGGACGCATTCCTTCTGCGGCTAGACCTGCGGCCATCGTCACGGCATGCTGTTCGGCAATCCCCACGTCCAAACAACGTTTGGGGAACCGAGCCTGGAACTTATCTAACCCCGTTCCCGTGAGCATCGCGGCGGTAATCGCAACGACGTCGGCTCTTTCTTCGGCAATCGTAGCCAGCGTGTCCGCAAAAACCTTCTGATAGGCTGGCGGCGTTGGTTTAGTGGCAGGATAGACTTTGCCGGTGCTCAAATCAAAAGGCGTTTTGGCATGGTAGCCAATCTGGTCTTTCTCCGCGCTGGCATAGCCTTTGCCCTTGATCGTATTCACATGCACGAATACAGGACCGGGCAACGTATGAGCCAGCGTAAAGGTATCGATCACTTCCTGGAGATTATGGCCGTCAATAGGCCCCAGATAGGTAAATCCCAATTCTTCAAAGACCACCCCAGCCTTGGAACGAGCGACAGTGTAGTACTTCAGTAAATCTTTTACGCGCTCTAGCTCCGGTCCCATCGTGGGGCCGACCAACGGCAAGTGTTTGAATTGCGTTTCAAAGTTTTCACTCAGAAAACGGATCGGCTCAGAAAGGCGCATCCGGTTGAGGTAGCTTGCCAGGGCTCCCACGTTCTCAGAGATAGACATCTCATTGTCATTCAGAATGACTAAGAGATTGGTTCGCTGCAAATGACCGGCATGGTTTAGGGCTTCTAGAGCCATGCCTCCGGTCAGGGCTCCATCCCCAATGATGGCAGCGACTTTATAGTCTTTGCCTTGAAAGTCCCTCGCTAAAGCCATTCCCAGAGCTGCGGAAATTGACGTGGAAGCATGGCCCGCTCCCCAGCAGTCAAAGCGACTTTCTGCGCGTTTTAGATAGCCTGCAATGCCATCTTTCTGACGGAGGGTGTGGAAGTTGTCATAGCGTCCAGTGAGCATTTTATGGGCGTAGGCTTGGTGCCCAACATCCCAGAGGACTTTATCCTGGTCGAGATCCAGGGTGAAGTACAAGCCCAGCGTCAGTTCTACCACACCCAGACCCGGCCCTAGATGACCACCACTGGTCGCTATCGTGTGTAAATGCTTTTGTCGAATTTGCTGTGCCAATTCTTTGAGTTGGGCTATGGAAAGCTTCTTCAGTTGATTTGGATGCTTAATATCGCTCAGGTTCATAATGACAGCAAATAAAATCTAGCTACCAATATAACGAGATAAGTCACCGATCTGACTAAAACTAAGGGTTATATGTACTTTTCAAAGACACTTCATCCCACCCTAGCGGTTTATCTCGAAGGCTCGCTATCCTAGAAGAAGGTATTGGGATACGGGTTATGCTCTGGTTTTTACTTCTTGTTATTTACGGTGCTGGCTTCTGGTACGTCATGAAAAAAGCGGACCGCAGCTTTGAGCCGGGTAAGGCTTTACCCCTCGCAGCCCTGTGGCCTCTCTTGATCTTTATGCCCCGTTTTCGCCAAAATTTACTTCGATAATCTGCCCCCACCAGGACTTGAACCTGGGCACAGAGTTTAGGAAACTCCTGCTCTATCCCCTGAGCTATGAGGGCATGAACTTATTATATGGACACGCTTGCCCCCTTTAGCACACCTGGTGCGATGTACAGCCTGCGGCTTACCCATTGGCGCAGCCTGCCAAGGGAGAGCCTCGCAAACGAGAGATAAAGGGAAATTACCCGATCCTGATGGTCGCTCTTTTTCCCAATTCACCGGCTACGTGAAACGTGATCGGCAAGAATTTTTCTATGAGCCAAAGGTTGGTGCGGGTATGCTCTGTCAGATGATTCGTGATGATGGATGAACTTCCTTTGGCGAGCGCCATATAGAGCAGTAGCTGGTCTGCCAGATGCGTATCTACGGTGGCATTGGAGGTATAGAATTCAAAAAATCGTTGAACGGCTTCCTCGGCGACCTGACAGGAAGAGACGGCTCGGTGAGGTGTTGTGGTTGACGCCCTGGTTTCTTGCGTCCTGCAGGGATATGGACAATCTGAACCGATCTACCCGTAAGAATAGAAAGGGCTAGAGTGGAGCGCAAAATCTGGCCGCCCCCTTCTCCATAGGAACCGTCAATGTTCAGGGGAACTGACATGATTTAGCGTTGGATGATTCATAGCCATTGGGCATCAAAAATTCAAGGAAGTGATAAATCCAGCTCCTGCAGACGGTCTAAGCAGACATTCTGCAACCTATGCCCACAGAGGGCTTAAGTCCAGACTAAATCCCGGTAGAACATCTTCCCCTGACAGACTAACGGGTGATTCTAGGACTTCCACCTCTTGGCCTAGACGATATATCTCTACTCGTTGGTTTTTGGAGTCTATTAACCAACCCAACCGCACTCCATTATCTATATACTCTTGCATCTTAGTTTGCAGAGGCTTTAGGGCATCGCTCTGGGACCGTAGTTCTACTACAAAATCAGGAGCCAGGGGTAAAAACTTAGCAGGGTCTGCATTCAAGGCTTCTAGCCTGTCCTTGCTGACCCAGGAGGCATCAGGGGATCGGTCTGCCCCATTAGCAAGTCTGAAACCAGTAGAGGAGTCAAAAACCTTACCTAATCGAGTTTGGCGGTTCCACGCCCAAAGCTGCCCGGAGATCTCTGCGTTTTGATTTCCGGTCCCCCATGCTGTGGGTGCCATGATTATGAGTTCCCCCGCAGCAGACCGCTCAAAACGCAGCTCACGGTTAGCGCTACAAAGCTCAAAGAACTGTTCATCGGTGAGTCTAGTGGATTTCACATCTAGGGTAAGGCTATCCGTGGCGAAGCCTGTCATGGCGATATCAATCTACTCTGTACTTGGGATTATATCCGTTACCATCTGAATTAGGCTTAGCCTGCGTTCCTAACAAAACTTCCATGTTCGCGATTCACACATTTTGGAATGAGCACGACCTTCCGCAAGCACTAAAAAACCCTCTCCAGTAGAGGGTTTCAAGTATCTGGGCGATGAGGGACTCGAACCCCCGACATCCTCGGTGTAAACGAGGCGCTCTACCAACTGAGCTAATCGCCCACAATAAAAGTTGGACGTTCTATAGAATATCACGAGTGCTCTGGCTCATGGTCTCATCTATAAGCAAAAAACCTCTAGTCTTTACAGAGAGAAGTTTTCAACAGACAATAAGAAGCCCAAGGGGAGTTAGCTCAGCTGGTAGAGCGCTGCAATCGCACTGCAGAGGCCAGGGATTCGAATTCCCTACTCTCCACACGCTTTACACTTTCCATTGTCTATCAATGTAAAAATTTTGGGCATTGAGTAACAAAGTGAAAATTAGACCAGCTCGGTTGTGCAAAAACGTTATTCTGCATCAGAATAATAAGTGATTAGTCATTTGCAACAGGCTGTTTTCATGTCTGCTTATCGAAATGCTCAGTGGGACTTAGCCATTTACAGCCGTGATGGCCAACTGGTTCTTGTCGCTGAGATTAAGAGTAAGCTCAATGCTTCGCCAGAATGGGCTGCACAGCTTCGACGCAATATTCTGGCGCATGGAACTTTTCCAAAAGCACCCTATTTTCTTATGGCTTTTCCTGATCGATTCTATTTATGGACTGATGCTGATATCCGACTTGACCAAAGTGAACCAACCTATGTTATTGATGCCCGCCCCATTCTTCAGCCGTACTTTAAACAAGCTGGAGTTGCTGCTGAGCAAATCAGTGCTCAGAGTCTTGAACTAATTGTCGCATCATGGCTTGGGGAAATTATTCATTTGGACAAATCACCTACCGATATCGATGAATCTCAGCGATGGTTGATTGAGTCAGGACTGTACGCTGCTATTTTCAGGGGAAGGTTTGCGCACGAGGCTGTTGCGTGAGGGTTTATGTTGAAACTAACTTTGTCCTGGAACTAGCCTTCCAACAAGAGCAATTTGCAAGCTGTGAAAAGATTCTTCAACTCTGTGAAGCTGGACAAGCACAATTAGTCATACCAGCTTATAGTTTGGCTGAGCCCCATGAAAAACTAAGCCGTCAAGCCAATAGTCGAAGGGATCTTCAACAAATGCTTGATGCTGAATTGCGGCAACTCGGACGCACAGAATCCTACATGAATCGTCTCAAAAGCATACAAGACATTGCAAGTCTGCTGGTTCAGAGTAATGAGGAAGAGCGGCAGCGATTTGTAGAGTATCGAGTTCGACTCTTGAAGATTGCGGAAGTCATTGCCCTAACGACTGATATCCTCATAGAGGCCGCGGCATGTGAAGCTCCTTATGATCTGAGGCCACAGGATGCTCTCGTTTACGCATCAGTTATTATCCATCTACGTCAGAACCCACCTCAGATAGCATGCTTCCTCAACCGGAACTCAAAAGATTTTGATAGCCCCGATATTGTCGATAAGCTGAATATCCTTAATTGCAGAATGATACCGCGATTCGATCATGGTTATACATTTATCCAATCCCAATTTTTGTAATAGGGATACTCTATTTTCTTCTGTTATTCTTGTGCAGGCATAGTAAGTACCTTTCTAAGTCTAATGTTGATGGTATGAGTAGGTATTCTCTAAAACTTTACTCCGAATAGGAAGAGGCCTGCTTGCCGTTGACAGATACAATCTTATCCAGCCGAATTATCGTTCCATTATTTAATTTGAGAAAATCGGCTTTGTCGGCAGCATAAATATCTACGATAAGACCTTGGACCTCGATTAAATCATTGTTTGCATCTCGATAGGTAATCTGGCAAGTTTGACGTAAGGTTGACCATTCTTCTAGATGATCATGAAAATCACAGCTTACGAGAACATATTCATCCACTACAGGCACCTCCCGGTCCTTTATCTTAACCAGTTCCTTCATGCATGGGGGTACCCACTTTGGGGGGAATCATTCTACTCCTAAAAGTAGTTGTCTTTGGCACAGGGATAGAGCCAGAGGGTGATTTATGAACCCCTCAAAATCAAGGGTAGTTTTAGTGCGCGGGCTCTATGTGCCTCAAATTTTCGTCACATAGTTTGGTTCTGGGAGCGGGTTATCCATTTAGACCTACAAACAGGTTCTACTTAGATATGCTTCCCTCTTACCCCTCTGAATGTCTTCAGAGTGTGATATGGCTCCCAGGTGGTTATCTTTTGATTCTACGTGGGTATTCATACAAAGCCACCCTATAGGAGACTTTATGGAGCTGACGGATAAATTGAAGAACCTAATACTCGAAGCGGTGAAACAGACTCGGAAGGTAGAAGTGACCAATAATATAGGTGAAACCTTTCCCTTCATAAGCATGGACGAAGCTGGTATCTACTCCTTTAACGACGGTAAATACGTGTTTATCCCCTGGCATGCCGTGACTAGCATCACTTTCCCCGAGGGGATAGAATCCGCAGAGTCTAGCTAATAAAAAAAAGAAAGAATCATTGGGGCCTATCACCATGAGCATGGCTAAAGCTTCAACTTCCGTCGATAGGATGAGTTCTCCAATGGCGAATATGATATAGAGGAGGCGATAGCCCTTCGCTTGTTATACTTCTCTAGTTCTAATCGAATCTTTACTCTGGAGGTAAATGATGACAGTAAAGATAGGTAGTGTTGTTCGTCGATTGTTCAGAGGGATCCAAATAGGCAGTCCGGGAGAAGTTCTAGACACCGATATTGTGAATGGTGTGGAGTATGCCCATGTATTCTGGGATGAAGCACCCCATCCCCACAACTGTGATGTCTCCTGGATTACTCTGGATAGCTTGGTAGTTCTAAAGGAACAAGCAGCGTGTCACAAGAACTAGAGTGCTGTCTCTATTTCTTGAAGCGCTACCCACCGATTCCTGTTGGGCACATCCTTGGGGAGAAACCAATTAGGACTATGCTTTGAAGAATTCGACTTTGCACCCAGTTCGAACCTTAAGGTGTTCGGATGCGGATTCTCCCTCAAAGGCAATTTCCATAAACCCTATGCTCCCAGGGCGGACCTGTAATTTATGCTCAGGGTCTGGCTTATGGGGATCAAAGAGAAGGGTATGTCCTGGGAGACGGACTCGCCACATCTCTTCAGCCAAGACCCAGGCATTAGGGACATTGGTAATGAGATTGCCAAAAGGGTCTATGCGCTGCACCCAGCCCACGAGATGACCGGACTCCTGCTGCGCATGTTTGTCTAGACGCTTTAGAGATTGAGAGTCTATAGCCTGCCCTAAATCGTGCAGTGACTTTCCCAGACTTAAATGGGCGGCAGCAGGAGCATAGCAGTCCCGTCCGTGGAATACTCCTGACATCTCTGACAAGGGCAATGGTTTCAAACTAATGACTGCTTGGATGGCTTCCTGCTCCAAGACGGTTTCAAAGAGGCCATTATCAGGTCCAACAAAAAAGTAATCCCCCGCCTGAAAGGCTATTGGTCTCGCTTTGCTGGCAATTCCAGGATCTACAATCGCTAGGTGTACCGTGCCTTTTGGGAATGCTCGATAGGCTCGCCCCAATTCAAACTGGGCAATCAGAAGATCCTGGGAAGGAAGCTGATGGCTGAGATCGACCAAGGTAGTCTCGGGAGCCGCAGAAAGAATAAAACCTTTCAGAACACCCACCGTACTATTGTCGATTCCGTAATCACTGAGTAGGGTGACAATCGTCATTGCGAACTTCCTATCGTTTTAGTCTGTATGGAGGATTGGCTTCTTACGTTTAGGGAAAAGGGTTTTAAGACCATCTTTACCGCAGATGACCGGATACAAAGTGGGTAGAACCAGCAGCGTCAGCGCCGTAGCCGTGATTAATCCACCGATAACGACGGTGGCCAAGGGACGCTGGACTTCTGCGCCAATACTGGTAGCCACGGCCATCGGCAAGAAGCCCAAAGAAGCAACCAATGCCGTCATCAGAACAGGACGCAATCGAAGCGTAGCGCCTTTGTAGGCTGCCTCTGCGGGAGTAAGGCCCTCTTCTTGCTCATACTTGCGAATCGTAGAAACCAAGACCACCCCATTCAGCACCGCTACCCCAAATAGCGCTATAAAGCCGACCCCTGCCGTGACGGACAAAGGCATTCCTCGAAGGGCCAGAGCAATCAAACCACCAGACAGGGCCAGCGGGATGTTTAGGAAAATGAGAAGCCCTGGACGGAAGCTGCCATAGGTTGCGTAGAGCAGGGTAAAAATCAGGAGGAGCGCCACAGGGACCAGCACAAAGAGACGGGCTTGAGCTTCCTGGAGGTTCTTAAATTGGCCGCCCCATTCCAGACGATAGCCAGCAGGCATCTGAACCTGTTCACCAACGACCTTTTGGGCTTCTGCCACAAAGCCGCCTAAGTCACGATTGGAAACATTGAGCTGCACGAGAAGATTGCGGTCGCCTGACCGGTGATCGATCTGGGCGGGGGCATCTTCCAGCGTTACTGTGGCTACTTGGCCTAGAGGAATGGTCTGACCAGAGCGTGTACTGACAGGGAGTTTCTTCAAGTCATCTATCTGTAGCACGCTCTGGGGGGCAAAGCGTACACTCAGGTCGTAGCGTGGCTTGCCTTGATAGATAGTCCCGACCACATTCCCAGCGACCGCAGAAGCAATCGTATCCAAAACTTCTTGAGCATCGACGCCATAGGCACTCAGGGCTGGACGATTGAGGCGGGTAGTGACTACAGGCAGGCCTTCTACCTGGCTAACCTTGATGTCGCTGCTACCCTGGACTTTAACCAATGCCTTACTGACTTTGTTTCCCACCTCTGCCAGGACTTTCAGGTCTGACCCAAAAACCCGTACCGCCACATCTCCCTTCGCGCCAGCGACTAATTCATTCATCCGTTGTTCAATCGGTTGACCAAAAGCAATCGCGGCACCAGGTACGGTTTCAGCCAAACGCTTACTGAGGAGGTCCTCCAATTCCTGCTGAGTCTTGACATTCTTCCATTCAGACTGAGGCTTGAGAATGATAAAAAAGTCGGTTTCGTCCGGTCCCATGGGGTCAAAAGCTTCCTCAGAATGGCCGGTGCGGGCCACGGTCGTCTCCACTTCAGGGAACTCCCGCACCACTTTTTCCATGAGGGTGGTCTGTTTGGCTGATTCTTGCAGCGATACCGAGATCGGACGATTGACCGTGAGCACCAAAGACCCCTCTTTCAGGCTAGGAATGAATTCTGAACCTAAGAAAGGAATCGGCAATAGACTCACGACAAACACAGCCAACGCCACCGAGGCTGTCAGCAAAGGATTCTGAGTGCAGAACTGCAAGGTCCGTTCATAGACAGGACGAATTGCCCGCAGGATAAAAGTCTCTTTCTCTTCAGGGGCCTTACGGATCAAAAAGTAGGCCAGGACGGGCGTGATGAAGAGTGCAATAAACAGTGCGGTAATCAAACCGAAAACTACGGTCAGGGCCATGGGCTGGAAGGTTTTGCCGGCTACGCCCGTGAGGAAGAGAATTGGCAGGTACACCACAATGATGATACCTACGGCAAAGAGGACAGGTCGCGCTACCTCAGCCGCCGCCGATTGAACAACCGCCAAGCGCTCCTCTGGCTCTGGTTGGTCTTCGGCCAAGCGACGCAGGATATTCTCAATCATGACGACCGAACCATCAATCAAAATACCGAAGTCAATCGCTCCTAGTGAAAGTAAGTTTCCCGAAGTATTGGTCAAGACCAGGAAGCCCACGGCACCCATCATTGCTAGAGGGATCGCGGAAGCGGCAATAATCCCGCCCCGGAGATTGCCCAACAGTAACAAGAGGACCAGCACAACCAGAATCGCTCCTTCAACAAGGTTGTGCCAAACCGTCTCAATGGTGCTGTTAATCAGTACGGAACGGTCATAGAAGGGAACAATTTTTACGCCCTTAGGCAAGCCAGGAGCTAATTCCGCTAGTTTTTCCTTGACCCCTTGGACGACCATTTCTGAGTTTTCGCCTTTGCGCATCACCACGATGCCAATGGTGGTTTCGCCCTGACCATTTTGAGTCACGATACTTTGAGAAAGCTTTTTCCCGATGACGACCGAGCCGATATCGCGGACACGGATCGCGCCACCGTGACTAGTCACCTGTGAACTAATCTCAGGGATATTTCTCCACCTTCCCGAAGGTTCAGGACCAGAAGCCACCTCATGGCTTGAGATGACTACCGAACCGATATCTTCTGGAGTACTCAGCAGTCCCTCTGCCCGGAGCAAAATCTGGTTGCCATTGACGACGGTGTAGCCCCCCCCTGCATTGGCATTGTTCATCTCTAGCGCCGTCATCACCTGGTGAAGGGTCAGCCCATAATTGCGCAATTTGGCAGGGTCTACCCAAACTTGATATTCCTTGGGCTGTCCCCCCATAGACTGGACTTCTTCTACGCCAGGAGAAGACTTAAGGATCGGCTTGATCTGCCAATCGAGAATGTCCCGCAGTTCCGCTAAAGAGTAGCCCGGTCCACGCACTTCAAATTGAAAAATTTCTCCCAAACCTGTTGCAATCGGTCCTAAGTCCACCGAGACACCTGTTTTAGGCATTTTGTCTTGGGCTTTGGCGAGGCGTTCAGAAACCTGCTGCCGCGCCCAGTAAATATCAGTCCCATCTTCAAAAACAGCGGTGACTTGAGCCAGGGCATATTTGGAAGTAGAACGTAGCTCTGTCAAACGAGGCATGCCCTGGAGCGCATTCTCAATCGGATAGGTAATGTATTGCTCTGCTTCTTGGGGAGCGAGTCCCCGTGCATTCGCCGTTACGGTGACTTGAATATTGGAAATATCAGGGACAGCATCAATGCGTAGTTTAAAGAAGGTATAGACGCCGAGACCCGTTGCCAAAATTAAGGCTACTAGGACCAACACGCGTTGCCGAATTGCTCCCGTGACCCACTTTTCAATGCCCTTGTAGGCCGTATCTCTGAGGACAGGATCTTCCGAGCGCGTAACTGGTTTGTTCGTCACCTTCATGTCTATTCACCTCCCAGACTAGATTTGAGGAGTTCTGATTTCAAGACAAAAGAACCATCGCTGACGACCTGTTCGCCTGCTTGCAATCCCTGCGTAATTTCGGTCCGTTGGGGGGTGTGTTCGCCTACCGTTACTTCTCTGAGTTGATAGATGTCACCTTCCTGGACAAAGACCACATCCTTTTGATCTACCTGTTGAAGGGCCTTAGTGGGAACGGTAAGCATCGGGACTCCTCCTGTTTCAGCCTTAACCAGAACGGCTAAGCCTGGTTTAAGCACCTGGCTCGGGCTGAGCACGGTCGCACGAATACCAATATTGCGAGTCAGGGGATCAAAGTCTTGGGCACGTCCGGTGATCCGGCCCCGGAAAACTTTGCCTGGAGCTGCTTCCGTCGTGAAGGTAATCGGTGTCCCATTGGGGAGCGCACTAGCTTGCGCTTGGGGGACTTGGAGGATGACCCATACTTCTCTAAGGTCAGCTATCGTAAATAGATTCTGGCCTGCGGCGACAACTTGGCCTGGTTGAATATTACGGGTGACGACTACCCCATTGATTGGACTTCTCAAGGTCAACGTCGGTGAAATCGTGCCTCCAACGGAGAATCCTAAGGCCTGCAACTGACTCTTGGCAGCCTGTTCCATGACTTGGGCTTGGCGCAGTTGGGCCTGGGCATTACTAACATCGACTTCAGCCAGGGAAAGTTTCGCCTGAGCCTGTTGCTGGTCTTGCAGAGCACTGATCCCTCTTTGGACTAAATAGGTTTCGCGTTTAACTTCCTGGCGCACCAGCTCCCGACGCCCTTGGGCTAGTTTGAGTGCCGACTGTGCGGCTTGCACTTTGGACTGGGCAGAAAGAATCTGCTCTTGGTATTTTCCCAGTTCTGTCGTGTTGATCAGGGCAACGGCCTGACCTTTGCGGACAGGCTCTCCAATGTCCGCCAGCATCCGAGTCACCACTCCCCCAACGAGGGAAGAAACTGCTCCGGATCTGGTTTCCGAAGGCTGGATGACGGCACTGTAGATCGTGGATTGACTGAGGGCTTGGCGTACGACGGGTTCTACACGAATATTGGCGTTCTGCTTCATCTGGGGTGTCAGCGTCACCCTGTCTTTTGCTTTAGGCGTAGCCGCCGCCGCCGCTTCAGGAGTCTTACTGGCTGCAGGGGTCTTCTGGCTCATGGAGTCCTTGGTTTGCCCACAACTGACCAACAGCAGCGTAAGAGCCAAGGGGGCAAAAATTCGTTTCACAGGTCTTCTCCTTGAGCATTACGCAGATTGATATAGGCAAGGTAG
>JBAUTB010000136.1:0-3904 GCA_049582005.1 Gloeobacterales cyanobacterium | reverse complement strand
CCCAAAGAACTCCGCAAGAAATTCACTGAGCATGATTCTCAGATTGCGTCTCAGGCTAGAGAACAGGTCATTAAGCAATGGCTGGCTCCACTGCTGCGGATTTTGCAGGGGGCTGCTGGTTGTGTGCAGGTGAATCGATTCGGGCTAACCCTTACCTTGCCTGCACTGCGTCATCGAACCTTGGCTCAAGCTGCTTCTGGAAATGTGTTCTTGGACGGGACTCTCTCGCGGGAAGACCTCGCCCTCAAGTTGGGCTGTTCACCCGATGAGATTCAGGTGGTTCGTCAAGCGATTCCCAAGGCAGGGAATCTAGAACTAATTCAGGTTGGCGATATCGGTCGCGCTGGCATGAGTCGAGGCGGCGATCAGATTAAGCGGACTGGAGCGATCGTTGGACATTACCAGCACCAGGATGAATCCACTAGGGTCATGGACTACAAAAAATATGAAGCCGATGGTGCCTGGTGGAAAGACTCGCGGGGGGTCAACGATTTTCTGGAGGTCAAGACCCTGATTCTCATCGGTGCGCCCTGCCGGAATTTGAATGACTTGGCGGCTGAGTTTGCCGTGGTGACGGGGGGGTATCCCTCGGTAGAGGATGAACTCGTGCTGAGCGCTCGCGCTGAGCCTAGCCGAAGTGGAGCCGAAGCAGGGTTCAAGGCTTTTGTGAATCGTGCGGTGCTGGCTGAGATTCACCAGGCGATCGGGCGGCTGCGTGCCCATCGGCGGCTCGATGAATCCTTGAAGGTCGTGCTGATTTCCAATATCGAGTTGGATGTTCCGGTCAGACAGGTGAAGGCCCGTGACATAACCTTGGATGCGGCCCATAAGACCGAGCGGGTGCAGATTGCCATTGAGCAGGCAATCATGAAACTGCTTAGAGATGGCAAGACGGTCACTCAAAATCTAGTCTCAGCGCTGACATCTATACCCAGAGGGACAATTGCGCGATACTGGGGTCTGTTCATTTCGCTTATAGATAGTTCTAATAGCAAAATGAACAATGCTGAAAAAGTCTCAAAGGTAGACCAGGAAAGTAACCAGGCCATTTCTGGTGTACTGAATCAGTTGGCGGATTTACCGATGGATGAGCTACTACCCAGTCTCGATGAGGTGTTTTTTGAGTGGCTCAAGCCTTATCAGTGGGCTTCGGTGTGGGAAGGGGTGAATGCTGGCGCTCAGATGGCGATTTTGGAGGGGCTGGCGCTCGTGTTGCCGGGGCGGATGTTGGAAAGGGTGGGAGCGGGGCGGTAGTGGAGGCAGGCGTTAGAGCGATCGCGGCTTGTTTTTTACGCAGGTTTCAGTTCTAGTCGGTCTTGAGTGAGATCGAGCGCATTGATATTCTCGCTGCATACCCATTGCAAGAGCTGTCCTTTCGGGTTGGGATTTTTAATGAAATGAATAACGCCTTGCAGGTATTGCTCATCCCTGGTTCTGATGGATTCTGTAGGGAAGTTATAACCCTTGTCTGTAGCCATTCATAGAGCCAGCGATTAGCAAGTTATGCAGCCAGTTTTCGTGATAACAAAACCCATTTAATTCCTCAAATGGTGAAGATTTACACGGGTTATTGCTGCGAGTTCGTCTTCCGTAGGGGTGGAAGTTCCATAACAGCCCCATTGCTCTGCCTTGGAGTAAAGCTGATTCCTGTGACCCATGAAAATATTGCATCTGAACCAGAAGTCGATCTTGGAAATGCATGAGTCGGTCAAGCGCATTGCTGGTTCGATGCGCTTCAGGAAACTCAAAGGCCAGTTTAAGGTCTGGAGCTTTGGTTCCTAGATTCGATAATTTCTGGCGAACCGTGTCATGGTCTACCTGTGCTCCCCACTCCTGTAATCGGCGCAGGCGCTGGGCAAACTCTCGTTTCGTTTGGGCTTTATACACATGCCAAAGTCTTTGCGTCACCTCGTTGTAAATTGTTTTAGCGCGGCGACAATGGCGTTGGATGCCCAGCACAACATGGAGAAAGCAAGCAATGAGGGCGGCACCTGGAAACAATGATTTTAAGGCGTTCCAAGTCGGTTCCCATCCATCTAGGTTGAAGGTTTGAGGCGAATAATGGGGATTTAACTGCAATGCCTCGGCACGGAACGTCTGATAGCCCACTGTCAACTCTTCAGTCCCCGCCCCTTCAACGAAATCAACGCCTAGGAAACATCCGCCCCCCACTGTTGTCGGCAAATAGACCCGTTTTCCCCACCACCATGTGTGCTTTTCATCGCACACCAAATGTACCGGGATTTTGGCAGGGTCTTTGACGGTCGTCCCCACTATCGAGAATCGGCCTAAGCCTTGATAAGCTCGGTACCAATAGTTCTCGTCACGCCCAAAGACATAGGCTAACCCCTCGAAAGAGACGCCCCATTGCCTCAGGAATAAGCCTTTCTCGACCTCGTCTGTTTTGCCGATCATGTACGGCATCATGAAATCGGGTCGGATTTGATACGTCTGGTTCGTTTTTAACACCACGAACCGCCTCATCTGAAACTGTTGTTTTATGGAATGGAGGTTTCCATGCAGCCAAAATCCTTCATCAATACCTGGCGGAAATAATTCGGGATGAAGCTTGATTTTTTGAAGCAAGAACTGACGGAAAATGACAGGATTTTGAATAACCTTGGCATATTCAGCTTCACTAGAGAAGGGTAAGCATATCGTTTTAGAGCCTGCGGATTTGGTCTGCATCATGGGAGCTATACCGATTTTGAGGCTTTTAACTTACCAGAAAACCTCCCTACAGAATCCGTCAGAACCAGGCTCATCCGTGGTGGTAGACTGCTGGATTCGTTGCCAGTGGTTGGTCAAATTGATTAGAGTGCTTCGCCCAATTTCTGAATGAAAGGCTGTGACGTTGCCGCTTGACTGGTCAAGGGTAAAGAAAAAGCAATCTTCACTCACAATCATGGTCTGTAAAACCTTTTGCACAATGGGATTATTGGGGTTGAGCAGGACGTTGAAGGCTTGAAGACCATAAAACTCGAAGCCGATCTGGATCGCCTTAATGTCGCTAGTTCCAATCAGGGTATGGCTGAACCTGAAGCCTTTGCTCGGAATATGAGACGGGATTGCAGATCCAGGACAAAGTGCGATAAAAGCACATTGTCGGTTTTGGACTTCGACCAATCCCAATGCACAGCGAGGTTGGCGCGCCTTAATAAATTCCTGAATGAATGAGCGATTGACGGTTAGGGTTGGAATTCCAGATGAACCAGTGCTCATGGCTATCCCCTGTATTTGACAGAGCCAAAGCATTATATCTCAGTCATGAATCAGTGAATCCAGAGCACAAGCACCAGCAGCCCCAGCTAACGTTCGCATCCTGGCCCAGAGTGGTGAAGGGCTGGCTACCGTCGAGCGAGAAGTAGTGTCTAAAGAATGCAAAAAGAGCTAGTTGCTCTCAGTAAGAGCAACTAGCAGAGAGGAAAGTGACCTTCTCAGGATGCCCCGACTGGGTTGCAATCCCTGACAGTCTAATCAGTATATGTAAGCTTATGCACTAACGATTTTAGTAGGATTCAAGCTTTCAAATCAGTGGTTATATATCAATAAGACAGTCAGGGGTTGCAGTCTTTCTATATTGCGCTGGGCAATCGTCTCAGCTTTGGGACAATCAGGGTGATTTTGCAGTCGCTTCACGGAGGATTAGCCTTGGGGAAGCAAGGGCTTATCTAGGATGCAGAGGCGCAGTCCTCGCGTGTAGCTTTCGCGTGGGCGGTGGCTAGCTGTGGCTTGGGCGATCGCCTTCTCTGCCTTTGCTCATGCCCATGAACCACTGCCCGAATTTCCGGCGCTCTGCCCTGCTACTGTACCGCTGGCGTTGCCCTCGATGGCTCCCGCTCCGGTCTTTACTTCTCCTGTGGTGCAGTGGGGTTCTGCTCCTGAAGTCTTAGCAGTCGATAAA
>JBAUTB010000135.1:0-2549 GCA_049582005.1 Gloeobacterales cyanobacterium | reverse complement strand
TTGGACTTTGGCCTATTTAGAATTCTTGCCGATTCAAATTTCCTCACTTGCTGATAGCAAGTGAGGAAACAAGGAGGATTAGTTCTCTTTCTACAAGTTATGCCGCGATTGGAGTCTCAGGTTTGGGAGACTTCGCCTTTGTGACTACTGAAAATCGGGTCCGCAGGGTCTGAGTTTGCCCCAATCGGCGGCCAGAGGATTTACCTCGGGGTTTGGGAGCAGTGGCGGGTGTGCCCAATTGAGAAGTTAATCGATTCCAGTCCTGCTGCACCTTTGAGGGACTAATTCGAGCCGAGGCATCGGTTTTGAGATAGATTTCCCAAGGGCGAGGTAGGGATACTGCAATGGCATGAGCCGCCCAGAGTTCGACATAGGCAAGTATCACCAGATGAACCCATTGTTCTTCACGCTCAGCATTGGGAGTCTCAAAAGCACTCAGGAGTAATTTTTGCTTGCTAAATCTGAAGGTGTGCTCTAGATCAAAGCGCTGACGAAAACCGAGGAAGGTTTGCACTGAAGAAATCTCTGAACGTTGCTTTCCTATCACAATGAGCCACATGGGCTTAAACATAAGGTCTCCTGCTTCATCCGTACTGACAATGCGCAATAAGGTGAAGGGTGACTGATGAGTTGGCAACGCCTTGCTTCCCCGCATGAGCATGTTCTGCCAAGCCGTAATCGTGACCGTAACCGTTCGACCTCGGCACGTTTGGTAAGAGGTTTGATCCACGCCACTGGGCTGATGCCAGGTTTGTTGATCCTTGAGGTCGAAGCGTTCCCCATACCAGCGAGGATGTCCTTTGCCAGGAGGGATTTCTGAAGGTGGAGGGCATTGATAGAATACCCGATTACTGCGAGACCTTGCGATGGTGACTAGATTTTCATGCTCCCGTAATGGCATCAAAAATTTGTGGTTACCGTAAGCGCTATCCACGACTAGGACACAAAGCTCGTCTGTCCAAGGCATGTTTGGATGATTCAAGACGGAATGGACTTGGGTGATTCCCTGCTGGGTGCTGTTCGACTCTGTAGGCACCCGAGTCATCTCCAATGGAATCGTCCAGGGGGCATCCTGATCAGTTCTCTCTGGCAACACTGCAATCAGTGAATAGCTGTGGCCAATTGTAATGGGCTTGTTTCCCTTAATCTGAGTAGGTTGATATACCATTCCTCGGTCTTCCAAGGTTTTAGCAAAAGGTCGTCCAATACTGGTACAGTCCAGACCCAGGAGGAAGAAGGAGCGTTGCTGCGGCTGGGGTACAACTTGAGCAATCAGGTCTAAGGATTGGAATAGTTGTTCTTTTTGTGGTGTAATATTTTCTGGTTGTAACTTCTCTTGCTCAGTGACATCGGGTAGAAAAGATTCAGCAATCGTCTTAAAAAGAGTACTGTACCCTGCTCGGAACAAAGGATTGAGGCTTAATTGAACAACACTCGGTGAATTGTTATTGCTACAGAGAGCATCCAACAAGTCCATTGCACTATCTGCTCGATGCTCAAATGTATTGTATAACTGCTCTCGAAAACTTTTAAGGTCAGACTCGGTGAGAAGTATAGGCATAATGGAAGTGGGGATGATGATGGGTCTTTAATGTGGAACCGTCATTATCCTTTCTTCGATGGCGTTCAACCCTTTTGAGCCTCAATCTTGTCCAAAGTCCAATACTATTGAGCAAAAAAATTATCCATACTCATTATGGCTGATATCTCAACAAAAGTTTACTTCTTACTCATAAACCCAGCCACATGTCCCTACCTAACTTAAAATGCCTTAGCCTGAAGCACTTTGGACTCTGCCTATCGGGCAGGAAGACACTCTAAGGAGCCAGATTCAGCAGCTCCTTTGCAGAAGCGAGTAAGTCAATGGCAACAAAGAAAATCTTGTTCTCTGGATTGAGGAGGAAGCGCCAGGCAACGTTCATGCCCACATCCTGCCCAAACCAGGGGGTTTGCACCTTACCAGTGACCTTAATCCGAGTGTAACCATCTTCTTCGGGTTCCGTGATGCCCCGCTCAGGCAACAATTTTAAGTTCTGGCAATCCTCTCGGAAAAAGCGAAGCAGGGCATCCTGTCCAACAATCGGTCGCTGGAAGGGGGGTTGCAGGGCACCATCCGAAGCAAAGAGTTGTATCAGAGCATCAAAGTCATTGGCATTCAGGTTGTCCATATACTCCAGAATCACGGGGTTGTCCACACCCGGAATTTCAGTAATTAGGGTGCGCTCTCCCCTATCTTTGGGTGGGACTAACGGTTCCGCCACTGAGCTGTAGCTGCCCAACTGCGATGAGTCAAAACCCATATCCACCACGGCATTACGGAGAACTGTAATTTGTTGACCGGGATCGACCACTCGAATGGCTTGCAGGACAGCAGAGGCATTGGGTGAAAGTTGGTAAACCTGAGGAATTGGGGTAACAATCCCTTCTTCCATCCACTTGCCCAATTGGTACCAAAAGCCAAGTTTGATATTCACTGCCCAGGTAGCGTAGATGCGGCAGATGGGTCGATCCGTTCGACTGGCCAAGTCCCGCATTAATTGCGACTGCTC
>JBAUTB010000134.1:0-2398 GCA_049582005.1 Gloeobacterales cyanobacterium | reverse complement strand
GACTATGCCTGGTGCTCAAATCGATTGGATAAATTCAAACTCAATTAGACGATAAAAGGAAGTATCTCTCCCATGACTAAAGCACCTATTAAAGTTGCCCTTGTTGAAGATTCCGTTGTGGCGTTGGAAATTCTAGAACGCCTTCTCAAAACAGCTCCCGAAGTAGAAATCGTCGGTACTGCGCGGGACGGCAGAGAAGGTATCAACATGATCCAGAGAACTCAGCCAGACGTGATTTGCACCGACCTGCAAATGCCTGTTATGGATGGATTGGAGTTTACCAAAGAAGTGATGAAGCTATGCCCTCGCCCTATTCTTGTGATTAGCAATGCAGTTCAGCCCGGCGATGTGGATAATGTTTACAGCCTAATGCAGGCAGGGGCGTTAGATTTCTTTCCAAAGCCGACCACTGGCACTCCCACAGATTATGAAAAGCTCAAGGGTGCATTAGTCACCAAAATTAAAGTACTGGCAAGCAAGCGAGTATAAGTCTCTCGGAAGAAAGGGTAGGTCATGACTTACCCTTTCTTTTTGAATTGCATAAATTCTCGTTGTATCAAGCTGAATTGCCGGGGATGACGAGTCGCCTTACTGGTTCACAAATGAATATCAAATCTTGATCAACCGTCAGCGTTGATCAAGCCTATTTTTAGGTCGCTAAATTTCTATGACATCCTCTCCCATTAAGGTTTCCTAAGAAACACAATCTTCCCTCTCAGTCGGCTGAAGGGTAAATCCAAACTCGGCTGCTTTGCGATGCAGGTTCTTGACCACACGCTCACGGTATTCCTTCTCGTATCGATCTGCACCAGGGTCTACATAGGACATGCCATAGCGAACCGCATTATAAAAGAGCACCGCAATCTTACGGGCTGTGGCTGTCACTGCCTTTGACTTCCCAATTCGGGCTGCCAGACGTCGGTAGAAAGCACCCAACGCTGTGTTGGTGCGGCCAACCGTCACTGCTGCGAGTCGCAAGTGCGCGGTCACTCGGTTAGTGGTCTTGCCCGTATGAGCAGAAAGGACTTTGCCGCCTGATTTTTTATTGCCGGGAGAAAGTCTCAGCCACGAGGTGAAATGCTTGGCCGTGGGCCACCGACTCAGATCAGTCCCGCATTCAGAAATGAGTCGCAGAGCCAGATAGGGACCAATCCCATGAATCTGAGTCAGGTCTGCACCAATGAGCTGATAAAGAGATGCTCGAACATCGAAATTTACGGCATTAGGCTGCCGCGTTTGACGACGGATCTTTGGCAAAGGCTGTTCTGGCAATGATTTCTCTTTGTTCAATTCTGCCAATGCACGCTCGATCTCTTTGTCGCATTCGTCAATTCGTGCTTGATAAAAGTCATACAGTGCGAGAGCCTGAGTAAGTGCAAATATATGCTCCGGTTGGTCATTTCCCCGCAGCGACGCTTCAATCGTCTCAAGACTGGCGTGACATCGCACATCCCGCAATTGCGCTAATTTGGCTGGGTCATGTTCTCCGGCGACAATCGCTCGGATGATTTTCATTCCCGTTGCACCTGTGATGTCGCTGACGACATTCTGAAGCTGCATATTCATGAAAGTGAGCGCCTTTTGCATGTGCTGAATATGAGCAGCGGCATAGTCCAAATGTCGCTCACGGAGTCGCAAGTAGGCCCGTAGAGCAGCAATGTCGCGACCAGGACGAAAGCTCGCACGCAATAGCCCACAGGCGTGTAAGCGCTGTAACCATTGAGCATCGTTGACGTCCGTTTTGCGTCCAGGGACAGTTCGTACCTCTCGTGCATTCACAAGAATCACATGAAGTCCTCGATCCTCGAGAATTTCGAAGACAGGTACCCAGTACACACCCGTTGACTCCATCGCCACAGTTTTTATGCCGAGCTCGATTAACCAATCGGCCATCCGATGTAGATCCGAGGTAAACGCCTGAAAAGTCTGGACCGATTCAGAACTCATTTCAGGCGGTACCGCAACCACGTGAAACCGAGAGCCAATATCGATACCTGCTGCATATTCTTGGACTATAGGTAATCCTGTTCGTTTGGATTGATCTGACATAGATAGCCTTCTACTCGGTGAAAAGGCCGGACGGGAACTCGGATAAAATTACTTTCCTAAACGGGGTCGTAAAAACGCCACCAATATTGGGTCCGCAGCTTTCCCTGGACCAAGTTTTTTGACGGGGTGATATCTCCAAAAAGCTGACGGCCACTGTCCGGTAATTAAAAGTGTAATCTCAACTGTTTCTAGCACTAGGGACGTGTTCTATCACGAAGGCTGTTTTTTAGGAAATCTCGTTCCATTTGAACGCGTTTGAGGTCACGGCGTAACTCATTGAGTTCTTTACGTTCTGTAGAGGTTAGTTGGCCTTGGGGTTCTGTCTGGACATCAACCTGGGCTTGCTTGA
>JBAUTB010000133.1:0-7698 GCA_049582005.1 Gloeobacterales cyanobacterium | reverse complement strand
GAATTGGAAAGAAATATCAATGGTTGGCTTTATACGAAATGTTAGCTCGGGTTTCAGATAACTATGAAAAATATAATGAATGGAGTTCCTCTGATCAAGAAAAAGAACCTTATCAAGGTCCTTGGAGTCCCTACGTTAGGGATATTGACCCTACTATGACAATAAAAAATGCTGGAACTTATAATAAAGGAATAACCACTGAGTATTGGTGGACTAAGGAACGATATTCTAATTGGAATTTATCTAGTAAGGATTGGGTAAATATGTCTGACGACCTTCCAGATCCTGCACATTTAATCAATGTAGCAGATAAAAATGGAGAAGACTGGTTAATAGTTGAAGGTTTTCCTGAATGGAAAGAACCACAAGAGCTCGGAAATGAGAGATGGGATAATCCACACAAGAGAATATGGTATCAAATAAGAAGCTACCTAGTAGAAGAAAATGAGTATAGAAAACTAAAAGAATGGGCTATTCAGCAAGATTTTATGGGTCATTGGATGCCTGAAAACTCTGATAGATATGAAATATTTAGTCGGGAATACTATTGGTCTCCTGCTCATAAATATTTTAATGAAACAGAATTGCGCAACGTCTATCATCGTACAATAGGTGAGTTTATAGCTTCTGTAAGAGTAACTACAGAAAGCTTTTTATGGGAAGAAGAAAATGATAAGTCAAAAGAGGAAGCCATCAGCTTTCTAAAACCCTGCAAATATATTTATGAAAAAATGCAATTAAATTATAGTAAAAGAGAGGGAGAGTTTACAAATGAAAATGGTGAAATAGTTTGTTTTGCACCTTCTGTTTATGACAACTCTAATTCATACCTGCTCATTAAGAAAGAGTCTTTCCTAAGATTTTTAAATGAAAATAACCTCAAAATCCTTTGGACTATATTGGGTGAAAAAAATATTATTGGTGGACGATCAACTGTTGATGAATATGTTGGCAGACTGGAAGTTAGCGGAGCATACTATCTAGAAAATAACAAACTAGAAGGTCAATTAAAACTAAAATTGCCTAAGTAAATGATCTGCATTCTGCGTTAGAAAAAACATTAGTGGGGTAAGTGGATGAGCCAAATTTCATGGGAGTCAACTGTCTGTCGGTCGCATTGGAAACCAAGCTGTTTGAGCCGTCGCACAATCTCTCTGTATCGAAAACCTGAAAGCCGCCCCACTTAGTAGCCCCCAACCACTAGGGGGTAATCCAATACACCAAAATGTTAAGGCCGTCCGTTGCAAGCTCTGGCTAAGCGGCACTGCGTTTATCAGACAAAATTTTGCTGATTCGTGTTTGAGCTACCCCCATATCTTTGCTTCGCCTACAGAAAAATCTGAGCGATGGGGGTGCTGAATCCTGGCAGCAGGGGTGAGGTGAGCATATCTCCGTCAAGCAGAATGGCAACCAGTTGGAGCTGAGTCTCGTTGCGACGATAAATTTCCAGGGTCTTCATTTGCCAATTGACGATCCAATATTCCTGGACGCCGTGCGATAACGGATGTGATACCAATTCTCAGAGAGGATGCACTAAATAGAAAGTGCATTGAGGATGAAAGAATAGCCTGTTAGCGAGGCAATGGTCTGAGTGGTAAGCGCATTAAGTTCATCAAATACGGCCTGCTGAAGGTGGGCCAAGTCTGAAAAGTTTATTCCCTTAAATCGTTTCCTGAGGTCCTGCCATAGACGCTCAACTGGATTGAGTTCTGGACTATGGGAAGGTTGGAATATCGGAACAACATTGTCAGGCCAATCAATCTCTAAGGCACAATGCGCCGCTGCTTGGTCTAACTGCAACAAATTGAGACTCTCCGGAAACGCTGCGGCAAATTCCTGAATAAACAAATTGAAGCAGGTGGCATCGAGATGCGAGAAGGCATAAAAGAATGGTTCGCCACTCAACGGTTCCACCGCCCCGTAGAGCCAAAAGTTATCGCGCGGCCACTGAACGCGGACCACAGGCTTGACCCCCATCGCTGTAACAACCCGCCCGCTCAGCGTTTTAAGCCCCCATCGACTCTCATCGGAGCAGAAATAGCGGACCGGACGCCCCTGGGCGAAATGGGTGGTCATGACCTCAATCAGCGCGGGCAGTTTTTTTATAGGCCTGTTGTTGCTTCTCATCCGCATCTTTACTGCACGGACGAGGAACTTTGAGCTTTGCCTTAAGCTCGTAGCGCACCGTGCGATGAACGGTTGAGTAAGGGACTTCTAGCCCACAGACCTGAGCCAACCACTGTTGAATCGCACCGTAACCGCGAAAGCCTTCTGGTTGCGCTAAGTGCTGCTGGAGCCGTTCGAGGATAGCACCTTGAATTTTAGGTGTTTGCCCAGGGGCCGTTTTAACCTCAAGCAGGGCGTCGAGCCCTCCCTGGTAATATTTTTGCAGCCAACGATAAATGGTAGATTCATTTCGGTTTAAACGATGGGCTAACTCTTGTCGGCTAGTGAGTTGTCCGCTTTTGAGCCAATAGAGCATGTGGAGTCGTTCTTTGGCCTGAGCAGTGGTTTGAGCCTTGAGCAGTTGCTTAAGGGTGTCGAGGCTTTCGGCAATGGGAACGTTGAAGTGATTAGCCATTTGAAAGTAAAAGTAGAGGGAGCTATTTCTCCTTAATTTAGTGCATCATCATCGAGAATTGGTATGAGGGGCGCAGGTTACAAGAAGTTCTCCATCAATGATTTTGTAACGTTTCCAACCGCCATCGTCGGGCATAGCATTCAGATCTCGGCTTGTCCAGCGTAGGGAGTTGGCGACCATAGAGTTGACCGTTGAGCGTGTATTTCAGTGTAGTTGATTTGACCTGTGAGACTCGGATTGGCTTTAAAGAGTTTTGGATTCAGCAAACTTTCAGAATATTCTTATCCCCCACTCAGCCCTCCATCATTCCTCAGCCAGGCTTAGCTTCTAAATTGTCAGTACAACCCATCAGCTATCCTGCATGGATGGAGCAAGCTTATGCCTACCAATCACTATGACCTGATCATCGTTGGTACCGGAGCAGGGGGCGGAACCCTCGCCTATCGCTTAGCTCAGAGCGGCAAGAAGATTCTGATCTTAGAACGCGGTCCTTTTTTGCCGAGAGAAAAAGACAATTGGAACACCAAAATCGTTTTTAACAGCGACCGCTATCACAACCCAGAAGTTTGGTATGACAAAGATGGCAAAGAACTGCATCCCGGTATGAGCTACTTCGTGGGGGGCAATACCAAAGTCTACGGAGCCGCGCTGTTTCGCCTAAGAGAAAAAGACTTTGAGGCCTACCAACATAAAGATGGTCTTTCCCCAGCTTGGCCCCTTAAGTATCGAGACTTTGAACCCTATTATGTTCAAGCAGAAAAGCTCTATCAGGTACATGGTAAGAGTGGAGAAGACTCGACGGAACCTTTCCGCAGTGAGGAATTTTTCTATCCAGCCGTGAGTCATGAACCCCGGATCCAGGAAGTCTCCGATATCTTAAAAGCGAAAGGATTGCACCCCTACCATACCCCCGTTGGGATTCGACTCAATGAAGCGCACATGTATCTGAGTCAATGCATTCGCTGTAATACCTGCGATGGCTATCCTTGCTTAGTCCATGCCAAATCTGATGCCGAAGTCAGTGCAGTTCGTCCCGTGATCGGTCAAGACAACGTCACCCTCCTGACAGAAGCAAAAGTCCTGAAACTGCACACCAGCGATTCTGGTCGGGAAATTTCCAGCGTGGAAGTAGCCGTCTCCGATCCCGATTCTGGAGAAACGACGGTGCAGCAATTCTCGGGAGATATCGTGGCGCTTGCTTGTGGAGCGATAAACTCATCGGTCGTGATGCTCCGATCTGCCAATAAGCAGCATCCCCACGGCTTAGCCAATAGTTCCGATCTGGTGGGTCGTAACTTCATGAAGCATGTGTTGGGTTCGATCATCGGAGTTAGCAAAAAGCCCAATCCTACGATTTTCCAGAAAACTCTATCCGTTAACGATTTCTACTGGGGGGAAGCAGGCTATGACTACCCGATGGGCCAGATTCAAACCCTGGGTAAGGTCAGCAAGGAAGCGCTGGAAGGAAATCCAGAGGCTTATGCCCCCCTGACCCCTGAGGAAGTAGCCCATAATTCCATTGACTGGTGGTTGACCACAGAAGACTTGCCCGACCCAAATAATCGGGTTTGTGTGGATGGGGACAAAATCATCCTTGACTATACCGAAAACAACAACGAACCCTATGATCGGCTAGAAAAGCGCTGGATTGAAATCCTCAAATCGATTGAATGCGGTCAGGCGATCATGCCCAACTGTTCCTATTTCGCGGGGGCAGGCAAAACCTACACCGGGAAGTTACCCCTAGACGGAGTCGGGCATCAAGTGGGAACCTGCCGCTTTGGAGAAGATCCCACAACTTCGGTTCTGGACTTGAATTGCCGTACCCACGATATTGATAACCTCTACGTCGTCGATGGCAGTTTCTTCTGTTCCAGTGGAGCGGTAAATCCAACCCTAACGATTATCGCCAATGCCTTACGGGTAGGAGATCACCTACTTGAACGGATGCAATGAGGAGAGAAAACATGGTTATGGTGGATTGAGGCTTCGTATCTCAAATATGAGGAACATTTATGCTTAGTCCTAGCTCTATCACCCAACCTGAAACCAGACCTTCTCTGGCAGAGCACTATCAACAGGTCCGTCAGGTCAGTGAACAGCTTTGCCAACCGCTGGTGACAGAAGACTATGGGATTCAGAGTATGCCGGATGTCAGTCCTCCTAAGTGGCATCTAGCCCATACGACCTGGTTCTTTGAGACTTTACTCTTGGTTCCGAACCTACCGCGCTACGAAGTATTTCATCCCAAGTTTGGCTATCTGTTCAACTCCTACTACGAGTCCATCGGAGCGCGTCACCCCCGACCACAACGGGGATTGCTGTCGCGTCCAACCGTGGAAGAAGTCTATCGCTATCGAGCCTATGTAGATCAAGCTATGCACTCGCTGCTGAGCCAACAGACGGATGATGCAGCGCTGCACGCTCTGCTGCTGCTGGGACTTCACCATGAGCAGCAACACCAGGAATTACTGGTCACCGATATCAAACATATTCTGGCGCTGAATCCTCTGCGACCTGCTTATCGCTCGGATCTCCCATCCGTCGCCTCTAAGCCTGCTGTCTCCAGAGAACGATGGCTGGATTATCCTGGTGGGCTTTATGAGATTGGCTATGAGGGCGAAGATTTTGCCTTCGATAATGAAGGACCGCGTCACTCGGTCTATCTCCAGGATTATTGGCTGGCTTCTCGCTTGGTGACCAACGGAGAATTCCTGGAATTCATTCAGGCCAAGGGTTATCAGAAACCGGAATACTGGCTCTCTGAAGGCTGGGCAACCGTGCAGGCTGAGCGATGGCAGGCTCCGCTCTATTGGGAACAGGTTGATGGAGCCTGGTGGGTGATGACTTTGGGGGGACTGCGGCCTCTAAATGAAGATGAACCAGTCTGTCATGTCAGTTTCTACGAAGCCGATGCCTTTGCTCGTTGGGCAGGCAAGCGGCTCCCGACGGAGGCCGAGTGGGAAGTGGCTGCGTCCCCAGTGCCCACCCAAGGTAATTTCTTGGAAAGCGGACAGCTCCATCCTGTTCCAGCCATGGACTGCACACGACCAGATCAGTTATTTGGTGATGTTTGGGAGTGGACGCAGAGTGCCTATCTACCTTATCCAGGTTTTCAGCCAGCCCCCGGAGCAGTGGCGGAGTACAACGGTAAGTTTATGTGCAACCAGATGGTCTTGCGGGGAGGGTCCTGTGCTACTTCCCAGAGCCATATTCGCTCCAGCTATCGCAACTTCTTCCCCCCGTCGACCCGGTGGCAATTCTCAGGAATTCGCCTGGTGAATCCACATCCTCTATAGAGGTTCCATCATGGATACTTCATGGCACATAACTGGAAAAATCAAACCACAGGACCTAACGGAAAGTAGACTGCAATTGCACTACGCAATTCAGTTCATTGCGGCGACGGGGACTGCTTTGGCAGAACCGCTCCCAGACTATAGCCATACCAGTTTGGCCTGGAATCCTGACTTGGCAGTGTTTATGGGCGCACCGATTCGAGCGGCAACCCCGTTTCGGGTGGCCCTCAATCCTGTCACTCTGACCTCTATTCTTTTGGATAGCAAGGAAGAGACCATTGCTTCCCTGGCCCTCGCTCAAAAAACCCTGGTAGACGGGATGAGCTGGCATCAAGGTGAAATTTCTAAGCTCGGTGCCGATGCCAGCAAGATTGAGTTTCTTTCCTATCCACCGGATGATTTTCCAGATCATCCCCTTGCGGACGGTGATGTCTTCCCTGACGACCGCTATGCGGACAAATCCAGCCAAGCCGGACGTCAAGAACTCACCAATTTCTATGCCAATAGCCACCGACTGCTGCAGGAACTTGTTGACGCGATAGAGGATGCCTCTCCGATTCATATTTGGCCGCACCATTTCGATATGGCGATCTTGATTTCGCTTTCAGGCAAAAAGGATGGGGAGCCGATGACCATAGGCATCGGGATGTCCCCTGGAGATGTGAACTATAAGGAGCCCTACTGGTATGTATCTCCCTATCCCTATCCCAACCTGAAGAATCTTCCGCCCCTCGATGGTCATGGTTTCTGGCATACCGAACATTGGGTTGGTGCCGTACTCACAGCCTCTAAGCTGACACAAGATTCAGCGGAAGCCCAAGAGGAGCAAGTTAGGGCATTCTTGCGAACTGCTTTAGAAGCCTCAAAAACCTTGCTGGGAAAACCCTCGTAGGTTCTTATTTTTAGACGGTCCTTGATAACTGTGGAGGTCTCTGATGTCTGACTTTGGCTTTACCCACGTAGCGCTGCCTGCCAGTGATGTCGATCAGAGCAGCGCGTTTTATGCCAAATACGCCCGTATGCAGGTGATTCATCGGCGCATCGACCCAAACGTTCAATCGGAAGTTGTGTGGCTCAGTGACCTGACGCGGCCCTTCGTTATCGTCTTGATTCAAGTGCCTCGCGTTGAGCAACCTCTTTTGCCCATTGCCCATCTTGGGGTGGCCTGTGAGACCCGAGCGGAAGTGGATCGCCTATGCGCAGCCGCTCACTTAGAAGGTCTTTTGCAAGAAGGCCCCCATGATGCTGGTTACCCCATAGGGTACTGGGCTTTCCTCAAAGATCCTGATGGTCATACCCTGGAGGTCTCCTATGGGCAGGAAATAGGGTTGACGGTCCAGCAGGCGGAAAGTCAAGTGATAGAGCGTTCCTTAATCCAACAAGCCGCCAATGCCTGGATAAAGGGGGATGCTGATGCCTTTGCCGCTTTATTTTTGCCGGAAGGAGAATTCATGGTGCCCGGTAATTGTTGGGTAGGGCCGGAAGCGATTCGCCAGGTAGCGGCTGATTTCGCGGCTACTTATTCCGACGTGAAGATCGATATTCGGCGCATTCTGCTTGACAATCATCAGGCTGCGGTGGAATGGCACTGGCAGGAAAATGAAAAAGCTACCGGAAAGCATGGATCGGCAGACGACACGATTGTGATTGATTTTCAAGATGGGCGCATCCGCCGTTGGCGGGAATACATCGACACCCAGAGCTGCATGAGACCAAAAACCTAAACCCTTACCCCTAAACCACCATGGTTAATATAGCCATTCTCGATTGCATGAGAAATATCCTCTCTGCAGGCAACATAGCCTCTCTGTGTGGGTT
>JBAUTB010000132.1:0-9817 GCA_049582005.1 Gloeobacterales cyanobacterium | reverse complement strand
CTTTTATGATTCTAGGGAGTGATTCACCGAAGAGCTCTTTGAGTAAATTAGCTAATAGTTGGGTGGTCTGGTCCTGTGCTGCAGGGTTTTCCAGACGTTCTAGCGCTGAAGCTAAAAGCCATCGAATCGCGGCCTCAAGGCGTTCCCTTTTAAGCAACCGATGAGCCAAATCCTGCAAGGCATCCGGAGTCAAAAGTCGCTCCATGACAATCGTAGAGACCTTGACGGCTAGGCGGGATTGATTCATTGGAATCAATCCAGGCGTAAGAGGAAGACGGAACTTACCCACATAGACAGGCTGATAGGGTCGGAATAACATCCGAATCGCAATGTCATTGGTAAAATAACCAATAATCGCACCGGCTATGGGTGGGATTACATATTGTAATAGAGAGACATCGGCCACCGGGTCTAAATTCCTGAACCGTGGGAAAAGTCGTCTAGAAAAGTAGAGACAGTCCGTTTGTCAGATTTCGGAAGCGTAGGACGGAGAGGAGGCAGTGCCGAAGGCTGCTTCCCGGAGCGCAAAGTTTCTAATTCCGTTTCTACTTGGTCTAACCGTTCCACTAAGCTGCGGATCACATCAGCGAGCGGGTCGGGACTTTCAGCGTGGTTGAGGGGATCGATGCGTTTCCCTCCTTGATAGACAACACGACCAGGAACACCGACTACGGTGCAATCACTGGGAACTGAACGCAGCACTACAGAACCTGCACCAATACGCACATTATCCCCAATTTCAATATTGCCTAATACTTTAGCGCCAGCACCAACGACCACGCCTTTACCCAGGGTCGGGTGGCGCTTACCCAGCTCCTTCCCCGTCCCTCCCAAGGTAACGCCCTGATAAATTAGGGCATCATCGCCAATAATGGCCGTTTCGCCAATCACCACCCCCATGCCGTGGTCAATGAAAATTCCCTTGCCTAAACGGGCCCCTGGATGGATCTCAATGCCTGTCAAAAATCTGGTGAGATAGGAAATGAATCGAGGGAAAAAGGGAATACCCACTTGAAATAAGCTATGGGCAAGCCGATGAATCGTTAATGCTTGAAAACCCGGGTAAAGCAAAATTTCTAGCAGGCTATGGGCTGCAGGATCTTTATCGAGGGCTGCCTGGATATCTGCTCGAACGACACTGCTCAGGTTGCGGAGGTTCTTAAACACATCAGAAGTCAGGAGTGTTTTTCTATTTTAACAGTCTGTTATCGTTTCTTGCTTGTTCTCCTAACCTTCCTCAGCCACACGGATCAGCTTTGCTTGGGAAGGTCTAGCTTCTTCTTCAGGCTCGGGATAGCGCCTTGTATAGGTGCCGTCATGGAGTTCCCAGCTTTGGTAATTATCTTCCAGGTAGATCTGGAGGGTGGCTAAGAGCTTTTGTTTGATGATGTCAGACTGGATCGGGGTGACTACTTCCACCCGACGGTCCAAATTGCGGGTCATCCAATCCGCAGAACCGATGTAGAGTTCCTCTTCGCCCCCATTTTGGAAATAGAAAACCCGTGAGTGTTCTAGAAAGCGTCCGATGATACTGGTCACGCGGATACGCTCACTGACCCCAGGGATTCCTGGTTTGAGCACACAAACTCCACGAACAATTAGATCAATCTGGACCCCATGCTGAGCAGCATAGTAAAGATTTCGGACAATTTCTGGGTCGACCAAGGAATTCATCTTGGCGATAATCCGCCCTGGACGCTCAGGCTGATGAAGGTTCACCTCCCGTTGAATGAGATCCAAAAAACTGGACCGCAAACTAATCGGGGCTACCAAAAGTTTGTGGTATTGGTGCTTACGGACATAGCCTGTCAAGAAATTAAACAGGTCTGTCGCGTCTGCGCCGATGACAGGGTCGCAGCTAAATAAGCCGAAGTCTGTATACAGTCTGGCGGTCTTGGAGTTGTAGTTTCCGGTACCGATATGCACATATCGACGAATACCAGAACCTTCTCGCCGCACAACCAGTGCCAATTTGCTGTGCGTCTTGAGGCCAATCAGTCCATAGGCTACATGGACTCCTGCTCTTTCCAAAGCCTTGGCCCAGTTGATATTGTTCTCCTCATCGAAGCGGGCTTTAAGTTCTACCAAGCAAGCGACTTGTTTGCCATTTTCAGCAGCCTGAATCAGCGATTGCACTACCGGAGAATCTCCAGAGGTACGGTAAAGCGTTTGCTTAATCGCCAATACCTTTGGGTCTGCAGCGGCCTCTGCAATGAAGCGTTCCACTGAGGAAGCAAAGCTGTCATAGGGATGATGGACAAATAGATCACCCCGACGGATCAGAGAGAAAATACTCACATCTTTGTTCTGCAAAGGGGGCGGAACCGCGGGGGCATGGGGTGGATACTTCAGATGAGCAAAGGGCAGATTACAGAGGCTGAATAAACTATCGTGGTCTAAGAGTCCATGAATGGGATACACATCCCGAGCACTTAGTTCCATCGCCTCCATCAGGTAGGTTAACAAGGAGGGGGGCATGTCGTGGGGAACCTCCAACCTCACCACATCTCCGAATCTTCGCATCCTGAGTCCTTGCTCAATCACCACCAGCAGATCATCCGCCTCTTCTTCCTCCAAGGCCATATCTGCATTGCGGGTGATCCGAAATGGATAGCTGCCAAGGACTTCCATGCCATTAAAGAGCTGGTCTAGGTGTGCAGCAATGATCTGTTCCAGAGGAACGTAGTGATGTAGCGTTCCAATCGCCACAAACCGAGGCAAGATTTTTTGGGGAACTTTCACCCGTGCAAAATGCTCTATTCCTCTCTCTGGGTCACGCACCATGACCGCCAAGGAAAGACTGAGGTTGGATAGATAGGGAAAGGGGTGAGAAGGATCAACGGCCAAGGGGGTAAGCACAGGAAAAACCAGTTCCTCGAAGTAATGGCGCACCAATTGCTTTTGCTCATCGTCGAGCTGGTCATAGTCCAAAATATAGATGCCTTCTTCTGCCAGAAGGGGCTTGAGCATTTCCTCAAAGTAGCAGGCCTGTTGGCTGACTACCGGATGGATGTGGTCACTCAGTAGTTCTAGCTGTTCTTCTGGAGCCAGACCATCGGGTGTCCGTTGGGTGATCTGTGCCGCCTTCTGCTGCTCCAGACCGGAAACCCGCACCATGAAGAATTCATCCAGGTTATTACTAAAAATCGCAGAGAACTTTAAACGCTCTAAGAGGGGGTTTCGCTCATCATACACTTCTGCCAAAACCCGCTTATTAAACTCCAACCAGCTCAATTCCCGATTATTAAAAAGTTTCGGGTCATAAAGGTCTTCAGGGATAGCTAATTTTTGAGGAGAAAAGACCATAGATAGAAATCTTACCAATATGGATACAAGAGCTTCTTACAGCGTAACGGAACCCTTCTTCCGCTACCAACATCTGATTTTAGGGACATATACGATATTGATTAAGTTCAGCCTAAACCTTATCAGCGTAGTCCAATATGGCGAAAAGCTAACAGACGCTCCAGCAGGCTCCTAGATCTCTCAAGAAGCTGACTCGGTGAAAACAATTTGTACAAAGATTTCTCAAACTCGTTAGTTGATGAAGTCCTTGATCGTATCCAGGTCCTGCTGCTCCTCAGGCTCCGTGGGAAAGATAGCCATCACGGTGGTTACGTCTTGGTCTCTGGAAACAACAGCCATCCTACGAACCTAGGTAATATTTAGTTTTCATCGCAGTATGCTCCTTTTGCATTGCGTAAAGGCTGATGGGCGGGAAGACCAATACATAGGAACCGATCCGTTGTCTTATGCTAGATCGAAAAGCAAGATTTCCGCCTCGGCGTCTGTGCCCATGGTGAGGGATTCTTCGCCCTGGATTTGCACCCCATCGCCGGCACGAAGAGGTTGACCATTCAGGGTTAGCCGACCCTTGGCGATCTGTAGCCAGGCATAACGATTCGGTTTCACTGCATAGGTGACGACATTTTGAGGCTCCAGCACCGCTGCATAGATATCCACATCTTGGTGAATGGTGACAGCCCCTTCACGACCATCCTTCGCAGCGATCAAACATAATTTATTTTTCTTCTTCTCCAAGGGAAAGGCGCGTTGCTCATATCTTGGCTTCAATCCTTGCTGATCTGGAAGAATCCAAATTTGCAATAAGTGAACAGGCTCTGTTTGTGAGTGATTAAATTCACTATGGGTAATCCCCGTGCCAGCACTCATGATCTGGGCATCTCCGGGCATAATCACAGACCCCGTACCCAAACTATCCTTATGTTCCAGAGCCCCTTCTAGAACGTAGGTCAGAATTTCCATATCTTTGTGTCCATGGGTGCTAAATCCAGCGCCAGGGATAACCCGGTCTTCATTGATTACCCTCAAGGCCCGAAAGCCCATCCGGTTGGGGTCATAAAAGTTACTAAAGGAAAAAGTATGGTAGCTCTCTAGCCAGCCAATCTTCGCGTGACCGCGGGCATTTCTGTCATGAATCGGATGGCTGATGACGTTTTTGGTCATAAAGACAATCTCATGAGGAGGGAAGGTGTTTCTTCCGTTGTAGACGAAAAATTAGCCCATTACTAGCCTAGGACGCACACACTTTGTGGAGGATTGCTCGAAAGGTAGAGCGTTGCAAGCAGGCCTTTCCTTAAGAAATACTGGTAAAGGCCTAGGCCAGTTGCTAGGGTAGAAAAATCTCTTTGAAGGGTCCGTATAATGAACCAACCTGCTAAGCCCAATCCAGACCAGAAAGAGGTTGACGGTGCCGTTAAGGGACTGCAATCTGCGGGAGAAGACCTTGGCTATAGTCTGACCCCGGAATCGGTGAATACTCAACCAACCCCCCAGGATCTCCTAACCGCTGCCGCTGCCTACACCCTCTCAAAAGTGGGAACAGGAGCAACCATTTCCAACTTCCAAAGAACTTCTGAGAAACCAGAGATCTGGGAAGGAACCGTAACGAGAGGGAATACAACGAAGACAATAACGGGGAAGAGAGTTCCTGGGGGTTATAAGTTTTCGGTTCAGTAGGAATAACCTGGAACTAACCCCTACATTTTTATTTTTCTATATGGCTCAACGTTTCCGGTTCCCCTCGAAATACGGGTCATTATTCTTGCTAGCAGGGCTTCTCACTTGGAGCGGTGGATCAGGTTTAGCGGCTCCGCTTGAAGACCCTATCCAGCTTCTTACCCGTTATCACCAAGCCTTACAGCAGCTTCCTGCGCCAACCCAGAGACGCTATACCCAACAGATCCAAACGAGTAATTGGCAAGAGGGCATCGCTACGGCAGACTTCCGTTTTCAGGAGGATGGTAGCTGGGAAGCTCAGATTTTGGATGGGGATAAGCTGCGCAGCCTTAATTCCTCGCAAGTGGAGCTCGTGGACCAGGGTGACCGCTTACGCCTGTATACCCTTTATCTGCAACAACCTGACAAGCTCGCGCCCCATGTAAGCGTTGATTTGGATGCTACGCCGCAAACCTATACGCCTGTCGTCATGGAAACGAGGGAATTAGAGGGCAAACCGGTCAACTATCTACAACTGAAACCCAATAATAAAGGACGTTTGCGCGAACTGTGGCTAGATCCGGAAACAGCCCTACCGCGCAGAGCCAAACTCTATCTATCTGGGGTTTGGGGGGTGGCCAATATGACCCTGGATTTTCAGCCCGTCGAAACCTACTGGTTGCCCTTACGGACCCGCATGGAAATCAATATGGATTTCTGGGTGCCCGTCGGCTTTTCACAACGCACCTTCAAGGGTTTGGTGGATATTGGTAGCCAATACACGGACTACCAGCTGGGAGCGCAAGCCGCAGAGCCTTTACCCTCAACTCCTGCCATAACCCAAACAGCTAAATCTCTCAGCAATAAGTCGAACAACCGTCAAAGCGATGCTGTACAAGACAGCGCGCTTGGCCCCCCCCTAAAGGTGAGTGTCTCTACCCAAAGTTCGTCTTCCCTGCTGGCTGACCGAATCGCTGAGTTTAATCTGAGTAAACCGGATGTAAGCGACCCTAGAACCCATATCAATACGTTCTACACTTTAAACATGGGTAAAACCAGCCTGCTCATGTATCTATTCCGCTTCGAGAGCAAGCAGCCGCTTGTCCCTATGGAACCAGCCAATACACAAGGAGATGCCTTCAAGCTGTTTGGGAATTAAGCTCCAGCCTTTTTGAGAATTTCAGCTGCTTTCAGCCGTACTACTCGGTCTTTATCTTCTTTTGCTTGGATGAGAGCCTGCTGTACGGCTGGATCTTGGACAAAGGGTTCTAAGCTAATTACGACCGCATAACGCACCGCCCAGTCAGGATCAGCAATAACCGAAAGTAAAACAGGAATGGCCCGAGGGTCTTGCAAAACGCCTAAACCTTTCGCTGAGGCCCGACGCACACTGGGCGCAAAATCTTCTATTAGTCCCCAAACAAAAGTATCAAAGCTGTCGGAATGGGCCAGTTGAACTAAAGCACGAATCCCTTGATAGCGGGCAGCATAGTCATGGTCATCTAAGTTTTGGATAATTAAGGGAACAGCCTGTTCACCATAACTGACCAGACCTTCCACAATCACATCACAGATGGCACTGTTGGTACAGCGCAGGCTGCGAATCAGCACAGGAATAGCCTCAGAAGAGCGGGTTACTATCAACTGCTCGATAGCAACCCGGAGTTCTTCTTCGTTTTGAGCGGTTTGGACTTTTTGAGTCAATACGGATAAGTCCACAAGTCTCCTACCACGCTTTAACGTCCCACAGGCGAGACAGCTCCACCTCTAAGCGCATTGGCCATAATGATGAAGGGTTCCAAGTTAGTACCAGCGCGGGGAATGACCGCATTCAGACGAGCAACCTGTCCACCAATTCCCCGGTCCGTATCGCTGCCAGCCCAGCCATCGTAGAGGCGTATCATTCGGCCAAAGGCTTCTGCACTCTGACTGACCTGATACTTGAATCCCCGGAAATAAGGAACGGTATCCTCGCCAAAATTCTCCAGATACTCTTCGCTATCAAGATAAGAATCCATTTCCGCGTCGTAGCCCTGGCTTTGATAGAGGTCTAGATGGCGAGAAATTTCTGCTTGGTCATAGGGAGCGCGTCCGAGTAGGAGCTTGTGGCTCAGTTCAATCGCCCGATTTTGAGAAGCCTTGGTGAAGAAACGGGTCTTGAAGACTTCGCTCTTCACTAAAGAGCGAATGAATCCCCGGACCGTCAGTTCGCCATTACGCAGTTGCGATTCAATAATGACCGGACGCTCACTTTCCATCACATAGGTATTGCCAAAGATTTGCCTATAGATGGCGTACAAAGCTCCTTGAAATTCACCTTCCGTAAAAGGAGGCCGCAGCATAACCCTGGGTGTTTCCAAGGCCCCAACGGCGCGGATCCGCTCCTGACCATGGGTTTCTGTCTGCTGATAAGCAGAGGGCTGGGTGTATTCATTAGCTAAGAGCTTAGCTCGCTCTCCCCAGACTGTATCTACTACCCGCCCCCCCTCAGGCTGAGGTATGAGCTGACGAGCCATTTCCAAGAATGGAGCCAAAGCAAATATGTTTGAGGTACTCTTCTGAGGAACACTGCTAAAGGTTGAACCAGCCTCTGTCCAAACATTACGTAAGGCGCTAGGACGAACAACGGTGGTGGGTTGATTCAAGGCAATATTTTGATTGAGACGAGCCTTTAGACCATCTTGAGCCCGGTCGGTATCGCTACCAGCCCAGCCATCATAAAGAGAGAAAAGGCGACCATAACCTACAGACCACTGCCCTACCTGATACTTGAATCCCCGGAAATAAGGAACGGTATCTTCGCCAAAATTCTCCAGATACTCTTCGCTATCCAGGTAGGAATCCATCTCCGCGTCGTAGCCTTGGCTTTGATAGAGGTCTAGATGGCGAGAAATTTCTGCCTGGTCATAGGGAGCGCGACCGAGTAAGAGTTTGTGGCTCAGTTCAATCGCCCGATTTTGAGACGCCTTGTAGAAGAAACGAGTCTTGAAGACTTCACTCTTCACTAAAGCTCGAATAAAGCCACGGACCGTCAGTTCACCATTACGGAGATGAGATTCGATAGTGACTGGACGCTCACTCTCCATCACATAGGTATTGCCAAAGATTTGCCTATAGATGGCTCTCAAAGCTCCCTGAAATTCACCTTCCGTAAAAGGAGCCCGGAGCATGACTTTGGGAGTCTCGACAAGAGCAGCTGTGCCCAATCGGTCTCGACCATAAGCTTCTGGCTGAGCGTAAGGAGAAGGATCCGTCAGCTTATTGGGAACAACCATTCGACTTCCAACTATTTCTCTAGCCATGGACAAATATTGTTCTGCAACGGTCATAAGGACTCCTTAGTGTCTCTTAAATCAAATCTCTTCAATCAAACTCTTGGCTTACAAACCCAAGTTGGGTTTTGGGCTTTGAGAGAACCATAGGGGATTCAGGGTCCTCTATGGTTCTCTCACTTAATAAACAGTTTGAGCAAGATTAGCTGTCAAGCGAGCCAATTGCCCACTAAGCCCTCGGTCCGTATCACTCCCGGCATAACCATCGTACAGACGCATCATCCGATTGAAGGCATCCGTATTCTGACCTCGTTGTGTCTCGAAGCCCCGATAGTAGGGGACAGTATTTTCGCCAAAGTTCTCCAAGTACTCTTCGCTATTGAGATAGGAATCCATCTCCGCTTCATAGCCTTGGCTTTCATAGAGATCCAGATGGCCAGAAATCTCTTGCTGGCTGTAGGGAGCACGGCCCAAAAGCAGCTTGAAATTCAGCTCAATAAAGCGATTCTGAGAAGCCTTGGAGAAGAAGCGAGTCTTATAGGCTTCCGTCTTAACGAGATAGCCAATAAAGCCCCGGACTGTAATTTTGCCATCCCGCAGTTGGGATTCGGCAATTGTAGGCCGCTCACTCTCCATGACGTGGGTATTGCCAAAGATTTGCTTATAGATGGCATACAAGGCACTTTGGAGTTCGGCTTCGGAGAAAGGAGCCCGTAGTTCAACCTTGGGTGTTTCTAAGGCCGCTTGAATCCGAGAACCTACTTGTAGCGAAGGAAGGGCGGACTGGGAAGGGGCATATACTTCGCTCGTGACGTAGGTGGGGGAGATTCCACTAATTGGCTGTGATGCAAGGTTCTCTTGCTTGAGGAGCTTAGACAGGTCTTCCGTCAAGCGGGCCACCTGCCCTATCCGTGCCCGGTCACTATCGCTGGTAGCATAGCCATCGTAGAGGTCGAGCATCCGACTGAAGGCGGGTCCTGTTTGGCCTACTTGATAATCGAATCCTCGATAGTAGGGGACAGTATTTTCTCCAAAGTTCTCTAGATACTCTTCGCTATCAAGATAGGAATCCATCTCCGCGTCGTAGCCTTGGCTTTGATAGAGGTCTAGATGGCGAGAAATTTCTGCCTGGTCATAGGGAGCACGACCGAGCAAAAGCTTGTGACTCAGTTCAATCGCCCTATTTTGAGAAGCCTTGGTGAAGAAACGAGTCTTATAGACTTCACTCTTGACTAAAGCTCGAATAAAGCCCCGGACCGTCAGTTCACCATTCCGCAGTTGCGATTCAATAATGACCGGACGCTCACTCTCCATGACGTGGGTATTGCCAAAGATCTGCCTATAGATGGCATAGAGGGCACCCTGGAGTTCAGCTTCCGCAAAAGGAGCCCGTAGTTCAACCCTGGGTGTTTCTAAGGCCGCTTGAATCCGAGAACCTGCTTGTAGCCCAGCAAGGGCATACTTGGAACGGATATAGGCTGCGCTTGGGCGCTCGGTGGGAGGGAGCCCAGAGATCTCACTTATCCTACTGATTTTCTGTGATGCAAGGTTCTCTTGCTTGAGGAGCTTGGACAGGTCTTCCGTCA
>JBAUTB010000131.1:0-18023 GCA_049582005.1 Gloeobacterales cyanobacterium | reverse complement strand
GACCTTCACAAAAAGAACGATGTCCTCCAACCAACAGCTTTAGACCTGGAGGGTTTGCCAAATTTTTGTATGCGATTGCCGAACGTTCAAGTGACGCCACATCACCTGGGAACTTCATCTATAACTTCCAAGGTCCCAGCCAGGCGGGTGCCCTTGGGGATGAAAGTATTGCTCATGACGTTACTGTTCAGAAAGCAAACGTCGGAAATCAAACAGACCTTAAGGCTCTGGCCAAAGAGTTGACTAAACTTCGAGAGTACCTAGCCGAACATGATACTTCGGACGAGCATTTAGCCTTGATTACTAAAGCGGAGTCTACAGCAAAGAAGGGTGATGAGACCTCAGTACGAGAGCGATTGCTTAAGGCTGGAGCCTGGACTCTTGAACTGGCCAAGGAAGCTGGAGCTCCAGTACTCGCTGCTTTTCTCCAGCGCCAGTTGGGCCTGCCCAAGTAGTTTACAATTACATCGTTTAAAAATAAGATGCACTTACCCTGTAATGCCCCTAGGGATATTTCTTCCTCCTAAGGAAGTTGAATTAATGCAAACATGATAATACTGAAAATCTTATGGTAAAACTTCGTTATACAAGCAATAATTATTTATAGGGTCAACTCTATGGCAAACTATAGATGGTTTGAAGAGTTTCGGCTAACTCTTGAAGAAAGAGGCGATATATGCATAACAGAAATAGACTATAACAGAAAAATAGTTACGCTGGCCTTTACCAAATATCCAGTGTGTCATGCTTGGCTATATGTTCAAACTGACCCCATTAGAATACTTGCTTGCAATCAAACCAACTGTGTAGCAAAGCATATTCCAAATGCCTATCTCGATATAACAGTGGAAGAAGTATTAGAAGCCACATTAAAAGAAGTCAAAAAGGTTGCTTAATTATGGCTAAATTTGAATAGCATGATGAATTCAGAATAAAGGCAGCGACAATAAGACAAGGCATAAAAATAGAAGAGATAGTCTTTGGAAAGAAAAGAGTTCCATTGCTTCCTCTTAGGGAAATTGAATCGGAAACATTTGGGGCTTGACAGTTTAGGTTAAGGCATCATACGAAGACGATATAAATGGTGTGCCACGTAGCATAATTGAAAGTCATTACACAACTCAGTAGGAAGGCGCAAATCATGGCAACTTCACCAACCAAGATTTCGGATTCCGGTTCACCGGAACGAGTGGCATACGACCTTATGCTTCATATCACCAAGACCGAGTCCCCTGTGGATGAAACCCCTCCCGACCGAGAATACTGGCTCACTTTGTATTGTCAGTGCTTGATGGCAGCAAGCGGCGAGCGCATTACAGACATTCTTAAAGTGAGGGAAAGACAATTACTCGACCGTCATCGTTAAGTCCGACCGATTAACGGGACATACGTAGGGAAATTAGAATCTGGATTCCCAGAATGCTTCCTCTGTGGACACTGCTGAGGTCGATACGAATAATGTCCTTTTCAAGAAGCTTTTGAAAATGGCTTTTGAAAAGAATAGAAGCTATAGGGGTGACGATAAGCTCTAGGCGGATGCCTGAAAACTCCTTACTCCGCCACGCACTTCCCTGCGTTGAGTCAGGTTCGATAAACCTTTGCCATGCTCTCGGTACAAGCTTCTTCTAGTCTCTATGATGGAGCTAAAAATAAATTATGAGAGCGTCCTATGGTCGGTTATGTTTTGCCTATATCGAAAACCTTAGATCACACTCATCTCATAACTACTAAACCTTGTACTGACCTAGCGCATCTTTTAAAGAACTATGGCTTCAATACGACCAGTTATCTTGCGCTAGAAAAAGATAAAGAACATTACTTTAGCCCTACGCAGGATGCTTGTATATCCTATGTTCATCATCATAAAGTTTGCGTAGTTGCAGGAGAGCCTGTTTGCAAACCGGAAGTTATCAGTGAAGTCTCAGATGAGTACCTTTCCCATTGTCAAAATCATCAGGAACATCCCATATTTTTTGAGGTGAGTGCATCAGCCTTAAAACCCCTTCAATGGCTATATCAATATGGTGAAAAGCTTTATCCTTTCTCTTCCCTATACAAATTCAAGGCAAAATTTCATCCCCATTGGTGGGAAAGTAAATATTTGGCCTACCAAAATCTGGGGATTCCAGAAATCAATGCTTTAGCTTTTGCGCTGATGGGAAAAACACCTATACAGATTGCCAAAGAGCAAATCAATAACCTAAAGGCTAAAATTTAAAGTGATTGGCTAGGTAGTGTATGGATGTACTCGTCGTTGAAGATGATAAGGATATTTGTGAAGCGCTCAAGGTCGTTTTAGAGCCAGAGGGTTTTAATGTGCAATTTGCCTATAACGGCTTAAGTGCACTTGCGACTTTTGAACAACAGTGTCCCGATGTAATTCTGCTTGATTGGATGCTACCGGGACTGGATGGAATTGAAGTTTGTAACCGGATTCGGGCTACTCCGCAAGGGAGTGCTCCCTATATTTTGATGCTGACGGCCCGTGATCAGGAGATCGACAAAGTGATTGGTCTTTCTACGGGAGCGGATGACTACATTGTCAAACCCTTTAGTCCTATGGAATTGATCGCCAGGATTCGAGCGGTAGCTCGTCGTTCTCAACGTCAAGGCAATGCATCCCCGGCTAATATCCTCAGATCAGAGCACTTCATGGTGGACCTGGATAGCCACACAGCCCAACAAGATAACCAGGAGCTGAACCTGACAACGCTAGAATTTAGTCTTCTTTCCACTTTTTTGTCGCAGTTGAATCGAGTGTGGACCCGTGAGCAATTGATTGGCCGTCTTTGGGGAGATGACTTCTATGGGGATGAACGGGCTGTAGATAATCACATTGCCCGACTACGCAAAAAAATAGAAGATAATCCAGCCCAGCCTCAATACTTACTGACCGTGGTCGGTGTGGGATATAAATTTATGGATGCTAAACCCCATGGCCAGACTTGATCTTAAAGGACGTCTCTTTATTGCCTTTATGGGCATAGTACTGCTCTCCAAGATTACTGGTTTTGTAGTCGGATGGGTAACGGCCCCTCTATATTTTGCAGAACATTTGCGGTCACTCCATGTAAGCCAACCGCAAATTCAAATCGTTGAAGCAGAGTTACAGAGAGGCTTTGAGTATGCTTGGACGATAGGAACTCTCTGGGCTTTAGCCTTGAGCCTTCCTTTGGCGCTAGTCTTAAGCTTGTTTGTGGCGCGCCGCATTGTAGAACCTCTCAAAGCAATCCAAACAGGCACTGCAGAGTTTGCTACAGGGAATTTTCAACATCGCATTGACCCTGTGGGTATCCCAGAATTAGATCGCGTTGTGCGTAGCTTTAATATTTTGGCTGATAGCCTGCAAGGGGTTGAAGAGCGTCGGCAGGAATTGGTTGCGGACCTTGCCCATGAACTGCGCACCCCTCTCACGGTACTAGGGGTTTATCTGGAAGGTTTAGCAGATGGTTCTGTGACAGGCGATCCAGAAGTATACAGTCGCTTAAACCGAGAAACCCAAAGGCTAAAAAAACTAGTGCGCGACCTGCAAGAGCTCTCTCGGGCAGAAGCAGGTTATCTTCCGCTGGAGGTCAAGACCGTAGACCTGAAGCCTCTCTGTCTGGAAGTGGTAGAAAAATTCAACCCTCAGATCCAAGAGAATGGACCTATTCTGCAACTGGAGTTAGGTCAACTCCCCCTTGTGCTGGCTGACCCTGGACGGGTAGAGCAAATTTTGATCAATCTTTTGAGTAATGCCTTAAGACATACCGAACAAGGCACTATCCAGATTGGAGCCACCCAAAAGGGAAATTTTGTAGAGCTCTATGTGCAAGATACAGGCACGGGCATTACTTCAGAAAACCTTAAACATGTCTTCGAGCGATTTTGGCGAGCTGACCCTTCCCGGAATCAAGCGACCGGTGGCACCGGCATCGGCCTAACCATTGTCAAAAAACTAGTTGAAATCCAAGGTGGAAACGTTTGGGTAGAAAGCACACTAGGCCAGGGAACGGCTTTTCATTTCACCTTGCCCCTAGCCTATCGCTAATATCCAACATCTAAATGACATACAAATCTTATAGGTTCGGTAACAGTGGGCTCTAGATTGTATAAATTATTTAATCATAACTTCTATGAGTACAGATATTGCCAGGGTACTTATAACATTGGTAATAATTGCTACCTTACTATTTCTGTTGGGGAGATGGTTTTTAAGTTGTCTTTTCCCCACAAAGCAACGTCACAAAGCAAGGTCAGATGTAAAAATCTCTAAGGGTTAAGATTTGAATAAAGGCTCTAGAAAGATACTTGTGCAAGAATCTGCTGAGTCAGGAATATTCGTGTGAATGGGTTCTGTAAAATTTAGCAAGACTTTAAAAAAATAGTAGATTTCTTTGGAATTAAGGCTTTTCTATCCAAATTGGGTAGATTTTTTATTGGTTTTACAACTCAGATCGACGCGAATTTCACGCTGAAAAACTTTGAATCAGAGTCGCTAATTTTATAGTGATCCTGAATGATACGCAATGGATATAGAGTTGACAAACCCTCGGTATGTTCTCCTCCTATATTTCTTCTCATACCCCTAGAGAAGGATTTAACCATGAAAAAATTCGCAAGCTCTTTACTCCTCGCCTTGACCTTAGCTACTCCTCTGGTAATGCCAGCAGTCCAGGCAAAGACCGCCGCACCGCAGTTGAAAGTTAGTCAAGCTGCTGCTCCTACTACTCCTACTACCAAAGAGAAAAAAGCTGTTAAAGCTTCTACGGCCAAGAAAGCTAAGGCCAAGAAAAAGACTCCTTCGTCTACAACTTCTATGGGAGCATCTACTACTAAGCCTACAACATCTGCACCTAAGTAATGCCCCTCCTTGGATACGTAAGAATGATGCCGACGCAAGTCGGCTTTTTTGTTAGGCAATTGCTTTAGCAATGGCAAAAGCAGCCCCGGCAGCGAGGCCCCCGATGAGGAGGGTCTGGAGTGCACTCCGCAGAGGCCCTGCACCTGTGAATTGACCTTTGATGTAGCCAAACAGGGCTAAGGCGATGAGGGTAAAGGCCACAGAGAAAGAAAATGCTGTGCCTACATTGCTGGAGAAAATATAAGGCCCCAAAGGAATTAATCCTCCCGTAATATAGGCTCCCGCAATCGTAAGGGCACTGGTAACCGCACGTTTGGGATCAGTCTTTTCAAGCCCTAGTTCGAAACGCATCATAAAGTCTACCCAAGCCTCTGGACGTTTGCGTAAGGCTTCAACCAAAGGTTTGCATTGTTCTGGAGTTAAACCATAGGATTGGAGGATTTGCATAACTTCTACAATTTCAGCTTGCGGTTTCTCCTTGATTTCCTCCTGCTCTCGCACCCGCTCACTGTCATAATGCTCTGCATCACTGCGGGCAGCTAAATAACCCCCCAAGCCCATAGCAATAGAACCCGCTACAATCTCAGCCAATCCAGCCGTAACGATAACATGGGGGTCTGTCACTGCTCCTGATAATCCTGCGGCCAGGGCAAAAGGGACCGTTAGCCCATCCGACATACCAATGACAATATCGCGGACCGTCTCGCCCGCCGTAAAATGTCGCTCAATATGGGCTGTTTGGGGCATGACTATCCTCCCGAATTACGCACATCTTAGCCCAGTGCAGGAAAGATATAGATACGGGGAAGCCTCCGTGAAGGCAACTGAGTAGCGATAGAAGACCGATTCAGCTGAGAAGCACATGGAGCTATATGGAGCAATCCTCACCACAAGATCTTGTAAGGCCCCTGGGGGTCCGACTCATTACCTTACAAAAAGGGATATGGGGGAGTTTTCTTTTAATCGCTGCGATGGTTGTGGGCATTCTGCGATGGGAGCATATCGCAGAACCTGTCCAATTCATTCTTCAAGAGCTAAGCATAGACCCTCGCAGTCGCCTGTGGAGCTTTTTGGTAGGGTTGTTACCCTCCATAGATTTCCGACAGTTAACCCGGTTGAGTCTCTTTCTCTTGGTCTATGCGGTTGTTTCTTTAGTAGAGTCCTGGGGAGTTTGGTATCGAAAACTCTGGGTCGAAATCTTTTTAGTCCTTGAAACAGCTGCCTTTTTACCTTTGGAGATTATTGAATTGATCAAAAAGCTTTCTTTTTTGAAGCTAGGATTATTTGTCATCAATCTATTGATTGTTATCTATCTAGCCAACGAGTTTTGGCGCAAATGGCAAGCTGAGCATAAAGAACATAAAGCGCTCTAGTTTAATAAGTGCGCTATTGACAGATGAATACAACAGTTTTTACACAAGATGCACATACCTCATGTCTATATTTGTGGATGTCGTTTCTGACAAGGTATGAATGATGATTACCAAGAAATTTTTCCCTGGGTTGCTACTAACACTAGCTATGTTGATGCCTCTGCCTGTGCTGGCTCAATCTACTCCAAAAGCGCCAGAAAAGCCTACAACCACCGCCCCTGTTGCAGCTCCAACGGCAGCTCCTACGAGCACAGGGACAGAGATGAAAAAAGAGACCAAGCCAAAGGTTTCTAAAAAGTCTACTACGGCCGTAGTTGATATTAATACTGCCACTGCTGCTGAACTTCAGGCTGTCAAAGGAATCGGAGAAGTAACAGCGAAGAAAATCATTGCGGGCAGGCCCTACAAGTCTGCTGATGAGCTAGTGACCAAGAAAGTGATGACCCAGAAACAATATGATGGGATGAAGGCACAACTTAAGTCTTAAGGAGTCCGACACAGTTCTAAATCCTAGGAAAGGGGAATGGCCGCTCATCCCCTTTTTTTATCTCTATGATGCAGAAAATATCTAATCTATTCATGCTTCTAAACGTTCAGTGTCACTCACTACGCTTCCTTCAAGGTGAGGATTCTCTCCCAGGCACTATAACGCAGGGCCTCTATTCGTTAAAACTAGCGAAATCTCCCACTATCTGAGAAAACCAATCGTCCAAATCCAACGAATTGCTTGACTGCTTTACTGCCGGGTGGAAAAGCATTCACCTCAAATAAGTAGATACCGCCAAGCGAGGGGTTGCGCATCAATCCAAACTGGACAGTGACCGTCTGTGGGGCAAGGATGGGCTCTGGAAAATCAATCAGGACCGTTCTCCCTTCAATATTAATCTGGGTGGGAAGCACCTGTTGGGCAACTTGGGGCCGCCTCGCGTTGGGTTCAGTGGGAATAAAAGCAGAAATATTTTCTTTTTTGGGCATATTGGTGCCAAAAGGGCCAAACTCACTGGGGACAGTGATGCTAATTCGGGCTAGAGGCTGCTTGACTTCTGCAGGAATCTGAATGGCAAACTGGTAGGTGGCTGGATAGAAATTTATGAAGTCATAGGTGCTTGCTGCTCGGGTTAATTTAAGCGCCGTTTCAAAGGCAGTGGGAAATTCTGTCGCAGAAGCACTATTGGGAATTGCTTGCGCTGTCAGTGTCAGAGTAATTCCAAGCAGAAAGACTGATATAACATGCCCTAGCAGCTTGAAGGCTTTGCTGAAGGGTTTGAGATGATTATTGGTCATGAATCCATCCTGTTGCAGGTCTCAAGTTCTTTTATTTTGGGGCATGACCTTTGATCTGCAGCATATTCGCAGTATTTTCTGTAGAGTAAAGGTATATGTCTGGGCATGAGTCATGGAGATCTTTGGTATTGGGCCTCTGGAATTAATGGTGATTGGTCTTGTAGCCATGTTGGTTTTTGGGCCTAAAAAATTACCGGAATTAGGAAAAACATTGGGTCAAGCTAGCCGTAGCTTTAAGGTCGCAGCCCAAGAGTTTCAGCGCGAAATCAATCGAGAGATGGAAAAAGAATCTTCCCCCCCAAAAGCAACAGCGCCTCCTACTAAAGAATTGGATGCTTGATTTCCCGTGAACTTTAGATAGACGCTAAGGGTTCGAAAGCACCGTCTCGTCATAGCTTCGCTATCGTGCGTTTTGTTTCAGGGTAACCCTGAGGGTTGACGAAGCGCACCTAAAAAATAAGACTGCCTTACGACAGTCCGATTACATATTTGCGCCACTCATCGTGAATCCCCCCTCGGAGGTGCTTTGAAATTTCGAAGTTGAGGGGACTATGCGGTCGACTTGGCGTCCGGCGCAGGACCATCGCGGCTTCTTGCGGTGTGCGATTGCCTTTGCGGATATTGCAGCGAACACAGGCCGCCACTACGTTTTCCCAGGTATCTTGGCCGCGACGGGACTTCGGAAGTACATGATCGATGGTCAGATCATCCTTATGGCCGCAGTACTGACAAGCATGTCCATCCCGGTGGAGTACATTGCGTCGGGTCAGAGGGATTTCTTTATAGGGGACTTGGACATAGCCCCGTAAACGAATTACGGTAGGCAACGGAAAACCTGGGGAAAGCATTTTCCCATTGTGTTCTATCTGTTCTGCTTTTCCCTTGATAACAAGAACAGTAGCGCGGCGCCATGACGTGATGTTGAGGGGTTCGTATGATGCGTTGAGGACGAGGACCTTAGCCATGGGGCGCACAGGCAAATTTTCTTTGCCAGCATACTAACATAGGCAAGCCTCAATCCGTCGTTTAACCTAGACCGTCAGCACTTGCGCGGGTAGTTGCTTGAAGGTGAGCCGTTCATTCTCTACATCGACGAATATCGTATTCCCATCCTGAAATTCTGCCTGCAAGATGCGTTTGGCAATCGGCGTCTCCAGTTCTTTCTGGATAGCCCGCTTGAGTGGACGGGCTCCATAGACAGGATCGTAGCCCACTTCCACGATGAAATCCAAAGCGGCTTCGGAAAGCTTGAGGGTCATCTTCCGTTCTTCCAATCGCTTCTCCAAACGAATGGCCTGAAGTTTGACGATTTCGCGGAGTTGTTCCTTGAGTAGGCTGTGGAAGATGATGATCTCATCGACGCGATTCAAAAATTCAGGACGGAAATGGGCGCGGAGGGCTTCTGTAACCCGAACGCGCATCTCTTGATACTGAGCATCATCTCCAGCGACATCCAAAATGTACTGGGAGCCGATGTTGCTGGTCATGATGATGACCGTATTTTTGAAATCTACCGTACGCCCTTGGGAGTCCGTTATGCGACCATCATCCAGTACTTGCAATAAGATATTGAACACATCGGCATGGGCTTTCTCAATCTCATCAAAGAGAATCACAGCATAGGGTCGACGACGAATGGCCTCCGATAGTTGACCGCCTTCTTCATAGCCCACGTAGCCTGGAGGGGCTCCAATTAGCCGAGATACCGCATGTTTTTCCATATATTCCGACATATCAATGCGGACCATCGCCTCTTCGGTATCGAAAAGATAGGCTGCTAGGGTTTTGGCCAGCTCTGTTTTCCCGACCCCTGTGGGGCCGAGGAAGATAAAGCTCGCAATCGGACGATTCGGATCCGAGAGGCCTGCCCGTGAACGTTGGATAGCCTCTGCTACCGCCGTCACCGCTTCATCTTGGCCAACGACGCGGTTGTGCAGTTCGTCTTCTAGATGCAGAAGCTTATCCCGTTCTGATTCCACCAACTTGCTCACCGGGATGCCTGTCCATTTGGCAATGATTTCGGCGATGTCTTCTTCGCTGACTTCCTCTCGCAGGAGTGAACGCCCTGTGGTTTGGACATCGGAAAGCTTGTCTTCCGCTGCCTTAAGCGACCGTTGAAGCTCGTTGTACTTGCCATATTTCAGCTCTGCGGCCTTACTCAGGTCATAATCCCGTTCGGCCTGGCTGATTTCGATGTTGACCTGTTCGATTTCTTCACGGATATTGCGGATTTGCTCAATGGCTTGTTTTTCCGTTTGCCAATGAGCGTTGAGGCTAGACTGTTCCTCTTTGAGGTCCGCCAGTTCTTTTTCTAGTCTTACAAGCCGCTCCTTGGAACCGGGGTCACTTTCTTTTTCTAGGGAGAGACGCTCCATTTCCAGTTGGAGAACCTTGCGGTCAATCTCATCTAGTTCTTCTGGCTTTGAAGTAATCTCCATTTTCAGTTTGGCGGCTGCCTCATCTACCAAGTCAATGGCTTTATCGGGCAAGAAACGGTCACTGATATATCGATTAGAGAGAACGGCTGCTGCCACTAAAGCGCCATCGGCAATGCGGACTCCATGATGGACGGCGTAGCGTTCTTTCAGACCCCGTAGAATCGAGATTGTGTCTTCCACAGAGGGCTGGTCCACATAAATCTGTTGGAATCTACGCTCTAAAGCAGCATCTTTTTCGATGTACTTACGATACTCATCTAGTGTGGTTGCCCCAATACACCGCAATTCACCACGGGCTAGCATAGGCTTCAGTAAATTGCCCGCATCCATCGCTCCTTGAGTAGCTCCAGCACCGACTACGGTATGAATTTCATCGATAAAAAGAATAATCTGGCCTTCAGATTCTGTGACCTCTTTCAGAACCGCTTTCAGGCGCTCTTCAAACTCACCACGATATTTCGCTCCTGCAATCAGAGCTCCCATATCCAAAGTGATCAAAGTCCTATCCCGCAATGATTCTGGCACATCTCCATCAACAATACGCTGGGCTAATCCTTCTGCGATAGCAGTCTTGCCCACCCCTGGTTCTCCAATTAGAACTGGGTTATTCTTGGTCCGGCGAGAAAGTATTTGAATAGTGCGACGAATTTCATCATCTCGACCAATGACTGGATCTAATTTTCCTTGACGAGCCAGTTGCGTTAGATCCCGCCCATACTTTTCTAAAGATTCATATTTTCCTTCTGGAGACTGGTCCGTTACTTTTTGAGACCCGCGAATTTGTTTGATAACTTGTTCCAGTTTGGATTCGTCTAATTTGAACTCTTGTCTGAGTATTTTTCCTATGCGGTCATCTTTTATGTAGGCTAGGACTAAATGTTCGATAGAAATATAGTCATCACCCCACTTTTTGCGCTGGTCTTCCGCACGGTCTAGGAGGCTATCCAGGCTCCTCCCCAAATATACAGAACCATCTGTCTTAGATAGTTTAGGTTGACGATTGATAAAATCTTCAATGCGATTGAGGAGTTTTTTGACATCTACCCCCGCTTTTGTAAAAATGCTAGTAGCAAGACCATCTTGCTCTAGAAGCGATTGTAATAAGTGTTCTGTTTCAAGGTTCTGCTGTTTTGCCTTTTTAGCAAATTCACTGGTATTAGCAATTGCTTCCCAGGCTTTTTCTGTAAATTGGTTGGGATTAGTAGGTTGCATAATGTATGTACCCTCTTTGCGCAGAAACAATGGTAAGACGTCTATTTCCTATGATAATGTCTATCCCGCTTCTCTCCACCCTAGAAATAGTAATTTACCCTAGCCAAGGATGATGGGGCTTGAGAAGAGTAAATTTCAGTTGACAGCGTTCCGCGATAATGAAATTATATTTATTCACGCGGGTGTAGCTCAGTGGTAGAGCGTCACCTTGCCAAGGTGAATGTCGTGGGTTCGAATCCCATCACCCGCTCCATTGTAAAAGCCGCTCCCAGAGCGGCTTTTTGTTCGTCTAGCAGGGAATCTTCATACTCCCCTGAGGTTTGTTGTGTATTCAACGGCCTTGCGATAATCGCTGTTTGAGCCTTGTTTATCCCCTAGATACCCACGAACCTGTGCCCGACGTCTATAGGTGAGGGAAGGTTGGTAGCCGTTTTGTAAAGCACGACTAAAATCCTGTTCTGCCTTCTGGTAGTCCCGCAGTTCAGCCTGCACCTGCCCTCGTGCGTAGTAGGCCAGGCCTGAGCTGGGCTCTAATTTTAGGACTTGGCTGTAGTCTTCAAGGGCAGGTCGATAGTCCTTTAGGGCATAGTGGGCTTCCCCTCGTTTGAGATAGAGGGTGGCATCGGCAGGAGCGAGGCTAAGGGCTTGGGTGTAATTCTCTACTGCTTTTGTGTATTCTTTGAGCTGGAAAAAGGCATGGCCGCGTTCAGTGTAGCCACATCTCAGACAGGTTTGGTCGGCATAAAGGTGGATAGCTTGGGTGTAATCTTCAATTGCCCCTTTAAAATCTCCTAATTCTTGACGGAGGTTGCCCCGGTTAATCAAGGCATAACCAAAGTTTGCATTTAGACGGATAGCTTCGCTATAGTCCCTGAACGCAGCCGCTTGATTCCCCAGGCCTTTGTAGGCTAGACCCCGATTATAGTGAGCATTAACATAATGCGGATTGAGTTGAAGGGCCCTATTGCAATCTTCTAAAGCTTGTGAATAGTTCTCAAGATTAGCCCAAATTCCACAGCGCTTGCTGTACGCCTCTGCATATGCTGGGTTAAGCCGGATGGCTTGGGTGAGGTTCTGCAGCGCTCCTGGATAGTCTCCTGCTTCCTCTTTGTATGTGGCCTGTTTAAAGTAGGTTTTGGCTTGCTTGACCTGAGAAGTCTTTACTACATCTACAAAACTTATATTTTCTTCCTTGGTTCCGATCCATAGACTATTTGTTTTGAATAACGAACTATTCGTATTAGATCTAATCTGGATCCAGCTAGATAAGGGCTGAGTATAGGCTAAGGTTCCCACTAAGGTGATGGCTAAGATTTCTGTGATTTGAGGAAATCTAACTTTATTCATGGTTCATCCATGGATGAATGTATATTCCAGGGTTCCCTAATTCAGTAAGCTATCTCCAGGTAAATATTGAAATTCTGGTGAACGGTTGAACTGACCGCACCCAAAAACTTTGCAACCTTATCAAAAATATAGCGCTTCAAAATTTATTGTCCATAGACAATCATTCGGTTCAATGGGCTATTTTATTGATTTTAATATTTATTTACTATGTTTGCAATTCACACATGAGCACGCATCTCCTGGACAATAAAATCCTCAGGGACACCCATAGACTTGGCCAATTTTGCCATCACAGAGGCTTCCACATATCGGTTATGCGCTGCGCCCCCTGTCATGAGCAAGCTGTGAGCCAATTGATGCTTGAATAGTTCAACTCCCTTCATCATCCGCTGCTTAAGCATTTGGCTAGGCTGTCCATCTTCACTGGCTGGATATCCCAAGATGATTGCAACGTCACATTTGAGATCACCTGCTTCTAGCATTGGTACGTTGACAACGACCGATGCAATCATCAGGTTAATGGTGAAGAAAAAATGGCACTAAGGATTAACAATAACTTCAGGGCAAATCCTGACAACCCTGACTAGGAGATGCCTGTTCACGATAAGAACCTGAGTCATGGTTCAAAGGAGGATAACACTTTTGAGCAAGTCTAAAAGCTAAAACCCCTGATAGCTATGGCAAAACACCTTAGCACCTTCGGCAAAAGTGTTACCCTTCAACCTGTTGCCTTGAACCATGCTTGACTTTCTACATCGCACCGCTACCTTTACCTCTTATTGAACTTTTACGAAGGCTTGGGCAAAAACACCCTACTACTTCAGTGAATAAATAATAAATGATAAGATCGAAAAAATAGCTTATTAAACCGAAAAATCGTTCAATTACATTTTATTTTCAACCTAATATAGTTATGTATAGCTAATCACTGATTTGCGTAAAATACCCATTAATAAAAGGAAATACAACAATGTCGAACCACAATGATCATGTTGAGATTTTAGACAAAAAGCTTACCGATCTTAGCGATGCTCTAGCTCATCTAGGAAGAGGTACCGATCTCAAGGAATTGATTAGAATTATTAGATTTCCGGGGTGGACTACTCCTGCAGAATTTGCTTTTTCTGTAGCAATAATTGATTCAATGCAATTTCATGTAAAGGCTCTAAGCAACCTGAATATCCAACTATTAGCAGCCAGTAAGCTTGTTGCTACCAAAGAACAAGTCGCTAAATAGAGTGACCGCACGAATCCTTGCAGTCACCCTAATTAGTCACGATTTCATTTCCAGCTAATATGCCAATAGGGGGTGATATCCAGAAAATTTCCGGATATCATCCTAATTTCTAGGAATTCTCCGGAAATTTTCCGTACAACAAATAGTCATACCAATTGCTCATGCTGAGGTTTCAGCACCCCAAAGGATGAAAATCTATTTTCAGAGCAATTTGCTAGATAAATGCATCGCGCAATATAGCCCCCCATCTCCCCATAGACGCACGAAGTGCGGCTGTTGCACACCGCCTATGGCCTACTCGGAGAGTATCTTGGGAGCGACCTTAGCGCATTCAAAAAGTGAAATGGTATCAGGCCCTTGCTCCTACCTTTGCTCCTTGGAAATACAGCGGATTTCAGCTTGGTGAAGTACATTTGCAATGACTAAAAGCTTTGTTTAGAAGGGATTATAAGATTTTCGGTGTGTATCACAGAGGCGCGATCCGCTGTAAGAAGATCTGCAGGAACTTTCTGCGATTATCAACGCTTTGTTAGAGTCCCATGACAAAGCGACAGAACCTCCTGTTGAAGTCCCAGTTTCAAAACCCAGAGGAAGACCCAGCAAGGGAGGCTATATCGAGTTGAAGTGCATTCCCAGAACTGGCAAACGATATGTATGGCCCCTACCACTAGTTGCGTTATTACCTCAACGGAATCCGCAAATCGTTCTACCGGGGAAATCCTCCGAACGTGATGGAGTGAAGCCGTTTTCCATCGCGCTTTGGCCCATTAAGCCGCTGTCTCAGCTACTTTTTTCCTGCTCACTTGAATCTTTTTTACAAACTCAGAGTCTCGGTCACAGGTCATGATCAGTTGGTCGATCGCCCGTGTCATCGCCACATAGAGTAATCGTGCTTCTTCTTTGGGAGTGCTGTACTGATTGGGAAGATAGCCTACACCAGGAATAAATACGACAGGGAACTCCAGCCCTTTGCTTGAATGCATCGTGATGAGTTTGATACTCTCTTCTTCCGGGTGATAGTGGCGACTATCTCGGTTTTGATTTACCCATTCCACGGGAATCTGGGCTTGCCGAAGCTTGCTGTAAATACTTTCCCCCATGAAGGCTGAACGATAGGCAATCGCCATTTCCTTCCAACCGACTCCACGTTCGTGCAGTTGTTGCGCCCGTTGCACCAGGTACTCTGTTTCCTGCCTAAAGCTGGGTAGCCGGACCAACTCAGGGAGAGGTCCATGTCGGCCTGCGCTCTGGGGTTTCAGCAATATAGGAACATCCTCTTCTTCCGTATCCGTGGGGAGCATTACTTCCTTCGCAAACTCGTAGGTCAGGGTTAGGACTTCGGTTGTATTCTGGTAATTAATTTTAAGGATGGTGGTTCTTCCTTGTGCTTGGATACCGATGCTCTTAAAACTGAACTTCTGTTTTTTAGCTTCCCCATAGAGATTTTGAGCATCATCATACAGAACCAGCAACGCATTGGTTTCGGGATCCACCATCTGTGTCAGGAGTTTTAGCCATTCAGGTTTGAAGTCGTGACCTTCATCAATCAGGACGGCACCATACATTCCAGCAGGGATATGCCCCCGGTCTACAGACTGGATAACTTGATGTACCAATTGGTCAACGTAAGCTTCGCCTCTGTACTGCCTATAATCCGGTTTGGGAATGTGGTACGTACGCAGTTGTCCGGTACACCAACCATGAAAATGGCTGATGACAACTTGAGAGCTTAGCCCTTTTTTTTGAACTATCTGCCGTAGTCGTGCTGCCAGAGCAACGTTAAAGCAGAGAATCAAGATGGGTTTTCGAATTAAATGAGCTAAATATTGACAGCGATAGGCCAGAATGAGGGTTTTTCCAGAACCTGCCACCCCATGAATCACTCGATGGCCATCTCCCAGGCTGCGTGCTATTTGTTCCTGTTGTAGGTCCATGATGCGTATAAGCTCTGGAATCTGGGAGACTTTATGCTCTGTAAAGGAAGCTTTTTCTTCAAATAGAGATAACTGCTGAGGTGCAAATCGAGATAGCTGCTGGGGCAGGATGCGTAATTCAGGGAAAAGATGCCAGCGAATCCGGTCAATCTGCTCGAATGTGAGGCCCGACCCAAATTGATAGACCGTGAAATTCCAGATCCGTTCTTGCAAGTGCAGGGGGTCTACACTTTCATATATCTCGTCTTTACAGATAACCAGATGGGGTTCAATCACCTCCTGTAAGCCGCTGGTTTCAAAAGCCCGGCGTGTGATGTTGGACAATACCACCCCATAGCCATAGGGAAAGCAAAGGTTCCCTTTATGGGGGCCTTTAACCTCTACTAATGCCGGGTCTTGCTCTAGTAACTTTTTGACAGCAAAGGTATAGTCTCTCGCCTGAAGCAGAGGGTTCTTGACTTCCTTATTCTGTGAGGTCTCTGTATGTAGCAAAAAAGAAGTGGGACTTGCTTGAGCTACATGCTCTATTTTCCAGTCTTTAACTTCCAGAATGAAAATGCCTCTCCCTGGATGCAAGACAATGAAGTCTGGATGGAGGTATTTGTCTCCTACAGGCACGTCATACCACAGTAAATAATCATCCTCTAAGTGGCTCTCTAAGCGTTCAGCGAGCCGACGCTCCCCAGGCATCATACGTGACAAGCAACTGTTAAGAGAAGGAATTAATGTAGCCATAGTTGTTTCTGGACAGTTGATATTGTCAATAGAATACCCACAACGCTTGTTTACTCCTTCCTTCCTATCGATGATTCGGGCATGGATGAACGCGATGACTACGGGTACGGATGGTCGCCAGCAGGGGAGCGATTTTATGGACTCAAGTCGGGTCTTCGTTAGGGTCGTGTCAACATGATTGCAGGCTATCGAGATGGTCAACTCATCGTCCCATTTACGGTCGAAGGGGCTTGCAACCGGACCGTGTTTGAAATCTGGCTAGAAACCTGCTTAATTCCGGTGCTCAAGACTGGAGAGTGGGTGATTCTAGCTAATGCTACTTTCCACCATGGCGGGCACATCTTTCTGTGATTATTATTCTGATCGGTGTTTCGGGTAGTGGTAAGACTACAGTTGGTCAGGCTTTAAGCACTCTGACCGGTTGGTCATTTCTGGATGCGGATGATTATCACCCAGAGGCAAACATCAGCAAGATGTCTCGAGGCGAACCGCTCACCGATGCAGACCGCGCTCCGTGGCTTGAAATCTTGCGCACGGAGATTGCTGCACGGCTTGCGTGTGGCGAAGATGCCATCCTTGCTTGCTCTGCCCTGAAGAAAGCCTATCGTCAGCAGCTCCAGGTAGACCCAGCACAGGTGCATTGCGTATATCTAAAGGTCTCTCCTGAACTACTTCAAAACAGGCTAGAACAACGACCGGATCATTTTATGAAGCCCTCAATGTTGTCCAGTCAACTAGAAACTCTGGAAGAACCTGATAGTACTGAAGCCCTTACGGTCGAGGTCTTAGCGGACAGCACTCCGGCAACCCTAGCTACCACTATCCAAAAGAGCCTCTCAGATAAATTGTCTTAGATTTTCCCTTAAAGTTCTCTTAGCAACCAAAGCAATGATGGACTAGCGGTTGTTGGCTTTTTGGATCACGAAGCGGCGGAGAGAAGCTGGGATCGTGGTCATTTAGGCTTGCTTCATCACTCGCGTTGACCGCAGACTCAACAAGGATAGGAATTCTGCCAATTCAATAAGCCCCTCTGCTTCCTGTCGTTCTGCCTGAGACAGTGTATTCCCTTCATCCTGGTGATCCAACAAAAATTCCAAGCGTGCTTGAACCGCTTGGGGAAGTTGGAATCGGGTCAACTCAATGGGAATCTCAATGACTTCGGGCATTTCGGGCATAAAGCAATTGGCTCAAGCTATATGCTTAGTGTAGGCGAAAGTACCGCTATAATGCAGCGGTCGCCTTTTCAGAAGCCTATCTCCGGCAAACTTTCTGTCGAAGCTCTCGACATTCGGTTTCCCCCGAGCATAGTCGCCTCTAATACCAATTTGCTAAATAAATGCATCGCAATATAGCCCCCCCGGCCCCCCAATCCTGGGGGGAGAAGCAACCTTGGCGCATTCAAAAAGTAAAATGGCATAACTTCGAGCACCATAAAATACGTTCTCGATACCCATGCCCTGATCTGGTTCCTAGAAGGCAACCCTCACCTGGGTGCTAATGCCAAAGCACTCCTCTCTGAACCAACGAGTGAATTAGTTTTACCTGTCACATATTCCAATCACTACTTTGAATTTTACTCACAGGTATTTCCACCGTCTCGATCTTTCTATCCGGCATTTT
>JBAUTB010000130.1:0-9057 GCA_049582005.1 Gloeobacterales cyanobacterium | reverse complement strand
CCGTTAAGGAGATTTTATCAAGTATCCTGAGACTGAAATCCCTGCGACATTTGAGAAAAAGTATGAGGCTTTGGGACTGAGCACCATTTTGAACGGCGAACCAAATACATAAACGTCGGTAAGTTGTTGATTTCCATCAATCTTTGTGGCGAGAAATATATGGAAGCCAGCTCCTTGTAACCCTAATTTCGGATCCGTCACAACCATCGATGTACTCGTTGTTTGAATGCCGGAAGGTGACTTGAAGATAAACCCGGATACATGTTCAATGACCAACTGCTTTCCCACAGGTACGGTACACTGATTTTGTGCTGAAGTCCCGCATAAGAGTCCCCCGATAGTATTCGAGTAAGGTGTTCGTTGTTCTATTGAGATGATGGGGACTGGATTATTGGCCTTATTATTAACCGTGACGCTTGGTGACACCTGTGCTACAGCAGTGTCTGCGCCCAATAGCAATGCTGCTGGGAAAATGAGGAGCCGAAGAGTTCTATGTATTTGATTCCATTTCGTTTGCATGAGTAGCCTCTTCCTTATATTGATTTGCTTAAGATAGGAGCAAATATTGCTAAATCGACTCAGCGATATTACTTAGATTAGTAGAGGAGAATGCATAAAACCAAAAGCGATGAATGCCTTGGGCAGGCAACCTAAACTTAACGGAATGAATCCGAAGCGGTTCTAGAGACTGAAGAATTCTCTAGAACCTTCAGTCTCCAAGCTCTCAATTTTAGGGATTACAGGTCGGTGGGTTTGTTGAGATATTAAGGTTTGTGCATAATGGGCCGAGATTGGTGGCAGCCTGGGGCCGAGTAATAAGAGGAAAAAAGAAAAGTGCTGCGCAAGATTGTTGAGTTCCATCGAGATGAAGAACATCACTGGATTGCAGACTTAGATTGTGGTCATGCCCAACATACCCGCCACGATCCACCTTTTTTTCCACGTCCTTGGGTTCTGAATGAAGATAGTCGGACAAATTATATTGGAACGCCGCTTGATTGTGTGCGTTGCGATCGCCAAGAGATACCGGAAGACTTTGTTGTTTATCGCCGGACACCAACCTTTACGACTGAATCAATGCCGATAGGATTGCGGCATCATCATTCAACCAAAAGCGGAGTATGGGGGATCATCACCATTCTAGAAGGTCAGTTAAGATATCGTGTTCATGAACCTTACCATCGCGAAGTCGTTCTCGATCGGCATACAAAAGGGATTATTCTTCCAGAGGTAGAGCATGAGGTTGAACCTCTGACAAACGCAGAATTTTATGTTGAGTTTTGGCATCGCTTAGAAAAAGGCGACGATTTAACCCCCAAAGAACCTACCGTGTACACACAAGTCCTCCTAGACTGGGTTTGAAGAGTTAGGACTCGAATAAAGTTGGACAACCCAATACTGATTCACGCACAGCAGGTCGGTCGAATCGCCTTTGGAGACCCACGGCTGGTAAAAAGGGGGCCTCATTGTATGACTCCATCTGTCAGCACCAAACCGTTGTGATTCGCCAAATTAGCCGAAACCGTGCGGAGCAAGTTGGGTATTACCGATTTTTGGAGAATGAGCAGGTGAGCGTGTCAGAGCTGGGAAGAAGCCTATCAGACCACTGCCAACAGCAGGTAGAAGGTCGTCATGTTCTCTCCATCAGCGACACAAGCGAAATTAACTTGCAGGCGCATAAGGGACGGCTAAAGCCAGAAGGGTTGGGGGTCGTCGGCAACAATACTGATGTGGGCTTTTTCATTCATCCCACTTTGGCGGTAGATGCCGAAAGCGGCTTTCCGTTAGGAATCAGCAGTATTCAAGTTTGGACTCGTTCACCAGAACGACTCAAAAAGACCTCACGAGACAATGCCAAACTACCGATTGAGAAGAAAGAATCCTACAAGTGGTTAGTCTCAGCCCAACAGAGTCAACGCTGCCTGGAAAAAGGAGAGGCAAAACTCATCACCCATATCGGCGATCGCGAAGCCGACCTGTATGAAGAGTGGGCGAGCGTCCCTGAGCGTTATAACCACGTCCTGGTTAGAGTGCATCAAGATCGTCGCTTGCTCGGTCAGCCTCAATCCCTTTATCAGTACCTAAGGACCCAACCTTGCGAAGGTACCTACTCCTTAGACGTAATGGCAGACCCCCGACATGGACGAGTGGCACGAGAAGCCTTGCTCAGTGTCAGTTGTGCCAAGGTCGAAATTCAGCGACCTGAGACTTTCAAGGACGACGAATACCCGCCCAGTATTTCGCTCTATGCAGTAGAAGCTAAAGAAGTGAATCCACCGCCAGGACAAAAGCCCGTCCATTGGCGATTAATGACAACCCATCGAGTCGTTTGCATTGAGCAAGCCCTGAAAGTCCTTGAATGGTATTGCTGGAGGTGGCGAATTGAGATGCGCCAGCCTCAATACCCCCATAGTCGTCTCCTTCTTTCTGCTGAGGCTGACTAGTCACAGTCTGATTTTTTGTCATGAGTATTCTCCGATGAAGATTTAAAAGTGAATGCGTATGAGGTCGTTTACTCAGGTGGGATTGCAATCGTTGGCACTTCGCCTTTCCAACGTTGCTGTAGAATTTCACTGACAGGCCGTTGCCGATGGGTTCTTAATCGTTCCAGTTCAGCTTCATCCGCCCAAATGATCCAGTGTTTGGGAGGGACAGTTTGTTGTCTGGCTTTGACCCAACCTCGTTTCACCCAGTTGTATAAGGTCACAGTGGACATCTCCAGAGTGGAGGCCAACTCAGGTAACCACCACTCATGCTCAGGGAGGGACTCTCTTGCTTTGGGCAATCGACGAGTCCCGAGGCCGAGATGTCGTATCAACGTTCGGACTATTTCCCGATTGAAAGTTTGACGTCGTTTCGGTGGATGGAACCCTTCTTGGTGCAGGCAGTCAATCATTTCATCAGTCGTTAGATTGGCCTCGACCAGCTGCTTAAGACGCTCACAAAGCTGAGGATAGTAACTCAGTTGAGTCCATTTCGCCACCGGACGAGTAATTTGAGCCTGACTAGAGAATCCTCCTGACCACTCAATCATAATCTGAACCTGTTCACTTGTACTTTCAACAGTTACGATAACTTTTTCAATCACCTGCCTGATGATTTCTTTGCGTTGAGCCTGAGTTGTTGTTGGCGCAGACCACAGGGCAGGGAGGTCTTGAGCAAGCCGTCGAATCAATTGTTGCTCATCAGACGATAGCTGTTTAGGTTGCTCGGAGCAAAAACGTTCATACTCTTCTTGCAGTTGTTGCTGGGCTTGTAGTTTAGTTTCCCACTCTTGGGCCAATTGTCTAGCAACCAAACGATTCTCAGGTTCTACTAACTGGTAATGTCGTCGGGCTCTATCGGCCTCAAATTGGACTCGCTCAAGTCGTTGCTGCCATAATTTATCGAGTTCTAAACGGTCTTTCTCAAGATGCATTGCAGCTGCCAGTGACAACTCTAATGCAGCTGGTTCTAGCGCCTGTAAGACTTGTTCAACAATATACTTGTCTATAAAAGCACCCGACAAATGTTGACAAATCTCACCCCCATAATCGACCATCTCTCGGTCGCAGATATAACGATGATAATGTCGTCCCCCGCGATATTGAACCGCCATGCGAGTACCACATCGACCGCACACCAACAACCCACACAGTAATCCGATCCCTTGACGGGGATGTCCCTGTTCATTGCTACGATTCTGATTGGACTTGAGTTGAGCTAAATTCTGCTGGTATTGCTCCCAGGAAATGTAAGCAGGATGGTGATCTTTAATCAACACTAGCCATTCCTCTGGAGGCTTAACCACTCTGCCAGTATGGGGCTGTCCCGCTTTCTTGTTACGAGGGTCTACTTGTCTGCGTCCATAGGCATAGGCCCCGGTATAGGCTGGATGTCTAAGTAGGTTTTGCAACGTCGGTCGATTCGGCCTGTGCCATTCCAGTTCACCTTTGCTCGGTCCCGATAACACCCGTACCCCCACCTGAATATGATGGGTCGCCAGGTAACGTAACAAGGCGTTGAGGGTCCCCAAATCCTCAAATTTTCTGAAGATCAGCTTAACCACCTGCTGCACTTGTTCATCTGGGTCAAATCGGACTTCTCCGGATGGACGAATCACATAGCCAATGGGCACATTGAAGCCCAGTTCCCCGCGTTGAGCTTTATTGCGTTTTCCCTGTATCATTCGCTGTTTGAGGATATGGAGCTCTGCTTCCGAAAAAGATCCCTTCAACCCAAGCAAGAGTCTGTCATTGAAATCCCCTGGATCGTAGATGCCATCTAGGTCTGCTATTAGGGTGCCAAACAGAGCACAGATTTCCAGCAGTTGATGCCAATCCTTCGATGAGCGGGCTAACCGTGACATCTCTACTCCCAATATTAGGCCAACATGATTTAGACCCACTTCGCTTACCAATCGTTGAAAGCCCAAACGGCCTTCGGCGCTACTCCCTGATTTCCCTAAATCATCATCAATAGTGAGCACACGCTCTGTTCGCCAACCCAGCGCTTCCGCCCGTCCCACTAATCCGTATTGAATTCGAGTCGATTCTTGATGGTCTATCACTTGCTGCAAGGTTGACTGACGAACGTATACCACTGCTAGCCGTTCCAGATGTTGAGCTTGTATTTTTTCTGAAGGCCATGGACTGTCATTAGTTGGGAGGCTCATCAGGTGCCTCCTTCCCTAACTGGGCACTCAGATGATTCGCCAGCATTTGACTCAACACACTGATCAAGTGCTGACGTTTTGCTTGCGTCAACCTCTGCCACAGGTCCTCGCTCGGGGGACAGACAGGCGGGGGGGCTCGTTTCGCTCTGACATTGAAGTTCTCCCTCTTTGCGCAATGAGTCATTTGCCTCTATTTTGGCAACAAGCTCAACCAAGCGGAGTAAACCTGTAAGGCTAATGGTGGGATATTGAAGAGGCTTCGTCTCTATGGGGGTATTATGGCTGGCGCATTGAACAGTTATTTGCGACGCTCAAGCTGACAGGGTTAGACATTGAGGCGACTCAACTCGAATCTGTTGAAGCCATCCAACGACTAACCATCTTGGGGCTGTCCGTGGCGGCACGAACCTTACAGATGGTAGAAGGTCGGGATAATCCTGACATCCCTGCTTCTGTAGCGTTCTCTGCACAACAGCAAGAGTGTCTCACCCAGCTTGCTCCCACCCTTGAGGGTCGAACTCAGAAACAACAAAACCCTTATCCTCCCGCCTCTTTACCTTGGGCTACTTGGTTCATTGCTCGTCTTGGGGGATGGTCGGCCTATCGCTCTCAAAAACCGCCTGGAATGCCCACCTTAGTTCATGGGCTGAGGCGGTTTGAATCCATTTTCATCGGGTGGAAAACCGCTCTGGGAGGACTTGTGTGTACACCGTAGCCCAAAGAACATGTCTAATCTGAATTCAATGACCTCCCTTCGTTTCCCCCCACAAGCGATCGCCCTTTCCAAAGCCCTAGCCCTCGATGACGCACTCTGGCAAAGACCGCAAGTCCAAGGCATCACCATCGATGGCCCAGACTCACGCGACTTAGATGATGCCGTCTGGATTGAACCTACCTCAACAGGCGCGATCCTCTCAGTGCATATTGCCGATGTCTCAGAGCTGGTCGGAGTTGGTAGCATCTTGGATAAAGTGGCGATCGCCCGCACCACCACGCAATACTTCAGGAATGGCAACGCCCCCATGCTGCCCAGGGCCTTATCGGAAGATAAGCTGAGTCTGTGGGAATACCAAGACCGCCCCACCCTGACCATTCAAGTCTCGCTCAATCGAAACGCTCAGATCGAGCAGACAGAAATCTTTGAATCTTGGCTTAGAAGCAGTAAGCGCTTCCATTATCAAGAAGCCGAATCGACTCAAAAAGACCCCCACTTACCCTTTAGCGACCTTCTCCAGACGGCCTATCTGTGGGCCGAGCAACTGTACCGCAATCGCCTCAACGCCGGAGCCATCGGAGCGACCCTGACCGCCCAAGGCGATTGGCTGAGCGAAGAGGGAAGCCTCATCCAAGGCAAACGCCACAGTAGCCATCTGCTCATTCAAGAATTCATGATCCTTGCCAACCGAGCCGTGGCCCTATGGTTAGCCGACCAAGATATCCCGGCACTCTATCGGAATCATACCGCCAGGGCGATCGCCCCCGACCGCGAGACCATGTATCAAGAGCTGCTGCTATTGCGAACCGCCGCAGACGTGCGAAAACGGATGGCAAGCTGGCTCAACCGAGCCGACTATGGGCCTAGCCTGATCGGACACTTTGCCCTGAACCTGCCTGCCTATTGTCACTTCACCTCACCCATTCGTAGACTGGCAGATCTAGTCAACCATCGGATCGTCAAAGCGCTATTGCGGGGCCAGGATACGCCCTACAACAAAACAGAGCTTGAGCAGCTGGGGAAGCATATTGCCCAAGTGACCCGCGATAACGAGAAAGAGACCTCAGAGTATTTCAAAGAAGCGCATCAACAGGTCTATCAGGCCCAGGTTCAAGACCCAGTAGAACTTGAAAATCTCTCAGAAAAAGAATTTAGCCGAGTGCTGAAGTATGCAATTGAAAATCAGGAGCTGGAGGCGATCGCCCTTGAGCTAAAATCGCGTCTAGCGTCCAGAAAGCTGCAATTGCAGGATGTGTATTTACTGCTATTTCAAAGTGGCGAAGAGGACTTTCAGCAGCGCGCGTACTGGTATCTCAAAGACAGCGTGCAGGATGCAGCCAGCATCATAGCGATGGCATCCACGCAGCAGCCCGACTGGGAGAGTTTTGACTATGAGGAGTTGGGCGAAATCTCACCCTTTACGACTTGGCTAGAAGTGAAGATAGGCGGTGAGGTGCTGACGACGGTTCATCCATCAGAACATCAGCGCAAACAGCCAGCGCGTCATCATGCCTGTCTGATGTGGATTGAAGCGTATCTTCAGAATGCGCTCGTGTCTCCAGAGCAGCGGGTGGAGCCAGAGCCAAAAGTAGATGAAGTTCAGGAGATCAATGAACCAGTAGCTGAAACGAAAAAACCAGCTCAGACCAAAGCAAGACACCCCGCCTTGCTCAAGAAGCTCAAGGATGGCCAAAACTTTATCGGGATGCTCGATAGTGTGTGTCAAACGCTGCGATGGGAGCAGTCAAGGTATGAATTTACGGAATCAGAACCAGGGTTTGAATGCGTGTGCAGACTGAGCGCTCAGGGCGATCTGGTGACTGGAATAGGAGTGGCAATCAAGAAGCAAAAAGCGAAAAACATTGCGGCAGGACGGGTGCTAGAGCAGTTGCAGGCGATCGCCGAGCAAAAGTGGAGCAAGTGGAGTGCGGGGGTGTAGGGGGTTGAGGCTGCAAGTCTCGGCCAAGCAGCTAGGGGCAGCCGTCGCGCTAGAGTCAGGCAACGTTGCGGCGAGCGCAACCTTCTTATTCTCGAAGCCCTCTCATTTATCGGTATCGATTAAGTACTGCTCCAGGAAGTCGTTACTCGGCCATGACGTTGATGCATCGTTTTGAGCCATTGCATGAGAACCACGAAAGCCTTTTTGATGAGGAGGACAAATCCTGTAAAGATGCAGCTTGTAAAGATCAGCCCCATCTTCTCTAACCCTTTAGATTTAAAATCTATAACCCGCCCAGGCAGGATCGACATGACGCTCAAGATCAAGGTGTTTGTAATTAATGCACCCATCAATAAATAAACAGCCCCCGTCGCGATCCAGGAACCCTTCAAGACAAAGGGATAAATGAACATCAAACTGGCGATAACCCAACCTAAGCTAAAAGGAGAAAGCCATCGGCATAGGGACAGGTCTTTTGTAGCGCTCTGAAGGAGATAAACGCTGGCGACGACGACTGCAATCCAAGTGGGGCTATCGGCTTCAAACATGGCTGTCTCACCACTCAACACTGTGGATAGCCTACTTGCCTATCCATACATGTCAAGTCTATTGCAGGATTATTTACAATACTTAATCGACAAAAGCACGGATTTTGTCCGTAAGTTAGGGTGAGAAATGACTATCCTTTCTGTGAAGCCCAGCTCTGCTATCTAGCGTATCAATACCCAGAGAATGACCCTGAAGAAGCGCTGGTCAAGCTTTTAGAGTGGGTACTCTTGGTGCGTCACCGCTCTGAAAGAGCTGGCAATCGCTCACCCTCGACAGCCTGAGTTAGCTGAAGCTTTGAGGCAGAGGCCCAGGCGATCGCAAGTCTTCATCGAAACCTCGACCAATACCGTTCGATTCCCCAGAAGGACGATCCCAGACATCCAGCAGCGCGGCGATGCTGAGGCTGCTGTGGCTCAAGCTTGGGCTGCGAGCGTTTTGCTGAGGGATAAGCTGGGTGGTGGGGCGATAGGGATGAAGTTTTGGAGGGGGAGAGGGGGGATTCGTGAGGATTCTCCATATCCCGATTCGGTTGCGGTTTTGAGGACTCTGCTTAGTCTATGCTTTATGTCAACAAAGGAAAGGCGATCGCACCAGCAGGTGAGGCCCAGTTCTTGACGAGTTCAGCAACAATAGCATTGGTGCTTGTTAAGCCAACCCCAGCACGTTCCATTCTGCGCCAAGACATCTCCTCTGCGATCTGATTTGTCGAACCGCAAGCATCACAGACAACTTGCACATTGAAGCCTTCTTCAAGCGCACTAATCGCTGGTGCAACCATACAAACATCAGTTGTTACGCCTGCCATCACAAAGTTCTTCTTACCCGTGTTACGGCAAGCATTGGCAAAGTTTTCATCATCCCAAGCGTTGACCACACCTTGACGCTTAATTCGTGCGGCAAATTCTTCAGGCAAAATCTCTTGTAGCTCTGGCATCAACGGTCCTTGGACATTGACGTTCGTTTCTTGACTCGAAGTCAAAACTGTGGGCATTCCAGTGCCTTTTGCAAACTTCGCCAGAATAATCACATTCCGTTGTAACAGTTCAAGTGGCGTTGTGCTTGCCCAAGTGTTAGTCCCAACCTGATGGTCAATCAAAATCATTGCAGTATCTTCAATATTGAATGTCTTCATCAGTTGGCTCCTTCAAGAAAATGCTTCGATTAGAATTTTACGCTTTTGACCGCTCTCCCTAGGAACAA
>JBAUTB010000129.1:0-3226 GCA_049582005.1 Gloeobacterales cyanobacterium | reverse complement strand
ATGCGCTACGAGTCCACCGAAGCCAATCAAATCGTGCAGTATACCTGTACCGCACGGGTAGACGCGCCGGATATAGACACCCTGAGTAATGCCTGTTTAGAACTGCAAGGGGCAGTCAATCAAATGCCAGGTGCACGCTTGTATCGGGAGGAATGGTCTTCCCGTATTCGCAAAACGTGGTTGCAGGGTGCGCCTGGCGTCCCGGTCAGTATGGTGGATTACAAATATCGGGGCAATATTCTACGGGCTGACCGCGCCAGTTTCTTGCTGCCTCGTTACGGGGAACCGCAGTCCGACCCTGTAGGCCATGACATGCCTTACTCCTTGTATTGGACGGCATCGGGGTCTCCCGTGCGCATAGTGCCTTGGGGCGTCTCCAACAGTTCTATTTGGGTAGTCTATGGCGGTCCTAGAACCGGAAAAGGGGTCTGGAGCAAGAGTACGGCGCAGCAATATAGGGCCTTCGATAACAGCTTCTTCTGGTACATCGATAACAACGCAGAAGGAACCAGCGTGGACTTCATAGTCAAAGCGAACGATGGCATCAATATTCGTTTTGATGATTCTAGTGAAGTCTGCTTGCCGACTTTTGATATTGCAGGGGAGACCCCCACAGCGACCGAAAAGGTAATGTTGGCCGAATCCCTTTGGTTCGATATTCACCGGGGACACAAAGTTCTCTTAAGTGGCGACCTCGAAGCAATCTTGGACCAGTCCATTATCAAGGTCTACAACAGTTACGAAAATCCCTCCTATGACCAGTATGTAGAGACGCTCTATATGTGGGAGAACGATGATTACACGAAGGTTCGTCATGCATGGGCCAAGAGCTTGGAGCTGTTTTGCTCCGGTAAGTACCTATCAGGACTCTATAAAAAGAAGATGGACGATGGCAAATACTATCGTCTGTTTGGAGACCGAAACGGAATCACCTTGCGCGGATTGCTAGACTACCGCATTGTCTCTTGGAATCTGCAGGGGATGAGCAACGGATTCCTTCAGCGAAAAGTCGCTCTGCTGTTGAAGAAATCCCTGATGAGCTTTGGAATATTGCTCTCGAATAAAGGGGCAGCGGAAAACCGGAACTACTACTTCAATTGCGATATCGATGAAGGTTGGTCCTTGTTCCACTTGGAAAATGGGGATGCCTTGCTGAATGAAATTGTCCGTAAGCACGGGCATATAGGGATGTGCTTGAAGTTCATCACGCAAGGGCTGAAGGAACTGAAATCAGATATAGGAGCGGTTGTCCTTGATTTCGCTACCCACTTCATCGTGACCGGGGCTGGTGACAGTCCAAAAGAGGAATCGGAAACCTTGGGGCTCAATCCCCTGGAACAAAGAGCGATTTTGCGCCTGGACCAGGAAAAAGGCTTTTTTGGGAGTTTTTACTTCCGTCGTCGCAAGGCAGACGGTTCCTATACGTCTTACTTACTCGTCAATCCAGTACCCGCCATCACAGAAGCTAACGAGCAGGGCGAAGAGGAAGACGCAGGGTCTTGGATAGCCTTGCTGATGGGAGGGAAGGAAGAAGGAGAGATGCGTAAGCGCATTCTCAAGCTTTTGGAGGCTGACTCAATTGCAGAGGCGCGGTCGGAACAAATACGGGAAGCGGGTCGGATATTTGGCTTGGTTTGGCCGCATGGACTCCCAATGACCGAACAGGACAAAAACAAACGGTCCAGAGGGAAAGGCTGGCTGATGGTCGAAGAATTGGCCCGTGACTATCACGAACAGAAAGATGCCGTGACTCGGATGGAGAGAATCTAATGAACAAAATAGCTTTAGCAGTTGGTCTCTTGCTTTTAAGTTCTTTGCTTGTACCGAGGGCAAATGGCCAAGTTGTCGCTCCTATCGAACCCCCGGTCATTACAGGTGTTCCTCCTGTTGCGCCCATCCCGATAAATCCTGGAGTAACGCCAACCCTTACGGTTCCTGGTGGGGTTTGTAGTCAAGGGGGACTAGCGGTTGATTGTCCCATTCAAGGGGGTGCTGCGAATCCAGGAGAATATTCCACGTTGCCTGGAGCCAATTCCAGGTCTGGGTATATTGGTCCGCTCCCCGAAGGGGGGTCTTCTGCCCCGCAACTCCAAAACGCACCTAAAGCCTACGGAGCGTTTGATACCTATCTGGATAACTCGGATAGGTATCAATACCAGAACAGTCCTGCTTTCCAAGCAGGAATAGCCGGTAAGGGAGGTCAAACGGAAGCGGAGTATACCTTTCAGCGTCAGCAGGATTTTCTGAAGCGGGCCATTTTGGAGGGAAGGGAAAACGAGGAGCTTAGCGATAAGAATGCAAAACATCTCACCGCTCTGGATGATGAGCTGACGTTGAGAATTGAGCAGGATTGTTCTAATGGCGATGGCGCGGCGATTCCTTCCTATGACCAGCCGATTACCGCCTTTGAGCAAGCGGCGGGTCAACCCTATATCTACACCCAACTAAAAGGCCAGAATCAGGCTTTCCAAAGTTTGACTGCCTCTCAACAGAAAGCGTTGGCCTGTCAAACCTCTTTAGCGGAAGCGCAACGGGCCTTCATCCTCAATAACAATGCGGTGAATAACCGTACCTTACGGGCGTTGGGTGAGATGCAGCGACAGCAAGCAGAACAGAAACAAATGCAGGTGACGGGCGATGCCCAGAACAAGCAATACATCGAAAGTACCCAGCGGGGCATTGTGGACCTTTTCAAAGGAACCCTGCCCGTTAAGACCAAATAACCAAATAACCAGACAACATAGAGGGTTTTGGAAATGTCACTTTTTCATTTCATGGATATCGGGCTAAATCTGCCCTTGGAGCATGTTGGTCACTTTTTGGCTCAAGCTGTTCCAGCCCCTGGGGGTCCCATCGCTCCAGTGCCCGGACCTGGGCCTGCGGCGGGGGATTCTGCCTTTGGCATTGAACAGACGATTATCAAAGTCATATCGGAAGCGGCGTTCAAACTGGCGAACAACGACTTTTTTAAAGCCTTCAATGGTTTGATGCTGATTGTTGGGGCGTGGCTATTCGTCTACAGATTATTGATTACAGGCTTTTTGGGCTACTTCACCGAAGGCCAGGGCGTTCTGCGCAAAATGATTGTCTCAACGGTAGGGGGCATCATCATCCTGATGTTTGCCCTGCATCCAGAGATTATGACAGAGGTGATCCAGGGAGCCTTCTTCATGTTGCGACGGGCAGCCGATGAAATTCTGCTCAATCCAGCGCAGGGATATGATTT
>JBAUTB010000128.1:0-7296 GCA_049582005.1 Gloeobacterales cyanobacterium | reverse complement strand
TAACTTTTATGTTTTTTTGTCTTGACAATGGGGAGCACTTTATACTAAGATGCAAACGGCATTACAAATTCAAAGTATATCTTCTGAGATTCGCAAACAGCTTTTCTTAGATCCTCAACTTGATATTAAAAAAATCCTATTGGGGAAACCTTCTGCATGTAACTTTACTTCTTATTGGCAGCATAGAAGAGGGCAAAAATATCAAACCGTAAAGCAATTATTAGAGCGTTGGGATTTTGCTGGTGCTCATACGGTCTTAGAGCTTTGGCAAGAAGATCTAAAATGGCTCTCTGCCTAAGAAATCTATACAAATCAAGAATCTATAGAACCAATTCTAAAGGCAATGGAACTTGCATGTAAGTATCTAGATTTAGATAATAAAAGTGCTAAAGATTTACTGGATAATTGTCTTCCGCTAAAAGAAGATGGATACTTTCCTAGTAAGCTAATAAATAACCATGAGTTACTATCTGATCTATATGCCCAGTGTAAAATCAAGTGGGAACTTGGTCAAATTCCTGATTTTTTATGGAGAATGTCTTCTTTCTACGAGGAAACCTTAAATCAACTTATTAAAAAATGGGATAAAAAATTGTGCCCGGATGAGAAATTAAGACTCGTTGAAAAGAAAAATAATGGTTATTATCTATATATCCAAAGGGTGCCTGAACAACTCAAGCAAGGTTTTGAACAATTAGAACAGAGATGTATTGCTGAATCTGAATATAAACTCGATAGACCAAGGCGAATAAATTTTATTAAAGCTCTGTTCGAATATGATAAGCAGCAATCAGGTAGACTTCCCGAAGAAAAATGGAATGAACTAGCGAAGTTTATGAGGACATTAGACTACTGGGCAACCCAAAGAAATGAGATTGCCCATAATGCTAATGGTATCTCGAAAGAAGAAATGATATACAAACTAGAGTCTGATAAGAAAAATTCTGGAAATTTTAAATATTATGAAAGGGATAATTTAAATTATGCGTGCGATCCAGATGAGATTCTCTTTAACATGGAAAAGATTTATAGAGTTAGTGCATCAATTTTACACCTCCAAGCAATTAGGACTTTTGATGAAGATAAAGGTTATTACACTTATTTAAGAATCCGAGAATGGGTCAATAATAAACTTATGGAATCAAGTAAAGATCTAACGCCTGTTTCAAATCCTGAATAACTTCTTGGCGTAGTTCCTCTGGCTCGATAACTTCTACTCCTGCTCCATACTGACGGATCCATTGCATAAAATCTAAAGAACCTTGATAGTACTGGGCCTTGTATACAAGAGAGCCATCTGGCTGCTTTTCTAAGATGGCGCTAGGGTGTCGCTTGTTGCGTTCAATATGAGGCGCTAGGTCTTGCCTAAAGCGTAAAGTCACAGGATAAATGGGAGCATAGAAATTAAGTCCCCAAGCCCGATCTAGGGCTTCATCCACATTCATCTTAGAAGTCAAAGTAAAGTTGGCAAATAACATCTCAACTTGGTAGATATTGTCTAACCGAAATGCACATAACTGTCGTTTCATTTTTTTATTTAATCCGGTTGGTGGATTGCAATAAGCAAGTAGATACCAAGAGCGGATATAAAAAATTAGCCGCAGTGGATAGCAACCAATTACATTCCCTAGCTGATGCTCCTTAAAGGTTATATTTACTTGCTTTCGTTGTTCGATAGCTGCGATCAGTCGGACAGAAATACCATCATCTAGATCATCCTCCTCTTGGATAGTACGAACCGTAGGAATGATTAGTTGACGTACAGGACTACTTATTTTCTCTATAAGCTTGGGATGGGATTGAGTCATTTTAGTAAGGAGTGCATTTTTATATTTCTGGGTGGATTTATGCAGGAGAGAGTTCCCAATACTAGCAACCAAACCAAAACAAAATAGAGCTTCCTGTTCACTCAGAAATACATAATTTTCAGGTAGAATTGCTTGGTAGTATCCATTATTCTTCTTGATCATTGGACTATCCACCTCCTCCATCAGAAAATGGAGGTCTTCATACAATCTTCGTTCTTTAACTGTATGGGGAGCACCCAGTTTTTCAAGAGAGTTTAACAATTCCTTTGCAGTCATGCCCTGTGTGGAAACTGAGAGTATCTCTAGAATTTTTTGTAATCTCTGAAAACGCTGTTTAAAGCGTGGTTCTTCGGGAGGTGGCAACATGAATTTCCCTTTACAAGACTTATATCATTTTACTTTTTGAATGCGCCAAGGTTGCTTCTCCCCCCAGGATTGGGGGGCCGGGGGGGCTATATTGCGATGCATTTATTTAGCAAATTGGTATTAGATCTTAACCAGATAGGCTAGCAATTCATCATTTTCCCGTCCTGCTATAGAATTACTTGGCTTTTCTAGAAACTGAACAGTAAAGTAAGGGTCAAAGAGGCATTCTAATTCTTCTAAATTTGTGCCAAAGGGGGGACCCCCTGCTCTGGAATGGGTGAAGAAAAGTGCAATCAAGGCTCCCTTCGGTTTCAATATTTGATGAATGATCTGAACATATTCTGCTCGCTGATCAGGATTGATAGCACAAAAACAAGTGTGTTCCAGCACATAGTCAAAGTGTCCGGGAAATTCTTCCCCTAAACTGAAAATATCCCGTTCTAAAAAAGTAGCGTTGATCCCTGCCGTCAAGGCACGTCCCGTCGCATTCGTAATCGCGGAAGGGGCAAAATCAAAACCATAGACTGTAAAACCTTTTTGAGCGCAGTAGAGGGCTTCATGACCCTTACCACAACCAGGAACCGCCATGATTCCAGGATGAGGAGCATCCGTAGATTCAAAAAAGGATACTAAAGGGGGCGCAGGCTTTCCTATATCCCAAGGTTCATTGCGTTGTTGGTAGCGGTTTTCCCAATACTCAGATGAAAGAGTCATGAACCTATCAAATGGAGGGGCCAATACACTGAACTAGACTTCCATGCCGATTAGAGGAACTGGCCGCACACTTTCAGGATTGCTTAAGCGGTCCATTAATTCTTGCAGTTGACCAATTGCTTCTGCCCCTTCCAATTTCATCAGTTCCCGGTCATCCCGTATTTCTGTCCAGCTGATGCCGTAGTCCGAGACCAAAAGCCGGATCAGATGTTCAGGACCAATATTGACAATAAAGGTAGCACGCTCCAAATCATCGCCCCAGGTATAGCAAGAGGCTATATAGCCCCTCCGCTCAAGGACCATGGCCAGAGCCTGAAGATTAACAATAAGTTCCCGTACAAATTGGCGGTATTGGTCGGAAAGTCGGTAGAACACTGGTCTTCTCTCGCTTGCCTTTTGACATCTTAGCCAAGTCTAACGGAAAAAAACCTTATACGCATAAATACTTAGTCCTTATTTTGGATTTGCCATAAATTGATGGCAAGCGCGGCGATAGCAATAATCGATATCGTTCCGGAGTAAAGGGCATGGGACTGGCTTGAAACGCTCCCAGACTTGATAGCCGTCCCCGTAAATATGGCTCCTGTGAGTAGGACGATACTCACAATGGATAATAAATTTCCTAAAGTTTGCATCCGCATGATGATTTTCCTTGACACGCATCGGTAGGGCTGAACACTAAAATACATGACAAGATGTAAAGGAAGCTCAAACTTTTTCTATGCCCGACGTTTTTCTACTGGTTGATGGCTACAACATGATTGGGGCCTGGCCCAATCTCATCCATCTCAAGAATAAGGGAGATCTTGACCGTGCCAGAAGAAAACTTATCGAAGCCCTCGTAGATTTTTCTAGTTTTCGAGATTGGTATACCACCATAGTTTTTGATGCTCAATACCAAGCAAATCCCTCAACCCAGGAGCAGATTAGTCCCCATGTAGAGGTGCTTTTTACGGATTATCTCCAAACCGCAGATACCTACATCGAATCCCGGAGTTACCAACTACTGAAAGAAGGATATGCATTAGTCTATGTAGCCACCTCAGACCGTACTCAGCAGCATGTCGTCTATGGTCAAGGAGCCAGACTCTATTCGGCAGATCGGCTTTTGGCCGAGGTGCGACAGTCTAAACAAGAACAAAAAATTCAACAACATAAATCCTCTAAAAAAGTGGGCCATAAGTTGATTGACCACTTGGATGAAGAAACCCGTGAAACGCTGTTACGCAAGTTTATGTATAAGAAATAAATTACGCATACTATAGTTCTAATACATTTAGTTTTATACATTTTTCTATATGTGGCTTGCCCTTAATATTGGTAACTCTCGGCAACATTGGGGCTGGTTCCATGGCAATGAACTATTCCAGACAGCGGATTATCCCCCTGATTACTGGGACGAAGAAGCTTTAGATAAAGCCGAGTCCATTGTGGTAGCCTCCGTGGTTCCAGATGCTTTGGAGCGCTGGTTATCTATTCCGAAAGCTCAAATATTAACCCTAGATAGAGTGCCGATTCAGGGGGGATACGAAGGTTTAGGAGTAGACCGGGCTCTCAATATTCTTGGAGCAAGCTATCGCTATGGTTATCCGACTCTTGTTGTAGATTTTGGAACGGCCCTTACCATGAGTGCTACCAATGATTCGGGCCAATTTATCGGTGGGTGCATTATGCCAGGCTTTGGTTTGCAGTTTAAATCTCTGCATCAATATACGGCTTTACTTCCTCATGTGGAATTACCGGCCGTTTTACCCCCTGCGATGGCGCTTACCACGGAACAATCTATACAGAGTGGCGTTATTCAAGTGACGTTAGCAGGCATCGAACAATTTTGCTTGGCATGGCGGCAAAGACAACCACAGGGAAAGGTGATTGCGACTGGTGGGGATTCTGCAACCGTCTATGGTTGGCTTCCGCGCCTGTTTAATGTTCAAGATTCCTATGTGGGTCTCTGGGGTATGTATGCCACAATCATGGGTCTAGTAAAGCACTGAGCGCATGAGATAGCCTGCGACAATCTGCCCATGCCCAGCAGAAGCGTCCAGGTAATAGCTTTGGACGTGCTCTCCATTAAAGGGAGTCAGCTCTTTGAGGTCTAAGAAACGCTCTAAAGCCTTATGGAGCTATTACACTGGAAACCTAACGAAACACCTGGCTCAAAGTTGGTATGACTAGTTCCCCTGAAATACTCACTGAAAAACTAGCACTCTTGGAGACCATACTGGCCTACCGGGAAGGTCAACTCGACTCGGTCGCCGCACATCCGCGCATCCGTATTTTGGTAGACCACCTGGCTAAGTTGGACCCGCCCCGCACGGATCAAGAACGAGCTGCCCTGTTGACAGGAAATTGGAAACTCTTGTATACCAACCGGGATAGTTTCTCTCCCTTAGACCGATTGCCTGGAGTAAAACAACGGCAGGTTTGGCAGCGAATCGATGTGTCCCAAGGGTTGGTTTTAAACTTGATTGAACTGGAAGTCCCTGGTTCCTTTCAGATGGTAGCGGCCATCAAGGCCCGTTTTGAAGTGATGAGTCCCAAACGCCTTAAAGTCATTTTTGAGAGAGCATTCATTACTTTCTCAGGTCTATTGTCTGGGAAAACTGCTGTTGATTGGTTAGCTCAATTTAGCCAAGAGAAAGATACCCCTCCTGCGGTGAGTTTTTCTAGTCAAGGGCGAAGTGGCTGGCTGGAAATTATCTACCTGGATGAGACCCTGCGCATCGGTCTTGGTAATCAAGGTAGTTTGTTTATTCTTAAGAGAGCTGATGAATGAATGCCCTTTCTTTAGGTACATGGATTATCCATATCTCTAGTTTATTAGAATGGATGGTCGCCATGGTTCTGGTATGGCGCTATGCTGCGGTGACCAATGAACCGGCTTGGCGAGGGTTTGCCTTTTCGATGATTCCGGCCTTGATGGGGGGTACCGCTGTAGTAATCTGGCACTATTTTGACAATGACCTTGCGCTGTCTTGGATGGGAAACTTTCAAGGAGCAATGACCCTACTGGGAAATGTCACCTTAATGATGGGAGCTTACGGTCTATATCGGAATCGGACACAGAATCACTAATGGAAGCTCTTTTTTCCTTGAGTTTATTTCCCTATCTAGCTTTTCTCTACTTCCTGCAAAAATCCGGAAAAGCACCAAAATTAGTCCTGTTTGGCTTTTATTTTTTGCTGGTTTTTGTATTGGTTACAATTCCCGTAGGAATTTATTGTAAGTTGGTTCTTCATGAAACCCTTTCTAATGTGGACTGGTTACATGGTCCAGCAGAAGCTCTATTGACCATTTCTAATATTTTTGTCGTGCTGGGATTTAAGCAAGCTTTGGATGATAAGTTGGGTTGAAGAATGTACCAGACTGCCTGCTTATTTATTGACATAGCGCTGTCTATTTAAGGGAGAGATAAGTCATGATTGCTACTCCTGAACACCTCCCAATGTCTCCCCAGGAATACCTGGCGTGGGAAGAAAAACAGCCCCTTAAATATGAATACATCTATGGTGAAGCCTACGCGATGACGGGTGGGACCCTACCCCATAACTCGATTGCGGTGAATATAACTACTGCCTTGAGAACTCATTTGCGTGGCAAAGGATGCAAAGTTTTTATGGCCGATGCCAAGGTAAGCGTTTCTGAAAAGGGACCGTATTTTTACCCGGATGTTGTTGTCAGTTGTGATGAACGGGATAGAAGGGCACTGACCATGGTTCAGTATCCCTGCCTAATTATTGAAGTACTTTCACCCGGCACTGAAGGATATGACCGAGGTGATAAATTCAAGTTTTACCGCCGTCTGAAGACCTTACAGGAGTACGTTTTGGTTGATGCTGAGAAGTTGAGTGTTGAATGTTATCGCTTCAACGAACGAGGTAAATGGGAACTTACGGCGTACCCGCTGGACGATCTCTCCACCGATGAACAAAATACGGACGTTCAATTCACCAGTATTGATTTCCTTTGCCCCATTTCGCTGATTTACGAAGATATAGAACTGAGCAACCAATCTGTATAAAGCTGACTGGGCTTACCAAAGCCATCAGAGGACTGTGACAAATAGATCAGCGTAGGTGGATGGGCCAAGTCTTCAGCTCCCAGAAACAAGTTTGAAGAGGAAAAGACCGTTTCAATCCCTAATAGGGATTCGAGTTGTTAGGAACGAATCACAAGAGGCAAATACGTAGCCAGGCCTAGCTATGGTTTCAATCCCTAATAGGGATTCGAGTTGTTAGGAACATTCGTTGTAGCGTTGAGCTGATCCATTTCAAACTGTTTCAATCCCTAATAGGGATTCGAGTTGTTAGGAACTTGAAGGAATTATCGGCGGCATCACTGCTTCCTAATGTTTCAATCCCTAATAGGGATTCGAGTTGTTAGGAACCCTGTATATGAACATCCAAGG
>JBAUTB010000127.1:0-1738 GCA_049582005.1 Gloeobacterales cyanobacterium | reverse complement strand
TGACATCGTGATTTGCCCTGATTCCAATAGGTAACGATGTCATTTTCTATTGCCGACTCCCAGGGAAGCTCGTTCACAGTCTCAGTTCTGGCTTTACAGTTCCAATCTCGTTGCGCATCTCGTGGGGGGGAAATCGTGATTGACCGTCTGTTTAATGGCAAAACCCAACTATTTGGGGCGCTGCAACCGTTGATGGTGGCAACCGAGACCACGCTGAAATTACAAGACGATGGGGCGAAACGAGGCCGTACCGTGGTTCGCATTGACCGGGGGGGTGGCAGTCTTGATGATGTCAACTGGCTGCTCCAACGGGGCTATCTGGTGCATACCAAAGATTGCTCCACCGCACGCTCCCAGAAATTAGCACAGACCGTAGAGCAGTGGGTGGATGACCCTCGTCATGAGGGACGACAAGCTGGATGGGTGCAGCAGGAGACTTCTGAGTATGTCTGCCCAGTGCACCAGATTGCCGTGCGCTGTCGCAAAAACAATGGGCAATGGGGGATTGGCGTGCTGATTTCGGCCCTGTCCGAGCAGCAGGTGTGGGAACTGACTTCCCACCGTCTGGAGAAATCGAACCCGCATGCCACGTTGTTTGCCTACGTCTACTTTTATGACCAACGCGGGGCAGGGGTTGAAACCTCCTTCAAGCAAGATAAACAAGGATTAGGCATCACCAAACGCAATAAAAAACGTTTTGAGGCACAGCAAATGCTCGTACAACTCGGTGCTTTGGCTCACAATGTCACGCTCTGGGCGAAAGGGTGGCTTGTTCCTTCGACTCCCAAACTCCGACCTTTGGGAGTGCTCCGTCTGGTGCGAGATGTATTCACCACAAGTGGCTTGTTGGTCTTCAATGCTGTTGGGAAATTGGTGGAAATTCTCCTGAATCCATCTGATACCTGGGCTAGACGCCTAACTGAGAGTCTAGCCGCTTTGCTTATCCCTGACCACGTTGCCGTTAATTTGGACAAAACTTATGTACTTACTGCACTGGAAAAGTTAAGGGAGGACGAGGATTCATGAATCGATACAGCATGATTGTTCAATGGTCTGATGAAGATCAGCTTTTCTTAGTTACGATCCTAGAGTTTGCCGATCTTGTTGTGATGCCTTGCACTCATGGCAAAACTCGTGAGGAAGCAATTCATAACGGTGAAGAAGTTATTGAAATGTACTTGGAAGCTTGGCAAGCAGAAGGCGGACCTATCTCTGAACCCAAGACACTCCAGGTTGCCTAATGATCGTAGTGATTACGGAGGCATAAAATGCACGCGACCGTTGAGAGGTCATCTTCTGGGCGTTCAAGATTACCTGCGGCAGGTGATTGGGAACTTTGGTCTTCTTGGGGACGTTGCGGTCGAGGCAGTCAATCACTTAGCCGAAATCTCCAAGGGGCTAAGTTTTTGCTATAGCCAGCAGGGGTTCTAGTCTTTTAGCCTTTCCTAAAAGTGCTCCCCTTATTTAAACTATGCCAAGGATTTGCTCTTCTTCAGGAATTGCCTTGCAACCAATTGATTAGATCAGACAACTGAGCAAAATCTAAGAGCGCTTCACCCAAAGCCTCAAGCTGGGGCAGTTCTAGCGCTTGGACTTGAGCCGCAACGCTGGTGGGGAGGGTGCCAACACGACGTGCTAGAAGGCGCAGGACAAGCGATCGCTCTCCTTCAGTTCTGCCTTCTGCGATGCCTTCAGTTCTGCCTTCTGCGATGCCTTCAGTTCTGCCTTTCTGTTCACC
>JBAUTB010000126.1:0-4549 GCA_049582005.1 Gloeobacterales cyanobacterium | reverse complement strand
TTTCGGAGTTCGGCAAAGTCGGACAAGGTCGGCTCCAATCAGAATCTGCTGACTATTATGCAGACAGTAGGGGATTGGTCTACTTTATCGTTCCCTTGGAGGTGGCGGAAGGTTCCCTTCAAGGTTTTTCACCGACCCTGAAGCCAGTCCAAATTTTGTAGAGTGTTTATGGTTTCATCTGGTCAAGGGCTAGGTTAAGGGCAAGGACATTCACTCGAGGCTCTCCAAAGAGGCCCAGAAAACGACCTTCGGTATGTTCAGCTACCAGTTTGCGCACGGCATCAGGGGCCAGTTCCCGCGCCTTAGCCACTCGCGCTATCTGGACTTCCGCTCCTGCAGGGGTGATGTCGGGGTCGAGGCCAGAACCAGAAGTTGTGACCAGATCAATAGTTGGCTTTGTGTCGTTGAGTTTCGTCAAGGCTTTAGTGTCCGCTTTTACCCGATCGATGAGCGATTTGTTGATGGGTGCAAGTTGGCTTGCTCCGGAGGCTTCGGCTTTGTAGTCAATACTACTGGGACGTCCGTGAAAGTAGCGCTCAGCTGTAAACTTCTGGCCGATGAGTGCTGAGCCAATGGCCTCCCCTTTTTCGTTACGGATTAGAGACCCATTCGCCTGGTTCGGCAAAGCTACTTGGGCAAACCCAGTCAGAAGCAGCGGATAGATTAGACCGCAAGCAATCCAGAAGAAGAGGGTCATCCGGATGCCTGTTCCAATTTCTTTAAGCGCAAACATAGAGCAGTCTCCTAAGTAAGGCCGATAGTAGTTAGGGCAAGATCGATGAGCTTGATGCCGATGAACGGTACCACCAACCCACCAACCCCATAGAGGAGGATATTGCGTGTCAGCAGTTGGTCAGCGGTGAGCGGTTTGAACTCGACACCACGAAGAGCTAGCGGAATCAGGGCCGGAATGATCAGGGCGTTGAAAATCAAGGCCGAAAGGATTGCTGAGGTGGGACTGGTAAGCCCCATGATGTTAAGGGTGCCAATACCAGCAGCTGTGAACATCGCCGGAATAATCGCAAAGTATTTGGACACATCGTTAGCGATACTGAACGTGGTCAGCGCTCCCCGTGTGATTAGCAGTTGCTTACCAATGGTCACAACGTCGATGAGCTTGGTCGGGTCTGAATCGAGGTCCACCATATTCGCAGCTTCCTTGGCTGCCTGGGTCCCTGAGTTCATGGCTACCCCTACATCCGCTTGGGCCAAGGCTGGAGCATCGTTAGTGCCGTCACCCGTCATGGCTACCAGTTTTCCCTGGGCTTGATTTTCCTTAATGACGCGAATCTTGTCCTCTGGAGTAGCTTCGGCGATGAAGTCGTCAACGCCCGCTTCTGCTGCAATCACCGAAGCCGTAATCCGGTTATCGCCTGTGAGCATGATCGTCTTGATGCCCATGCGGCGCAGTTCCTCGAAGCGTTGGCTGATCCCAGGCTTGACGATATCCTTGAGGTAAATCACCCCAAGAATTTCACCGTCTTGACAGACCGCCAAAGGGGTACCACCTAGTCGAGATACTCGCTCCGTGGCAGCATCAAGGTCTGCTGGGACTTGGCCGCCTTGGTTGAATACATAGCGTTTGATCGCATCGACAGCTCCCTTGCGGACCCTGCGCCTATCAGCAAAATCAGTGCCACTCATCCGGGTTTGGGCAGTAAACTCAATGCCCTCTGCTCCGTCGGGATTGTAGCCAAGAGTGGCTCCCTCACGCTCTGCAAGCTTGATGATGGACTTGCCCTCGGGAGTGGTATCAAAGAGTGAACCGGCCCAAGCAACCATAGCTACTTCCCCTAGGGTGTGGGTCCCAACAGGAATAAACTTGTCGGCCAGTCGGTTGCCCAGGGTAATGGTGCCGGTTTTATCCAGAATAAGGGTGCCGATATCACCAGCCGCCTCCACTGCCTTTCCAGAGGTAGCGATCACGTTGAACTGAGCGACACGATCCATGCCTGCGATACCAATCGCTGACAGCAACCCTCCTATAGTGGTCGGAATCAGAGCGACCAGAAGGGCCACTAGCGTCGCGATACTAACGGGTGCCCCAACAAATTTAGCGATCGGAGGCAAAGTTGCTACCACCACCAGAAAAATCTCAGTCAGTACCGCTAACAGCACGGTGAGCGCAATTTCGTTAGGAGTCTTCTGACGCTTAGCTCCTTCTACCAGAGCAATCATCTTATCAATAAAGCCCTCGCCAGGATTCGCGGTGATACGGATCACCAGGGTATCTGAAAGAATGCGGGTGCCGCCTGTGACCGTACTGGCCACATCCGAACCCGGCTCTTTAATCACGGGGGCAGACTCGCCTGTGATCGCCGATTCGTCCACGGAGGCGACTCCTTCGAGTACCTCTCCATCCCCAGGGATTAAATCTCCTGCCACAACCTGAAGGATGTCTCCTTTGCGCAACTGAGTAGAGGAAACTTCTTCCACCATGCCGTCCGCTCTAACGCGACGGGCAAGGGTGTCCTGTCTCGTGCGGCGCAGAGCATCGGCTTGGGCTTTGCCGCGCCCTTCCGCCACCGCTTCAGCAAAGTTAGCAAACAGTACTGTCACAAACAAAATTGCTGTAATCAGTCCGTTGAGCAGACGTGTGCCCGGCTGAGGTCCGAACAGATCCGGATTGATGGTGAGGGCGAAGGTGACAAGGGTGCCCACCATCACGACGAACATAACCGGGTTTTTGTAAAGCGTGAGGGGATTGAGCTTGGTAAATGACTCGATAATGGCACGCTGATAGATGCCAGAGCTCTCTACTGAGCGGCGACGCAGCTTCATTTTCTCTGAGGCAGTATTCACAGTTGGCTTGGTTTTTACTTGCATCGGTAGAGACTCCTAGAACGTTTTACCGGCGAGGGTGGCGAAGAACTCAGCAATGGGGCCGAGGGCAGCGATAGGGAAGAGGGTTAGACCGCCGAGGATAAGGATCGTTCCAGCGGTGACAGCACCGAACAGAGGCGTGTCGGTACGCAAGGTGCCGGGTGTTTCAGGGACAGACTTCTTCCGCTGCAGGCCGCCAGCCAGAGCCAAGAGTGCGACGATCGGTACAAAGCGGCCTAAGAGCAGCACCACTGAACAGGTGTAATTCCACCAAGGTACAGCGCTAGTCAGCCCACCGAGGCCGGAGCCGTTGTTCGCAGCAGCGGAGACGTACTCGTAGAAAGGCTCTATCATGCCCCGGTAAAGGGGGTTACCCACGGTAATCAGTCCAGGGATGGACAGGGCGATGGCCAGCGGTATCTTGGTGATTATGGGCTGAAGCAAGAAAATGATGCTTGCTAGGGCCACCTCGCGCTGTTCAACCTTACGTCCGAAAATCTCCGGGGTACGACCGACCATCAGACCGGTCAGGAAAACCGCGATGATCAAAAAGACCAGAATGTAGGCTAGTCCGGTGCCCTGTCCTCCCCAGATCACCTGCATGAACATATTGAAGAGAACAACCAGGAGGGCTAGGGGTGTGAGTGAATCGTGCATGCCGTTGACGGCTCCAGTCATGGTGCCCGTAGTGGAAGTAGCGAACAGGGCGGTCTGGGACCAGCCGAAACGCACTTCTTGGCCTTCAAAGTTCGGATTAGCCGTTCCCAAGATGGTGTTCAGAGTCGGATTGCCGAAATACTCACTGGTGGCGGCCACGCCAACGCCGACGACAAATAGCGAGAAGATTGTCCAGAAAATCACCCAGCCCTGCTTCTTATTGCCCGCCATGATGCCGAAGGTGTAGATGAACGAGGTGGGAATCGCCAGCATCAACACAATTTGAACCAGGTTGGTGAACGGATTAGGATTCTCGTAGGGATGGGCGGAGTTTACCCCGTAGGAACCGCCACCGTTCTCGCCCAGCTGCTTGATGCTTTCCATTGAGGCAAAGGGGCCCGTGAAAAGTTTCTGGGTATTGACCTGGGTGGTTTCGGTCTTGTCATTGGTCGTGGTCGTAGTGATATAAGGATCGATGAGCTTCACTTCAGTGAGGCCGCTCAAGTTTTGGGGGATTCCCTGACTCAGGAAGATAACCGCGAAAACAATTGAAATGGGCATCAAAATCCGCGAGATGCTGCGGGTGAGATCCACATAGAAGTTACCCATGGGTTTGCCGAGGATCCCCCGGATGAAAGCAATGCCGACCGCCAGTCCGGTCGCTGCTGAGGTAAACATCAAAAATTGGAAGCAAACCATCTGAGTGAAGTGACTGGCACCCGTTTCACCGGAATAGTGTTGTTGGTTGGTGTTGGTCAGAAAGGAAATGGCCGTGTGCAGAGCCAAGTCCGGTGTCATCCCAGAAATATTGTTGGGATTAAACGGCAAACTCCCTTGCAGCAGTAGTATGGCAAACACGGGTACGAACATAGCGGAGTTGCTGATCAGTACGCTGCGGGCGTAGGTCCACCAGTCCATGTCCTCATCGGAATTAACGCCCCCCAGCTTGTAGACCAGTCGTTCTACCGGATCGAAGAGTGGATCAAACCAGGTCGTCTGGAACTGGAATACTCGTGCCATATAGGCACCCAAAAAAGGCACGATGGCTATCATGAGGACGATCGTGACC
>JBAUTB010000125.1:0-14099 GCA_049582005.1 Gloeobacterales cyanobacterium | reverse complement strand
GGAGGTACCACAACCCGCCACCAGGATCTCCAGTTTGCCGGGTAGCTTCTTGGTTGGCCAGATCAGGTGAAACAATGCTCGACGCCGATCCGGATTCTGGTATAGCTCAAGGTGCCGATCCAGGTTGATGAGCGGGGCCGGATAGGGCATCCGCTCGTAGAAAGAGCGAACTTCCTTGGAGACCTGGGGTTCAATGGACATTGACTTCCCTGTTTATAATTTCTCAGTAAGAGATTTCATTAACAGAATTACACATTTTAGTTTTGCCTTGCAAAGAGCAGGACAATCCCACAAATCGCCTTACTCGCTCTTCCTCACGATTTATAGTCCAGCAAAGTCGAGCAGGTATAGATAGAAGACGCAGCCCGCGCCATTCAAGCGAAAGCTCAAACATAGAGAGGGATACCCACTTTTGTTGACATTGTATGTACAATTCCGTAATCTCAGGGCATGAAGATAGTCCGCTGGGACCATGAAAAAAATGCCAAGCTGAAGCAAGAGCGGGGAGTGTCGTTTGAAATGGTAACCCTAGCTATGGCTCAAGGTAATGTTTTAGACGACCTCATTCATCCCAACTCAGAAAAATATGCTAACCAGCGGATACTAGTCGTAAAAATTCGGGAATATGCTTGGCTAGTCCCTTATGTGGAGACTGAATTAGAACTTTTCCTGAAAACCATTATTCCTTCTCGGAAAGCCACTAAAAAATACCTCGGGGGAGACATTTAATATGCAGGAGCTTGACCAGGAAGAAAGAGAATTATTAGAGTCGTTTGAACACGATCAATGGCAGTCAGTTGCCATGCCTGAGCGATTGAAGGCATTTCAGGTTTATGGTCAGGCGGCTTTGTCTAAAGACAAACGAATCACTATCCGGATCTCGTCAAGGGATTTAGAGGAATTGCAAGTTAAGGCACTAGAGGAAGGAATTCCTTATCAAACACTGATTACCAGCATCTTACATAAATATATTGCCGGAAGGCTTATTGAAGGCTAATGGTAAGCAAGGGGAATAGAGACAGCGCGTACGATCGGGTAAATTCAAGCGGTTCCAAAACCATGAAGCTCGGCTCAACAATAGAGCAGATCGCGTATCCTGAAAGGAGTTGAATGACAGAAACAATGCTAGCGAATTATTCCGCCAAGACTGTCTCCAATCCCATGGGTGAAAAGCGTGTAACACTCCACGGTCTCGACTGGTCAGCTTATCAGCAAATGAAAGCCCTGCTGAATGAACGAACACAGGCTCGGTTGACCTACGATCGCGGTACCCTCGAAATCACCATGCCCTCAGAATTCCATGAAGTGTACGCCCGCTTGATCGAGCGATTCATCGTTATCTTAGTGGTTGAACTCGGTCTGAAGCTCAAGACAATGGGTTCAACCACCCTCGATCGAGCCGACCTGGATCGAGGCGCAGAACCCGACAACGGCTACCACATTCAAAATCAACCCAAGGTTGCTGGGCGTGAGGTCAATCTAGCCACGGACCCACCGCCTGATCTGGTGGTTGAGGTAGATATCAGCCACGCAGATATCGATAAACCTGCGCTCTACGCGACAATCGGTGTGCCAGAATTTTGGCGGTTCAATGGCCAGGTCTGGCAAATTTATCATTTGCAAACAGATACCTATGTCGAGTGCGATCACACGCCAATCTTTCCCCTGGTGAACAAGGATGATCTCTATCAATTTCTAGCTGCTTGCCAGCAAGATGAGGTTGCTGCTGAGGTTAATTTTCGTGCCTGGGTACGGCAGCAGATTGCTCATAAGTAAGCCAGTAAAAGCGCTGTAGACCAGCAATGCCCCCACCAGAGAGAGCAATCCTTTCCCAATGCCTTGTCAGCAAGAGGATGCCCGATTCCGTTGTCTCAATCCCCAGCAAAAGTTTTAGTCCAGGTTGGGGTAATAGAAATAGGGTGATCGCTCCCATCGTTAGCAAGCCAGTGACAATCAAAATGGGTTCAACTCATTTTTACCTTCCAGCGTTACCCTACCCCAAGAAAGGGGCAGGGATGTTCAATCGGTCAACTCGATTTAGTGGGCACCACCCTGAGACACGAGCTTCTCCAGCACCTGATTGATGGTGAAGCTCGCCGCCTTTTGCCGGGGCGGATAGGCCACAAAAGTCTTCAGGAAATCTCCGACAATCTTCTGTGCGGGCACGTATAGGTAGACGTGATCGATCATCCAATCGTAGTAGGTGTTCGACGTGATGTTCGCCCGTTCGTAGGGATCGGTGCGCAGGTTAAATAGCAGTGGCACCCGCAGTATCACCATCGGTTCTGCCCAGATCCGCAGCGTCCCTACGCACCGCTGCTCCATGAAAACAATCTTCCAGTTGTCATAGCGCATCGCCATCAGGTCGCCGTCATCGGAGAAGTAGAAGTACTCTATACGCGGACTCTTCTCCACTTCGCCCTTGAAGTAGGGAAGAAAGTTGTAGCCGTCAAGATGCACTTTAAAGGTTTTATTCCCTGCCTTATGTCCCGTTAGCAGTTTCTCCTTAATATTCAGATCGCCTGCCGCCGCCAACAGAGTTGGCATCCAGTCCAGGTTACTGATGATCTCATTGCAGACACTACCGGGCTTGGTAACCCCAGGCCAGCGCACGAGCCAGGGAACCCGGAACGCGCCCTCCCAGTTGGAGTCTTTCTCGTTACGGAAGGGGGTCATGCCTGCATCGGGCCAGGAGTTCATGTGAGGACCGTTATCGGTGCCATAAATGACAATCGTGTTGTCGGCGATGCCGAGCTCGTCTACCTGATCAAGCAACTCGCCAACGAACTTGTCGTGATCAATCATCACATCGTGGTATTCCGACTGCCAGCGTCCCGATTGACCCAAACTCTCGGGCTTGGCATGGGTCCGAAAGTGCATGTGCGATGCGTTCACCCACGCGAAGAACGGCTGATCGGCTTTAACCTGCCGAGCGATGTAGTCCTTGGCCTTAGCCACGACTTCGTCGTCGATCGTCTCCATCCGTTTTTTCGTCAATTGTCCGGTGTCTACAATCGTTTGAGTTCCATCTGCATTTGCTTTGCAATCCAGCACACCGCGGGGCCCAAAATTCTGCCGGAAGTTAGGATAGTCTTCTGCTGGCGGATAGTCGCGGAGTTCTGGCTCCTCGCAGGCGTTCAGGTGGTAAAGGAAGCCAAAAAACTCATCAAACCCATGATTGGTGGGGAGGAATTCATCCTTATCACCTAAATGATTCTTGCCGAACTGACCCGTGGAGTAGCCCAAGGGCTTCAGCAACTCGGCAATGGTGGGATCTTCCGCCCGTAACCCCAGGTCGGCTCCTGGCAAACCCACCTTGCTGAGCCCAGTGCGAAAGACACTTTGCCCGGTGATAAACGACGACCGTCCTGCCGTACAGCTCTGCTCGGCGTAAGAATCAGTGAATAGCATTCCCTCTTTGGCAATGCGATCGATGTTCGGTGTTTGATAACCCATCAACCCGTGGGTGTAGCAACTGAGGTTCGATTGACCAATGTCATCCCCCCAGATCACCAAAATGTTTGGTTTTTTACCATTCGTCATTTTTAATTCCTCTTTAGTATCTGTATCCTTCGCAGGCACTGAATTTCAAGGGTAATCACCTCAAAGCCCGTCTAAACTAAGGATGACGGTTCCTTGAAAGAAAAGAGCACAAATCCCTGACAGATCAGGTTTTCAGCGAAACCTCATCCATTTGAGAACCAGGGCTAAGTATCAGCCACCTATAAAGTACTGCCAATCTAGGGGAGAGTCTATTCAAAAAGTGCAAATAGGAGGAAGGGGAAACTCTTCTTGAAGATTTAGGTAACGATTTGTGTCCAAGCTTCCATCTCTAAACTCATCGAGAAACCCGTTGAATCTTGCCAGGGCTTAGTACAGACCTTTGAAGATGCAGGACAGATGGCAGATCTATTGACCCTGTCAGGAATGGACTTGTCTATTTCTCAAATGAGTCAGGGTCGCTTCAATGGGGAATCTTCTGATAGCCAATATCGGTGGGATTGTCTTCTTGCGCGGCACCTTTGATCAGATAGTTTATATTCATGGTGGCAAAGCACCTGGATGGCTTGCATTTTCGTTTAGCTTAGATATTCAAGGAAGCAATCTTTTGGCCCATGGAACAACCCTAAAGCCAGATTATTGTTACGTTTTTTATCCTGAGCGTGAAGTTGATTTACGGTCGGTTCGAGCATTTTGAATGGTGCAAAGGAATTAAAGGCATACCCGACAAAGGATAGAGCAAACGCGCTAGAGGATAACAGGCAAGGCTCATTGAAGTAGTCTGTAGAGCAACGAAAGGAGCCTTCAGCTTATGAGTACCCCAGTAGCGGAAATTAGAAATTCAAAGGGCAAGAACTTCTGAGCTTCTGTATTGCGAAGTACTTTTGGAACTGTCTGGGTCTGTCATCGCAGTAGTCCCGGAGCAGACTTTTGAATCAAAGTCAGGGTGCCATCGGCAATAAACTGTACGGCAATGGCCAGGATGAAAAAACCTAAGACTCGATTAAACGCTCCGATTCCGTTCTTACCTACAGCTTTATTCAGGGGTTCTCCCAGAACAAGACAGATATAGAGGGTCATGCCGAGAAGAACGATACCGACCAGGCACCCTACATAATCCATCCAGTGATCCGCCTGTGCAGATAAACCAATGACGACCCCAATCGCTCCAGGACCACTCACTATCGGTATCGCCATTGGGGTAAAAGAGATATCTTCTTTGTCTACAGCCTCCGTACTTTCTGAGACACTTAACCGTTGACGGGCAGTGACCATTTCCCAGGCAGTTTGGCCAATCAGTAAACCTCCGGCAATGCGCAGTACTCCCAGAGAGATCCCAAAAAATTCCAGAATAAAGCGTCCTCCCACCAGAAAAACGGCGAGCACCCAGACAACATTAATGGCTACCTGCCGAGCTTGGTGACTACGATAATGAGGAGTATCGGAAGCGGTCAAGCTATAAAAAATAGGCACAGCCCCAAGAGGATTAGCAATAGGGAATAACGCCAGGAAGGTGCCCACCGTATAGGAAATAAGTGCTTCCACGCAATCTCTCTGAGGAATTTAGGATGAACCTAGTCCCATTTTGGAGTACTCCTGCGGATAGGGGCAGCTTATCTTAACGATTGTCTGGATCAGTGATCTGTTCGGTTTTTGGCAGGAACGGAGGCACCCTTACCGAAGGAGTTGTAAAAGTCGCCAAAGAAAATACTTAATGATGATAGCGAAAGGAGCTTTGCCAAACATATTGTCCATCTGTTCAGGTAATCCTCTTTGCTGATGGCATTTTACTGAATATAGTTTCCTATCAATGGATGCAAGAGCCCTTAGGTGAAATAGAGTGGATGAAGAAGTGGATATCTTCTCATATTTAAAAGTACATGCCTATAATCAATTGAAAGCTGTGCATCATGCTCCTGCCTTTTCAGGAGGAACATGATTTTTATAATTTTTGAATAGCTTAAATCCTTCAAACCAGAGAACGCTAGACAATCCACCGATGATGCAGATGGCTAAATCAATAGGATGCAAAGTGGAAAAACGGAATAAGTTCCGAAGGAAAGGAACATAGAGAATAAGAGGAAGAAAGATTACTGCCCCTCCTGTTACCCACCATAAAGCGGCATTCGGTAGACGCAAGGTTGCTAAGACGGTATCTTTCCAAGAGCGATTGACAAAGATAAGAGCGAGATTGGCCATAATCAAGGTCGTAAAAGCTAGTGCGCGAGCATCCAATTCGCCCTGTCCACGATAGAGTGCTAAACCAAAGATGAGAAGAAGAACTATCAACACTCCAACACCTTGGAGCACACTTAGCCATAAGGTGCGTTTGCTAAATAAGGGCTCTTTCGGGTTGCGTGGGGGACGGTTCATTACATCTTTTTCTTCTGCTTCTGCTTCAAATACGACAGAACAAGCAGGGTCAATAATTAAATGTAGAAATGCGATATGGACAGGCAAAAGGACTAAAGGCCACTTGAGTAAGACGGGGATTAAAGACATACCCGCAATTGGGATATGGACTGCCAGAATATAGGCCATTGCCTTCTTAAGATTGTCAAAGATCCTACGACCTAAGCGGATTGCCTGCACAATCGAGGAGAAGTCATCATCCAAGAGCACTAGCGCCGCCGACTCACGCGCTACATCGGTCCCTCGTTCACCCATCGCAATACCAATATGAGCGGCTTTCAGGGCAGGGGCATCATTGACGCCGTCTCCCGTCATCGCTACGATTTCACCGTTATATTTCAGCGCATTGACCAGACGCAGTTTTTGTTCTGGTACCATCCGCGCAAAAATATTTACCGTCTTGATCTGCTGGCGCAAGGTTGCGTCATCCATTTGTTCTAATTCTGGTCCAGTGATCACCTGATCGTGGGGAGCAAGGCCAATTTGTTGAGCAATATTTTGGGCGGTACCTGGATAATCGCCAGTAATCATTACGACTCGGACGCCAGCGGTATAACATTCTTGAATAGCCGGAGCCACCGTCGGTCGCACCGGATCAGCCAGCCCCACCAGTCCTAAAAACTCAAACTGAAAGTCATGCTGTTGATCGGGCAACGTTGAGTTGGATGGCAAGAAAGTATGCGGTTGATAAGCCCTAGCCACGCCTAGAACCCGTAAGCCTCGGCTAGACATCCTCTGCACGTGTTGGGATAACGCCTCAGTCTGCTGCTGGTCGAAATGACATAGGTCTGTAATAGCCTCCGGGGCTCCTTTGGTGGCGACCACATAGCCTGAACCATCTGTTTTTACTTTCCAGGCATGGGACATGGCCAGGAGATGTTCTGATAGAGGATATGCCTGAATCAAGGCCCAGTCATCATGCAGATGTTCTGTATTCGCTAAATAGTAGTTCCCTAAGGATTTAAAGGCTCTTTCCATCGGGTCGAAAGGGTCTCTTTGGCTGGCTAGGATGCTGAACTCAACTAGTTCATGAAAGGCCTCCGGTAAAGGTTCTTGTCGATGGTCATCCACATCATAAAATTCACCGCCGGCGAACAACTGGCGAACGGACATCCGATTAAAGGTAAGGGTTCCTGTTTTATCGACACAAAGGACGGTCGCAGAACCCAAGGTCTCAACGGCAGGCATCCGACGGGTCAATACTCTTTTTTGCGCAATACGCCAAGCTCCCAGCGCCAGGAAGATCGTGAGCACAACCGGAAATTCATTGGGCAGAATCGCCATGGCTAAGGCCAACCCAGCTAAAAACCCATGGAGCCAATCCCCACGGGTCAACCCATAGACAACTACGACTCCGATACAAATGGCAATGGCTACGAGGGCTAATTTACTAACAAGCTGTCTAGTTTCTCTTTGGAGTAAAGTCTCTTCCGTCTCAACCGTCTGCAGGGCTTTCCCAATCTTGCCGAGTTCTGTTCGGTTACCAGTTGCTTGCACCTCCGCGACGCCTTGCCCTTGTACAACCAGGGTTCCAGAGTAGATAAAAGGCAGGTCATCACCGCCAGGATGTCTTAGTTCCTCTGCTGCTCCAGCCCGCTTGCGAACAGGTACCGACTCCCCGGTGAGCAAGGATTCATCCACGGTCAAACTAATCGAAGAAAGCAGGATGGCATCGGCTGGAACGCGGTCGCCCTCTGCCAAAACTAAAATATCGCCACGGACCACTTCACGACCTGCGATCCGCTTTTGCTTTCCCCCTCGAATTACTAAGGCACGGGGACTGGATAAATCTTTTAAAGCTTCTAGCGCCCGCTCCGTTTTCTGTTCCTGGTAGAGGGTAATCCCTGTAATAAAGAGAACAAACCCAAGAAGGATCAAAGCCTCTTGCACATCCCCCAAGATGAAATAAATCACGCCACAGGCAACCAGTAAGAGGAAGATAGGCTCTTGTAGAACTTCTGCCGCAATAGCCAATAAATTACGTTGCCGGGTAGAAGGCAGTTCGTTATAACCTTCTTGCTTCAGCCTATCTGCAGCTTCCCGTTCAGATAGTCCCGCAATGCTCTTAAGGTCTGTTTCTTTTATGAGCCCAGCCTTCATAGTCCTACTCACACTGCTATAAGACACGTCATCTTAGAAGGCTGAAACTAGCCCTCTACGCCTATGATGTCCTGAGATAATGAAGAACTTGTGTGGGTCGCTTTCCAAGGGCTAGGATTTTTGATGCCAACGCTACAACCAAGAGTCCTGATTTCTGGGTAACTCATGCTTGGGATCCAGCACGTTCACGCGGCGGAACACCACTCCATGAGCGGTGTGACCAATCGCTACTAAGCAGCCTTCCTCACAAGTTCTTCATGTTTCAGATCTAGCCTAGACTGAAAGTAGTAGGAATCTCTCTAGCCGCAGATTTTCCTGATTTTAGGGCTGCTCCTCCTATGCAACTCCCTTTTATGGGCAAGGTCAGCAAATCAACCTTTTGGTTGATTGGATTAATGGTGGTTGGGCTGTCAGCACTGGCGGTAGCCATTTACTTTGCTGTTCTCAAGGCCACCACTCCCCTCGATATCAATGCCCTAACGGTTCCGGTTCAGGAAAAGAACTTAACAGTTCGGATTACAGAAAGTGGAACGGTGCTCCCTATTCAAACCGTGAACCTCAGTCCCAAAACAGCAGGTCGTATCGCCGAGTTGTATGTGGAGCAAGGGGATACAGTGAAATCGGGGCAAGTGATCGCACGCATGGAGAGCAGAGATATTCAAGCGCAACAGGTGCAGGCAAAGGCGAATCTAGCTCAGACCCAGGCACGCTTAAAAGAGTTGCAAGTAGGGAATCGGCCTGAGGAGATCGCGCAAGCGCAGGCGAATGTGGTGCAAAATCAAGCACTCGTAGCGGATGCTCAAGCTCGTTTGAATTTAGCCCATGCACGGGTCATCCGCAATCAGTCACTGGCTTTGGAAGGGGCTATTTCTCGGGATCAACTAGATGCTGTCCTCAACGAAGAGCGGTCTGCTAAAGCAAACTTGGAACGGACCCAGGCCAACCGCCAAGAGGCACAGCAGCATTTGCAACTGTTGCGCAAAGGCACCCGTCCAGAACAGATTGCCCAGGCCGAAGCCGCTGTTGCTGAAGCAAAAGGCAGGTTACAAGCTATTGAAGTCCAGCAGGAAGATACCCTGGTGCGGGCTCCTTTCTCTGGGGTTGTGACGCAAAAATACGCCACGGTCGGAGCTTTTGTCACCCCCACCACAACGGCTTCCAGCACTTCTTCAGCAACCTCCACCTCTATCGTCGCCCTAGCCAGCGGTCTGGAAGTCTTAGCCAAAGTCCCTGAAGTAGACCTAAGCCAAATCAAACTCGGCCAATCCGTGGAGATTGTGGCAGATGCCTATCCGGACAAAACATTCCTGGGACAGGTCCGGCTCATTGCCCCAGAAGCGGTAGTGCAGCAAGATGTCACCTCATTTGAAGTGCGCGTTGCGCTTAAAACAGGTCGTGAACTGCTGCGCTCTCGCATGAATGTGGATGCTACGTTCCTCGGTAAACAGTTGAACCAGGCCTTAGTGATTCCTACCGTTGCCGTAGTTACCCAGCAAGGTCAAACCGGAATATTGGTTCCTGACAAAAACGGAAAGGCCCAGTTCCGACCCGTCACCCTTGGTTCCAGTATTGGTAATGAAACCCAAATCCTGAAAGGGGTAAAACCAGGTGAGCGCATATTTGTAGACCTTCCTAAAGAGTTAGAAAACAAGCCATAAATAAAGACGCAGTACATGGATATTCTAGAAAGCATCAAGATGGCCGCAACAACACTGATAGCCAATAAGCTACGCAGTAGTCTCACCATGTTGGGCATTATTATCGGTATTGCCTCTGTCATTGCCATGATTGGCATTGGAGAGGGGGCTCAAAAATTGGCCGCTGAGCAGTTTGAATCTTTAGGACCCAATGTTTTATTTATTACTGCCGGTACCCAGAGTTCCCGAAGGCATACGACCAATCTGCCCAAGACACTGGTCTTGGATGATGCCAAAGCAATCGCTACGGAAGTGCCTTCTATTACTTCTGTTGCTCCTCAGATCAATGCCAGAGCATTGGTAGTCTATCGCAATAAAAGCCTGGTTACGGGATTGGTAGGAGCGACGCCAAGCTTCCTACCCGTTCGCAGCTTCGATGTCGCTAGAGGCCGTTTTTTATCAGACGATGATGTTAAAAGAGATGACCGAGTCGTCGCCCTAGGTTCAGAACTGGCTCAGAAGCTATTTGGGAATCAAAACCCAATTGGACAACAGATTCGAATCAAGAATGTGAGTTTTTTAGTGATTGGGGTGATGCAAGCCAAAGGTTCTTTTTTGGGAAATAACCAAGATGATGTGGCTTATCTTCCCCTCAGCACTATGGCAAGTCGAATTGTTGGTCGAACTTCTCCCTATGGCATTGAACTAACTTTTATTGCAGCCTCTGCAAAAAATGAATCGAGTATTCGTGCAGCTCAATTCCAGATTACCAATTTGCTGCGACTCAGGCATAAAATCACGATTGAAGATGACTTTAACGTCCAAACCCAAAAAGATGTTCTAGACATTATTGGTAACATCACGGGGGGGCTCACGATTATGTTAGGGGCGATCGCTGGAATTTCCCTCTTAGTCGGAGGCATCGGGATTATGAATATCATGCTGGTATCGGTAACGGAGCGTACCCATGAGATTGGGTTGCGCAAAGCAGTAGGAGCTTCTCAGCAAGATATTTTGATTCAGTTCATGATTGAGGCTGTCATTCTATCCGCCGTAGGCGGATTGATTGGCACCTTGATTGGTAGCGGTGCAACACTCCTGATTGCCCTTTTCAGTCCGCTTAAGGCAACGATTTCTCCCCTGGCTATTCTGATTTCCTTGACCGTTTCTTGTGGTATTGGTCTTTTCTTTGGCGTATTTCCTGCACGCCAAGCGGCAAAGTTAGATCCGATTGTTGCTTTGAGGGGTACCTAAGGGATGGAAAGCAATAAGAACTCGGCGTCTATAAATAATGATTTGGGCATGGCTCAAGAACTTCCTCCAATTATTCGCCTGGAACATATTTACAAGCTTTATGGTTCTGGAGATACGGAGGTAAAGGCACTGGTCGATGTCAATTTAACCATAGAACGGGGGGAATACTGCGCGATTATGGGATCTTCTGGGTCAGGCAAGTCTACCGCAATGAATATCATTGGTTGTTTGGATAGACCTACTTCCGGTTACTATGCATTGGATGGGGTAGATGTAGCCCAGTTAGGTGACCAAGAGTTAGCCCATATCCGCAATCTGAAAATTGGTTTTGTTTTCCAGCAATTTCATCTATTGTCTCAGCTCACGGCGCTTGAAAATGTCATGCTTCCGATGATTTATGCAGGCGTCTCCACGGAAGAACGCCGCCAAAGGGCGATGGAAGCTTTAGAGCATATGGGGTTAGGAAATCGGGTACAGAACAAACCCAATCAGCTCTCCGGGGGCCAACAGCAACGGGTTGCTATTGCCCGTGCTATTGTCAATCGGCCCGTATTATTGCTGGCTGATGAACCGACAGGAGCTTTAGATTCACACACCTCTCAAGAGGTTATGGACATTTTTTCAGAGCTGAATGAGGGTGGAATTACGGTGGTTATGGTGACCCATGAACCAGATATAGCCCGTCGGAGTCGTCGTATTATCTGGTTCCTAGATGGTCAAGTCCTTCAAGCCTATTTAACGCCCGCAGATGTTAGTCAGATTGCTTCCTAACGTACGCCCGACCCTGGAGACGGAACTCCTTGGGTAGGCTGCTCTAGCAGGTCACGCACTTCTTGATCGGTGGTTTGAGAAAAGTCTACATACCAAACGCCAATGGCATGAAACAACTCAGGAGTTTGCAGACAGACAATCTCGTCTGCTTCGCTCTTGAAGTCTTTGTAAACCGAGGGAGGAGCAACAGGAACCGCCACCACAATACGTTCAGGTTGTTGTTGCCTTAGAGAAGCAATAGCAGCATGCATGGTTGAGCCTGTGGCAAGTCCATCATCCACAAGAATGATCGTACGATTTCGCACATCAGGCGCAGGTTTATTTCCTCGATACACTTGGTTGCGTCGTTCTAGTTCCTGTTGTTCTTGGGCCGCGACTTTATCAATCACCTCCTCTGAAATACCCAACCAATACACCACTTCTTTATTAAGGACACGGACACCTCCTGTTGCTATCGCCCCCATCGCAAGCTCTTTTTGGGTCGGCACCCCCAGTTTTCGCACTAGCCAGATATCCATCGGGACCTGCAGGGCTTTAGCGACTTCAAAGGCTACAGGCACTCCACCCCGAGGTAGCCCCAGCACCAATACATCTGGACGATAGGCATAGGCTGTAAGTTTTTGGGCTAACAAATGACCTGCTTCAACCCGGTTTCGGAATCGTGTAGTCATGCTATACCTCATCAGATAGACATCATCTGTTCTGTTTGAATAGCTTCATCAGGAACACTGACAAGCGGTTGCAACGTTAGAACCGAGCACGGAGCATGGTGCAAGACATAGTTGCTGGTACTCCCTAAGAAAAGTTCACTGAGCCCAGAGCGGCCTCGACGACCGATTACAATCAAGTCTGCACCCCAAACAAGCGCCTCTTCGCAGATAGCCTTCCCTGCATCTCCAGACACTTGATGAGATTCCGCATTCACGCCTGCTGCAACTGCTTCGTAAATACGTGACCGCAACAATTCAAGTCCCTGCTCCCTGAACTCATGCCATTGCTGCAAATAGAGCCTCATCACATCATCCTGTACTCCTATCCCAAAGTCATATCCAGGCACCGCTGGATAACCTTCTTCCTCGGAGGACAGAACATGCAAAAGCATGAGACTAGCTCCCGTTGCCTTCGCTACTTCCAACGCTTTACGGAACACATACTCCCCTGCACCAGAGTTATCTACAGCAACCAGAATCTTCTGAAACATAACGGCCTCCAGTTCTACGTTCTACGTTAAACGGACAATTTGAGGAACTTGTGAGGGGTCTGCTCTATCTATGATTAGCTGTAGGTCTGCACTGCGCTAAAGGAAAAATATTAAGATACGACGTGGCTAAGCTTCTTAAATAAACCTAGTTTTTCTGCTTGTTGCAAGGCCTTATCTAAAGGCACTCCCTGCCGCGTAGCAATATACATCAAGACCATAGCGGCGGCCCGCACGTCACTGCTGCAATGCACCAAAACGGGTTTGGTCAGTTCAGCAATTTGCTGGAGAACTTGAGTCGTAATGCCATTGTGATTAATAGCGTCAAGAGCAATAGGCATATGAACGTAACGCAAGCCTAAATCTTCAACTTGTTGCTGTTCATTAATCAGGAAGCCTTTTTCATCTGGAGTCTGCAGGTTAAGTACAGATTTAAAGCCCTCTTGGGCAATCTGTTGTAACTGTTCTGGCCCAATTTGACCAGCAATAGCCAGATCATGGGTAATTTTTCTGATAGTCTCCATAAAGGCCCCCTTAGAGGCTATCTAACATTTTCCTTAGCATTCAGGGCAAAACAACGCTCTAATAATTCAACTCTATAGCTAAACCAAAACTCTATAGGGTCCCATATTCTAGAACCTGCATCAAACAATAATTGCTGAATATATTTCCTCAAAGGAAATTCAATTTTGATGTAGTCATACTTTGGCAGCATAGCGACGACTCCTAGAATTGTTTAACGTAACAAAATGAATAGTCCCTACCCTCAGTCATTGAGGGCAGGGGGATCCTTATCCTAAGAAGAAGTACTAGCCAAATTTTCCTCCGAACGCTCCAGTACTTTCTTCTCTAAGTTCTCTTCTTGCTGACGCTGTTCTACAGCTAATTCTCTAGCTTTTTCCTGGATTCCAGACGCTTGGGGAGCTTCCTTTTCTTCTGCCAAACGGCTCGTCATGGTGTCTTGTAGGTGTTCTTGATACTGACGCCCTTCAGTCGCTATTTCCCGAGCTTCTTCTGTTAGATTGACTTTCACTACTTTCCGATCAGCTTTTGGAAGCTTTGGCATCGTCAAAGTCAAGAGACCATTCTTGAATTCAGACTTAACCTGGTCATTCTTAACAGCGCTAGGCAGTGGAACTAGGCGTTCGAACCTCCCATAACGAAATTCAGAGCGGAATAAGCCTTTTTCTTCTTCTTTTTTCTCTTCTCGATGCTCACCGGTAATC
>JBAUTB010000124.1:0-3169 GCA_049582005.1 Gloeobacterales cyanobacterium | reverse complement strand
GTGATCTAATGTAGTATAAAATACATTTTATAACAGCTACTGAAGTTCTAGTCACGAAAATGTGTTGCCGAAGGTTCACTTTATTATAGAATCCTCATCAAATCGAATCTAATAAAGAAAATCATACCGATTTAAGCACAGGGCAAGCGCAAGAACAATATGTTCATAATGTGCATTGAATTGAGTAATCTTGCGCGAGGGCTACAAGGCTGATTTTTCGTAGAGATTCATTGAAATTCATTAGCAATAAGGCTCTACTATTGCGACCTTTCTCAATAAAGACCGTCTTATTGATTCTTGCGCTTACCCTGGCTAATTATGACCTAGATATCATTGCCTATCTTAAGAAACCCATAGGATCCGTATTTATTCGGGATCCAAAAACAGATGTTTTTGTAGCGATAGAAAAATTTGCCTAAGCCGGAGGCCATCAAAATCTAGGAGGCAAGCAGGACCTGGACTTTATGGGTGAATCCTAAGGAGGATGGGTTTGTAAAATTGTCAGCGTTGAACGCAGTAACTGGAGAGTAAACTTTTTGTTACGCTCTCAGCATAAAGAAAATTTGTACGGTATAGCTATACCATACTTTTGCCAGACTAATGCCTTATTCCTCTGATACTCTTGCTCTCCTTCAACGAAGAGCCGCTGGCCTTGCTCCTTGTGTGCTTGCTGATTCTTCGCCATGGATGTTTAAGCGTGGGTTTTGTATCCATAGAAGCTCTCTAGAAGTCCTTGATTTTCAATAGCCGCACTGACTGGGTTGGCTCGCGTTTCAAGAATCGTCCGATCACGATGATCGCACTTGTGGTTTTTCTCGCATTCTTCTCGTGGCTCGCCGTGGCGTATTCTGGTGCCGCGTCGTAAAGACGGTAACGCGTTTGCCAGATTGAGTGACCAGGCTAACTGCCTCAGCTTTTTGCTCAGGAGTAAATATCCGGCCTGGTTTTTGCGTCATCTGTATATTTTCCTCAGTCATCGACTCTTCGGGTGTGAATTCCGGAGATTTAGCGGCCATCTTTTCCGGAATTCAGATCGGGAATGTCCACATTTTCATGGGAAGGTCACTTGTTGTCACACCTGTTAATATGTACACCTGGTTTCTATCTTGGGCAATAAAGCCTGTACAGCTTATATGGGAAGAGATTTCTACTATGGAAAGAGATTTCTACAGCGTTCTAGATATTCCCCGTGACGCCAGTAAAGAAGAAATTAGGAAAGCGTATCTGCGCTTAGCTCGCCAGTATCATCCAGACCTTAGCCAGGAGTCCAGCGCTAGAGAGCAATTTGAGGAGATTAATCAGGCATATTCTATTCTCTTTGATGATGAATCCCGCGCCCTGTACAATCTTTCTGAAGAACGAGATAAAGAACAACAATCTTGGCGGTGGCCGTATACGGCAGTAGCAAGTATTGTTTTGGGAATATGTGCAGTATTGGCTGGGTATGGTTTGGTCCCCTATATGCCCACACTGGAGCGGGAGTTCGATACCCTTACCACAATGATTTCATCCAAAAAATCTGATTTTGAACTGCTGCAGATGGAGGCGACCCAAATGCTCTCTACACCGAAGCAGGCGGCACCCGTTCTAGAGACTACGACACAACAACCTTTAATTGCTAATGAAACTTCTAAACCTGAATTCATCAAGCCTCCCTCTCAAAATGACCCTGTGCTTTCTATGACGAAGCCTCCCAAAAAAGTAGAGGAAGTACTCAGTCCTTTGGAGCAAACTGAAAAAGTTACCGTGCCGCCTTCCACGCTTAATCCTTCAGCGCGGAACTATGAAGTATTGGCCTTTTACTCTTTACTCATTGGAGATCTCACCCAATTTAGGAATGCTCTAAAATTGGCCTACCAAGAGGATTCTTCTTTTCGTAAACTCAACACATTAGATCTCTCCCTCTATCAACTAGAGTCGGAGAAACTCCCTCCAGAGAGGATACTCCGAGTTTTACGTGGCATAGTCCTCCATAAGTACTCCGAACGGTTACTCCCTTCGCAGCTCAGGGCTTTGAAGGCTTATGTCCAGAACGATGAAGCCTAGAATCTCTGATTTATACATCAGGTTAGGGGTAAGGACTCCCTGTTGAAAGGCTCTCTTGCGCGAGGATTTATGAATTTTGCCTTATCTTGGCCCAAAAGTAGCGGGTCGATGTAGAAAATCGAGCGTTAGGCGTTAGAGGATTAAAAGTGGATCCCAACAGTCGTAAAACTGCCAATGGTAACTTTGCTACGCAACCCCTCTCACTTTCAAATTTAATTACTGGGGTTTTTGAGCTTTTCAGGGACGACTAAGGTTAAGCTCAGCGGCGCTGTTGGTCGGGTTCGCTAGACTGAAGTCAACAAAGTTACAAAATCTACTGCTTTCACAATTGCAATACTCTGATAATTGTTCAACGCCAAAAGATGCTTATCCCCAGTGACAATGTGGGTAGCGTTGCCAATCACTGCACACTCTACAACCATGTCGTCATCCGGATCGTTTGGGACTGCCTTGAATGTGCCAGAAATCTGAACCAGTCTAGAAAAGCTCCGTATCTCTTCTACTGCTACTTTTGTCATTTCTTCAGCAAATCTGAACTTTACAAGCAACTTCTCAGCAAATTCGTCTAAAATTTCCTGACACGTTATGGACTCAACCTGTCCTATCCTTGCCGAAGCCAGACAGCGAAATGGACTGCCGGTGGTAGAGAATAAGGCAGAAAGCAAGATATTGGTATCGAAAACGGCGATATATGGCATTAGCCCTCATGCACCACGTCATTGATGAAAGCTTCACGCTCGTCCTCAGTCATGGCATCCCAGTCAAAGCCGCGCTCTTGGGCAACCAATCTAGCTTTTTCGGTTCCATAACGTGATAGCGATTCCCACTTCCCCCACTGCTGGAAAAGTAAGAATTTGAATATCTCCACCTGGTGTTCAACTGGTAATTGTTTGACCAGTTCGACAACCTGCTCATTGCTAAGATTTAGGATCGGCATTCTTTAAATTTAAACTGTTCAATTTCTTCTATTGTAGGCAGGATCTTAACTTCCGCCTCTGCCCGAAGACAAGCCAGTCTTCTTTTCAGAGAGCGAGGGTCTATTGGAGGTTTCTTCCACGACATTCCTCCCCGCTGCGCACCTTCGGGAGTACAGAAGAGAACTTGCTGACTCGGAACCGACAGT
>JBAUTB010000123.1:0-11178 GCA_049582005.1 Gloeobacterales cyanobacterium | reverse complement strand
TGGGAATCAGCATCATGGCGTTCAACCTGAATGGATTCAACTTCAATGGCAGCATTGTTGACCCTCAGGGCCGTGTGATTTACACCTGGGCGGACATCGTGAACAGAGCTAACTTGGGCATGGAAGTGATGCACGAGCGTAATGCGCACAACTTCCCTCTTGACTTGGCATCTGGTCAGGCTAACGAGATCGCTGGTTAGTGAATTAACTGGCATAATTTAGGGTGGGGATTGTTCTCCACCCTTCCTCATCCCCCTCCAAGGGATTTCCTGTAAACTTTCATTACCCATGGAGACTGTCCAAAGATGACTATTGCCGTTGGAAGATCGGAGCAACGTCAAGGCTTGTTTGATGCCGTTGACGATTGGCTCAAAAAAGATCGATTTGTCTTTGTCGGCTGGTCCGGTGTTCTCTTCTTTCCCACTGCTTACTTGGCTGTGGGTGGATGGTTGACCGGCGTTACATTTGTTTCTTCTTGGTATACCCATGGTCTAGCAAGTTCCTTCCTTGAAGGGGGTAACTTCCTAACCGTTGCAGTCAGCTCCCCTGCTGATGCTATGGGTCACTCCCTACTACTGCTCTGGGGTCCAGAAGCTGGTGGTAATTTTGCTCGTTGGTGCCAATTGGGTGGCCTCTGGGCATTCATTTCTTTCCATGGTGCTTTGGCTCTTATCGGCTTTATGCTCCGACAGTTTGAAATTGCTCGTTTGGTTGGTATTCGCCCATATAACGCAATTGCTTTCTCTGCGCCTATTGCAGTTTTTGTATCTGTATTTTTGATGTATCCCTTAGGCCAGCACTCTTGGTTCTTCGGTCCTTCTTATGGGGTTAATGGAATCTTCCGTTTCTTGCTTTTCTTCCAAGGTTTTCACAACTGGACACTAAACCCCTTCCACATGATGGGAGTTGCCGGAGTTCTCGGTGGAGCTCTACTCTGTGCTATCCATGGCGCTACGGTTGAAAATACGCTTTATAAAGACGCTGAAACCTATAACACCTTTAAGCCTTTCCGCGCTGATCAAGAAGAAGAAACCTATTCCATGGTTCTGGCCAACCGGTTCTGGAGCCAGATCTTTGGGGTTGCTTTCTCCAACAAGCGTTGGTTGCACTTCTTTATGCTCTTTGTCCCTGTAACAGGACTGTGGATGGCTTCTATCGGGATCGTTGGGGTGGCAGTAAACCTGCGGGCTTATGAGTTCGTTTCTCAGGAGGTCCGCGCAGCACAAGACCCTGAATTCGAGACCTTATACACTGCGAATATCTTGATTAACGAAGGTATTCGTGCTTGGATGGGTCCCTATGATCAACCCCACGAACAGCTAGAGTTCCCCGAGGAGGTATTGCCCCGTGGTAACGCGCTTTGATACGACGTTTGATTCTCAGCAGGTTCGCGCCCTTCAGGATGACTATGCCTGGTGGGCGGGTAATGCCCGACTAATCAATCTTTCCGGTAAATTATTGGGTGCTCACGTTGCCCATGCTGGATTGATTGTCTTCTGGGCAGGAGCCATGACCCTGTTTGAAGTAGCTCACTTTGAGCCCGCCAAGCCTATGTATGAGCAAGGCTTGATCCTTCTTCCTCACCTTGCTGCTCAAGGCTGGGGAGTGGGGGACGGAGGAGTAATCACGGACACTTATCCCTACTTTGTAGTTGGGGTCCTGCACCTGATCTCTTCCTTGGTACTTGGATTGGGTGGTATCTACCACGCGATTTGGGGACCTGATGTCCTGAGTGGCTTCTTCGGCTACGACTGGAAAGATAAGAACAAGATGACTACCATCATTGGTATTCACTTGATTCTCTTGGGATTTGGAGCTTTCTTACTAGTAGCTAAGGCTGCTTGGTTCGGAGGTCTCTATGATCCCTGGTGTAAGGTTGTTTCCAATGATGGGGGCGCCACGGTTCAGAGGCTCATGCAGTCTGTCGCAACGCCGGCTGGGTTTACCCAAATTAATGGTGGTTGCGTTCGCTCTGTAACGGTTCCGACCTTAGATCCCACGGTTATCTTCGGTTATTTGGTTAAGTCTCCATTTGGAGGCGAAGGCTGGATTATTTCGGTAGACAACCTTGAAGACATTGTTGGTGGACATATTTGGATTGGTTTCGTCTGCATTGCTGGTGGGATCTGGCATATTGTGTCCAAGCCGTTTGGTTGGGCACAGCGCAACTTGATTTGGTCTGGTGAAGCTTATCTGAGTTACTCCTTAGGTGCTCTCTCTTTGATGGGCTTTATCGCTACCTTCTATGTGTGGTTCAACAACACCGCCTATCCTTCTGAGTTCTATGGACCAACCAACTCTGAAGCAGCTCAAGGACAAGATTTCACGTTCATGCAGCGTGACCTCCGCCTTGGGGTAGATATCGGTGCTGCTCAAGGTCCTACGGGCCTTGGGAAATACTTGATGCGCTCTCCCGCTGGAACCATCATCTTTGGTGGCGAGTCCATGCGCTTCTGGTCTACTAGAAGCCCTCACCTAGAGCCTTTCAAGTCTACTGGTCCCAATGGGCTGCCTGATGGTACGGGTTACTCTATCGACAAGCTATCTACCCAGGCTCAGCCTTGGCAGATCCGTCGTGCTGCTGAGTACATGACCCATGCACCTTTGGGTTCTATCAACTCAGTAGGGGGGGTGGCTACAGAGATCAATACGATCAACTATGTAAGCCCCCGTGCTTGGTTAGCGGCATCTCACTTCATCCTTGCTTTCTTCCTGTTGATTGGTCACCTCTGGCATGCTGGTCGTGCTCGGGCTGCCAACGCTGGATTTGAACGAGGGATCGATCGTTCTCTCGAAGGCGTCTAAAGACTTTATGCCTTTTAGAGTACATAAAAACCCCCCAGTACTGGGGGGTTTTTATGTTGGTTAAGAATTCACTTTGCCAAACCGTCTATTTCGGGATTGGTATTCCAACAGGGCTTGGTGGAATACCTCTCTGTTAAAGTCTGGCCACAGGACATCGGTGACATAGATTTCTGTGTATGCACACTGCCAAAGTAGATAGTTACTTAAACGCAGCTCCCCACTAGTACGGATGAGAAGGTCCGGATCCCTCAGGTTATGGGTGTATAGCTGAAGTGCAAAAAGTTCTTCTGTAATATCTTTAGGGTCAAGATGACCCGCTTGTACTTGGCGGGCGAGTTTTTGACAAGCTTGAACAATCTCTTGTCTGCCTCCATAGTTGGTGGCCACGTTAAAGAGGATGCCCTCATTTCCACTGGTTGCATCCGTGGCCCGCTGGATCTCTGTCCGCAGGCTCTCTGGTAGTGCTTGAAGGTCTCCCACAAAACGTATTTTTACTCCCTCCGCAACCATTTCGTTAAGTTCTCGACGGAGTACGGTTTGGAATAACGTCATCAAGAACTGCACTTCTTCTAGCGGTCTCCCCCAGTTCTCTGTAGAAAAAGCATAGACGGTCAAAGCCTCTATACCCCAGTCTTTGCAGCAGCGGAGGATCTCTTTTAAGGTAGCTACCCCTTGGCGGTGCCCCATAATTCGGGGAAGACCACGACTCTTTGCCCATCGACCATTGCCATCCATAATCACCGCAACATGATGGGGCAGATGCGATTGTAATAAGTCCGATGGCAAGGTGTGCAGAGAAACCGGAAGAGCAGTCATTCACCAGTTCTCGAATTACTAGAAGGAGATAGGAATCGCTTGGTCAATAGAGAGATGTTAGGCATCATGGTAGAGGTAAGGCTTTCCCGTTCAGGAGAATAACGCTGGTTGAGTAGGTCTTTTAGCTGTTCCACGGTGAGAGGTCTGTAGATCTGCCCACCTTCTGCGAAGGAAATAGAACCTGTTTCCTCAGAAACAATAATACAGCGAGAATCAGTCTGTTCCGTCACTCCGATGCCTGCTCGGTGCCGGGTTCCCAACTTGCGGGAGGTGACTTGGTCGGTCATCGGCAGAATAACTCCTGCTGCTTCAATACGCCAATCTCTTATAACTACTGCACCGTCATGGAGGGGCGCTTTGGGATGAAATAAAGACAAAAGGAGTTCGTGCTTGAGTTGAGCATCTAAACGAACGCCTCCGTCTGTAAGTAAATTTTCTTGAATAGGCGTACCTTCCAAGACTATCAGAGCCCCGGTGCGTTGTTGAGAAAGTTCTTTGACCGCGATAAGAAGTTCTTCTACAGAAGGATTATTCATAGTGGAGGGACGCTCTGGGATCAGGGCAGCAATGTAGTCTCCGCGCCCCAGTTTTTCTAGAAATTTCCGTAGTTCTGGCTGAAAAACAATAATGATAGCCACGAAAAAGCCGACAGAGACCTTATCTAAAATGAACGTGAGAAGCTTAAGGTCAGCCAGGTAACTGAGAACATAAATGGCTCCTAGAATCAATGCTCCCCTTGTCAGCCATACAGCACGGGTTTTACGGATGAGCTGATAGACAAAATAAAGCAGCAACGCAACAGACGCCCAATCCACAAAATCGATGGGGCGAATATTCTGCAAGAACTGCTCAAAATTAAATCCCACAGCTAGATCCTTCACTCCTCATAGTAAGCGTACTCATTTTTTGGTTAGAACGTAAACGCCTCAAGCAACAAAGAAGTAGTTCGTTGAAACACCAACCTTTCACCTAAGCCAATGAAGAGAGCTCCAAAATGGACTTCTCTATTCTCTATTGTTTACAAGACCTTTAGAAGAGGTTGTTAGTTCCAAATGTATATGATGAACACCATAAAGTGTAGTGAATTATTCATCAAATTTTATCTTCGTCTTCTCCATAGAAAGTTTTCAGCATGTTTTTCTTTTTCAGACAATCTGCGTAAATCTTAGTAAATCCAAAATTAATAGGAAAGAATATGAAGCAGTGCACCCTGATTGGGCTTGGGCCTGGGTCGCTAGACCACCTTACATTTCGCGCAAAAATGGCTTGCGAACAGGCTAAACCCCTTTATATCAAAGATAAGGACCATCCTGTAGTCATTGATCTGCTGCAAAGGGGCTATCCGATTCAGGAGATAACCGCAGAAGAAGTACAAGCCTTGCTCCAACAGGATCAACCTTTCTCTTATGCAGTACCTGGCCATCCGCTGGAAGATGAAATGGCTCAAGCGTTAGAGCCCTATTGTGAGGAATTGATTCCTGGAGTGTCGATACATCGTTTCCCTCAGGAACTACAACGTTTGGAGCAATTCATGGCGATAGTCGCTAGGGTCCGCAGCGAATGCCCTTGGGATGCCGCTCAGACCCCGGAAAGTTTATGTCCCTATGTCTTAGAAGAAGCCCATGAAACCGTAGATGCTATCGCTTCTGGGGATATTCAACATATACAAGAAGAACTAGGCGATTTATTGCTCCAAATTGCCCTGCAAGCTCAAATCTTCTGCGAACGGGGCTTGTTTAGCTGGGCAGAGATCGCGCAGGGAATTACCGAAAAACTGATTCGTCGTCATCCCCATGTATTTGCAGAGGCGGATTTAAGGACTCCGGAAGAAGTGTCCATTACGTGGGAGCAAATCAAAAGTCAGGAGGCTCAAGCGAAGGGGCTGACTCAGACCCTCAGTACTAAATTGGCCAAAATTCCTCGTTCTATGAATAGCTTGGGAGCTTGTCTCAAGATTTCCCAGAAAGTAGCGGCTCTTGGTTTTGAATGGCCAGACTTGGAGTCCGTTTGGGCTAAGTTCGACGAGGAATTGGAAGAACTGAAACAGGCTATCGGTCATGAGTCTGCCCAACGTCAAGGGGAAGAACTTGGAGATGTATTGTTCACGTTGGTAAACCTGGCCCGTTGGTTAGAGGTCAATCCAGAGGTCGCTCTGCAAGAAACCAATCAACGTTTTTTAGCTCGGATAGAGCAAGTGGAATCCTTGGCAGGTCGTCCTTTGTCCGATTCTTCTCTAGAAGAATTAGAAAGCTTATGGCAACAGGCCAAACAAAAATTAGCAAGTCAATAAATGCCCCTAAAGTAGGTAAATAGGTTTTCTCAAACTCCACTTGGGCATAGTATTGATAAGCTATCCTTTAATTTGAGTGTTCTGAAGTCTGCCTTAGCCATGACATCTTTGCCTGCAACTTCCTACTCTGATTATTTTGAACGTAGAGAGAACGGACTAGACCCTCTACACAACTTGGTAATCCGATCCGCTACGGCATGGGAGTCTGAACCCTTAGCCAGCCTGTTGCTCTGCTGTTTCCATGGTAGTGGTGGTTTCAATGACCTCTTGGCTCATTGGCTAAAAAGCAACTTGACGAGAGAACTGAAGACTCGTTTTAATAGGCCTGCTACGGATTATCTTTGCTTGATAGCCAATTTGGATGGAAAATTGGTAGCGACCGTGGAGATGGTGCTAAAACCAATTCCTGTCCCCTATCAGCAAGGTCGTAGAGCAGACCGAGGCCATTATGTATACGTTTCTAATTTGGCAGTCCACCCCCAGTATCGACGTCTAGGCATCGCCCAGCGTTTGCTCAACCGAGTGGAAGAAGTGGCTGTAAGCTGGCGTCAACCCTCTGTCCGTCTGCATGTCTTAAGTCGTAACCGTGGTGCTCTTAAGCTCTATCAGTCCCGTGGTTATCGATTAGAACGAGAAGAACTCGACTGGTCTAACCTCCTGTGGCCCAGATTTGGGGGCAAGTGGTTGATGAAAAAACGTCTTCCTGAACCGATCAGGACCTGCATTTAAGGATTCTCCTGTTGACCTGGAGAGAGGATGCTTAAGGAGTTGCACTTTTGAGACCAATCGATGGCTCTCGAAAGTATGTGGACAAGTTTCACTCTGGGCTCAGGACATAATGGGGAAAACATAACTATCCTGCCCTTTCTTTTAGGCTCCCATGAGTGAACAGACCTCTCTTGACTTTGGTGATATTCAACTAGAAGATACGACGCCGATGATGCGGCAATATTTGGAAATTAAATCCAAATATGCCCACTGCCTCCTGCTCTATCGAATGGGCGATTTCTACGAGGCTTTCCTAGAGGATGCCGAGACGCTTTCTCGTGAATTAGAACTCGTGCTTACGGGACGTCATGCCGGGGAAAAATTAGGTCGGATTCCTATGGCTGGGATTCCTTACCATGCCTTAGAACGCTATGCCGCTCAACTGGTGGAAAAAGGCTATGCCTTGGCCATTTGTGACCAAATGGAAGCATCTGACCAAGCCAAGGGATTGGTGCGTCGAGAAGTAACACGGGTGATTACTCCAGGGACGCTTCTGGAAGAAGGATTATTAGCGGCTCGTCAAAATAACTATTTGATTGCCCTCGTTCAAGCAGGAGAACATTGGGGACTGGCCTATGCCGACATCTCTACGGGGGAATTTCGGGTGATGCAGGTGGAAGGATTAGAACCGCTAGTGCAAGAAGTTTATCGCCTCAATCCCTCAGAAATTTTGCTCCCTACCGATACGCCAGACCCCCTTAAACTTCTGCGTCCCGGTGAACGTTCTGAACATCTCCCCGAATACCTACCCGGACAGTTCTGCTATACTCTTCGTTCCCAACGGGGTTTTCTGCTGGATGAAGCGAAAGAAAGGGTTTTTCGGACCTTTAAAGTCCGTTCTCTGGAAGGATTTGGTTGTACTCAGCTCCCCTTAGCGATCCGTGCGGCAGGGGGCCTCTTGGAATATCTGGAAGATGTGGGTATGGCAGTCCCTCTACAAGGGATACAGACCTATACGCTCAGTCAGTATCTACTTTTGGATTCCCAAACTCGGCGCAACTTGGAACTCACCCAGACGGTACGGGATGGTAGCTATAACGGGTCCTTATTGTGGGCTCTAGACCGTACTAAAACCAGTATGGGCGGGCGGGCACTGCGTAGTTGGTTAATGCAGCCCTTACTCTCGATCCAAGCAATTGAAGAACGCTTAGCTTCTGTTGAAGAATTGGTCCAAAATGGTTTCCTCCGGCAACAGGTCCAACGGACCTTAGAAGGGATCTATGATATGGAACGGCTGTCCAGTCGTGCTGGATCCGGTACGGCTAATGCCAGAGACCTCGTAGCCTTGGGTGAGTCTTTAGCAAAGTTACCAGATATTGCTGTTGTGGTTGCTGACGCAAAGTCTCCCTATCTGACACCCTTGCAAGAAGTCTCTCCTGAACTTCAAGCGTTGGCTGAAAAAATTTTACGGACGCTGGTAGAGTCCCCGCCGCTCACGCTGACCGAGGGGGGCTTGATCCGCCCTGGAGTGCATGAACCTCTAGACCAACTCAATCAACAGGTGGAAGCGGACCGTCAGTGGATTGCCAATCTGGAGACTACAGAACGCCAACGCACGGGTGTTTCCACGCTCAAGGTGAGCTTCAATAAAACCTTTGGCTACTACCTTTCTGTTAGCCGGACCAAGTCGAGCCAAGTTCCGCAGGACTATATCCGCAAACAAACTCTTGTTAATGAAGAGCGCTACATCACACCAGAACTTAAAGAAAAAGAATCCCGCATTCTGAATGCTAAGGAACAACGGGAACGCTTAGAATATGAGCTTTTTCTGGAGGTGCGCAAGTTAGTTACCCATCATGTGGCGGCTATTCGTCAAATCGCACTACATTTATCGCGTTTGGATGCTTTAGCTAGCTTGGCCGAGGTCGCTGTTTACCGAAAATATACCCGGCCTAAGATTGCTTCAGACCGAAGAATAAAAATTGAACAAGGTCGCCATCCAGTGATTGAGCAGCGTTTGCCTGAGGGATTTTTTGTTCCGAATGATACGGACTTGAGTAGTAAGGACTTTGACCCGGATTTGATCGTACTCACAGGACCGAACATGTCTGGAAAGTCTTCTTATTTGCGGCAGGTGGGCTTGATTCAACTGATGGCGCAAATGGGTAGTTTTGTGCCTGCAGATGCAGCCTATCTTAGTATTGCGGACCGTATTTTCACACGCGTAGGAGCGGTGGACGACTTAGCCATGGGGCAGTCTACGTTCATGGTAGAAATGACGGAAACAGCCAATATTCTGAATCATGCAACTCCTAAATCTTTAGTGCTCCTTGATGAAATTGGCCGAGGTACAGCTACTTTTGATGGACTTTCTATCGCTTGGGCTGTGGCAGAATATTTGGCCGCACAGATTGCTTCTCGGACTATTTTTGCTACGCATTACCATGAGCTGAATGAACTAGCCCATACCTTAGAAAATGTCGCAAACTACCATGTTGTTGTGCAAGAGTTAGAGGAGGAAGTCGTCTTTCTGCATCGGGTAGAAGCAGGAGGGGCAGATCGTTCCTATGGGATCGAAGTAGGGCGCTTGGCGGGGTTACCGCCTGTAGTTATTCAACGGGCTAAGGAAGTCATGCATCAGGTGGAACAGCACTCTCAGATTGCCGTTGGATTACGTCGTCCACAAGGTAAAAAGTGAATTTTTGATACTTAACTAGTGCTTTAGTTTGAATATCTGTGACTTGAGTTATCCCTCTACCTAAATCTCTCCTTCATAATAGAGCTGACTCCTTTTTGGGATTATAGATGACGAAATTTTTCTTAATATGACGTAGATTAAAGCAATGGCCTGTAAAGTAAGGGAGAGGGGCCTCGCTTTGTACGAGGTTACGTTGCCCGAAAAACAAGCAGGTGTAAGATAAGTAAGATCCCCACAATCTAGTTGTACTTAGCCTATGAAACGAACCATATACATATCAGATGAGTTAGAGGTTCAAGTCAACCAATACTTGAACGAACACCCCAACGAGACACTATCTAATATTGTTCAGCAAGCATTAGAAGTTCGGTTTGCGACAAAGGATGTCTCTAAACTTCTATCCTTGGCTGGTATCGTTCAGGAAGCCCCCCTCAATTCATCTGAGCAGCCTGAGGATGATCAGGATTGAGCCAATTAGTTCTGGATGCAGGACCCTTAATTGCCCTGTTTTATATAAAGGACGTACACCACGCTGCGTGTATTTCAGGATTTAGACAGCTAAACCAATCCAATACGACTTTACTAATTCCTATACCTATTCTCTTTGAAGTCTATAAGTGGTTACTGAAAAGGGTGGGATCGGAGCCTGCTCAAAAAACGCTTGATATAATCCGAGAGAGTATGCAACCTATTCCTTTAAGTCAGTTTGATTTCCAGGAATTGCATGAGATGATTCGAATCTTACCTGGCTGGGAAGGGAGCTTGGAAGATGCCACTGCAATTTTGGTGGCTCAACGCTATCAATGTCCTATATGGACGCTTAATCACCAGGATTTTGAACGGTTTACGGAACTTGAATTCTGGAGTCCAAGATAGCCTTTAATGGTTTGGATCCCCCGAACAGAAGTCATTGGGCATGGACCGATTAGAGAGTAACAGACTCATGTACTCTTCTCCTGTCGGGAAAGTCGCCCTGACAAGCTGTAGTGTACCAAGCCCATATATTCTCTAAACACAAGAATTGCTTCTTTTGGAGCAGGGTATTCGGGGGGTATTGGGCTTAGGTACGGGATGACCGTAAACCCCATCTTTTCAAAAGTACGTAGGGCCCGGAGCATATGGGCGGGATCGGTGATGAGTAAAATCCGCTGGATCCCTTTTGGTTGTAGTAAAATTGCCGTAAAACGAGCATTTTCTTCAGTTGTCTGGGAGCAGTTCTCGCTGTTTAGGGATTGCTGGGGGATACCTTCTGCTGTAAGAAGTTTTACCATCACTGGAGAATCGTCTCTTCCACTCACAAAAATCTTAGGAGCTCGGCCCGTTTTCCAAAGCTGGGCGGCAATTTCGGCACGAGACGTTTGGAGATCCTTTCCTCGGCCTAAAACCACGATGACTTCTGCGGATGCACCAGAATCTGGGGGCAGTTGGCCCACCAAGAGGCGATTAGCTAGAGCAACAGTCGGTGGTGCAAGCAGGATGCAGTACACCAGCAAAGAGATAGACCCTACCCATCGGATCGGGCGTTTCCAGGGCAAAGTCGGTATCAGCCAAGTCAACGCTATGCATATTAAGAGAGGTAGTACAACCAGGACGGGGGTTGCAAGCCAATTGAAAAATCCCCAATTGAACCAGGTCCAAAAGGTAATCGATCGGGTACATAAGGCGGCATCCAGCATAAAAATTTTCTAAATGGCTCAATGAAGTCACTTACAGCAGAGGCAGTACTTGAAGCGAAGAACCTGATGGTAAAAAAGCAGCATCATGAATTATCCACAACACTGCTTTTCAGATATTCAACAAGGTTAAGCCAGCCATCTACTTTTCCAAAGGAATACTTTCCGCTACCGCTTTTGTTTTATAG
>JBAUTB010000122.1:0-10956 GCA_049582005.1 Gloeobacterales cyanobacterium | reverse complement strand
TCGCTCTGTAGCACTAAGCTGGGTGTAGCTCATAGGGATGTCCTTTTGTTGTGATAAACATCAGACTATCTCTATGAGTCCTTCAGCGAAAGACTTCTAGGTGTTGCACTTCAGATTTGAATTGGCGATTCTCTGGATCTTTTTTAGACTCTTGAGCCAAATCCTTTCCAAAATTTATATAAAGTTTGATTCCTGGAGCGGGACAAGGATTCCAGCCTTAAGAATTCAAAATCTTGAACTCTTACCCTCAACTCAAATTGCAGATATTCTCATTAGTTTAGTCAAGACTCTGCGCTCGGGCATTATCCTGGGAGCCCTTTACATTTACGTCCTGCTGATTTTAAGCTTTTTCCCCTGGACAAGACCTTTTGGAACTTCCCTTTCTAGTTACCTTTTACAGACATTAGATGTTGGTTCCCAGGCATTTCTATCTTATCTGCCAAACTTATTTACCATCATCCTGGTGTTCATTCTTACCTACTACATCCTCAAATTTGTTCAATTTATTTTTACGGAAATTAGCAGGGAAACTTTTACTTTTCCTGGATTTTATCCAGAGTGGGCAATACCGACTAACAATCTGGTCAGGGTTTTAATTATTGCCCTAGCCGCAGTCATTGCTTTTCCCTACTTTCCAGGAGCTCAGTCTCCAGCATTTCAGGGGATTTCCATCTTTCTGGGTCTCCTCATTTCACTGGGCTCGTCTTCTGCCATCGCTAACGTGGTAGCTGGTGTCATTCTCATCTATACCCGTGCTTTTCAGATTGGTGACCGTGTCAAAATTGGAGATGCGATCGGAGACATTGTGGAAAAAACGCTTCTGGTCACCCGAATTCGTACCCCGAAAAATGTGGTGATTACTATCCCCAATGCCACAGTGCTCAACAGCCAAGTTATTAACTCCAGTGCTCTGGGTAAGACCCCTGGCAATAATCTTATCCTCCATACCACCGTGACTTTGGGCTATGACTTACCCTGGCGCAAAGTCCATGAAGCCCTGATTAATGCAGCTCGTGCCACGTCAAATATCCTGGCAGAACCTTCTCCTTTCGTTTTGCAAACCAGCCTGGATGATTTTTACGTCAGTTATGAAATCAATGCCTACACCGATAAGCCCAGAATTATGGCAAGAATCTATTCGGAACTGCACCAAAACATCCAGGATAAGTGTAATGAAGCAGGCATTGAAATTCTCTTGCCTCATTACCGTGCCGTTCGGGATGGCAACCAAAACACCATTCCTGAAAATTACCTTCCCAAAGACTATGTAGCACCAGGATTCAAAATTTCTCCCGTAGGCAATCTTTTGCAGCCCGCCGATAGTGAGCCCAAAGCGAATGAGCAGAAACTAGCTGAAGGCAAGAATTACTGATTTATAACAAGCCTTGATTACCCATGCTTTGACCCGAGCATACTCTCCACAAGACTTATCGGCAAACCCAGCACCGGGTAGATACGATATTATGGGCATAATCAATCTCCCGGTGTGGTGGAGTCTGTCAGGCAGGCGAATTGCTAAAAACGCTTGGTCTACCGGGGCCACTGAAGGGGAGTAGTCTATGTTTTTTCCGCTTATGGCCGCAGGCTCAGTCGGTGAGCTTCCTCCGGGCCTTTTGAGCCTTGGACAACTGTTAGCCAGTCTTCTTGTGATCTATGTTTCTAGTAAGATCGGCGGTGAACTGGCCTTACGTCTCAAACAACCCTCTGTCCTGGGCGAATTGATCGCAGGGTTGGTGGTCGGTGTATCTGGACTGAAGCTTATCGATCCGACACAGCCTGTACTTTTGCTGCTGGCACAGGTCGGTGTAACCTTACTGCTTTTTGAAATTGGGCTAGAGTCGGATCTCAGGTCCTTGCTTAAGCTTGGTCCCCAGGCGATAGCAGTTGCCTTGGTCGGAATGCTTTTGCCGTTTGCTCTGGGCTACGGGGTCATCAAATTCACAACAGGGGCACCGGAGATAGTGGCTGTCTTTGTAGGAGCTACGGCCACCGCTACCAGCATTGGCATCAGCGCTAAGGTTCTTTCGGATCTAGGATATCTCCAACGCCCCGAAGGCCAGATCGTTTTGGGAGCAGCGGTGATCGACGACATCTTAGGCATAGTAATCCTCTCGGTGGTGTCCGGGATCGCCAAAGGGGGCAGTTTGGAGTGGGTAGCAGTAGGGCGCATTGTTCTTTCCTCCCTTGGCTTTTTGGTGGGTGCCATTGTGATCGGCAACTGGTTTTTGCCCTTCTTTTTAAAGACGGTGGACTGGTTACGCACCAGAGGGGACTTAATCACTGCCTCTTTAATCTTTGCGTTTTCTTTGGCCTGGATTGCAGAGCAAGTAGGTTCTGCGGCGATCATCGGTGCTTTCGCGGCTGGGCTAGTGTTAGCCAACACGGATAGACGTCACCAACTAGAGCAGCAGCTGCGTCCGATCACCGATTTTTTCCTACCCATCTTCTTCATTATGGTTGGAGCTGGGGTGAAACTGGGCCTGCTAGCCAACCAAGAAGCCCTATTCTTGGCTCTTACCCTCAGTGCTACAGCCGTCCTCGGAAAACTAGTGTGTGGGTGGGCAGCCTTCGGTATTCCAGGCGATAAATGGGTGATTGGAGCAGGAATGGTCCCACGCGGTGAGGTTGGTCTGGTCTTTGCCGGCGTCGGACTGAGTACAGGCGTACTCTTTGGACGTTATCATGCCGCGGTTGTGATTATGGTGATTCTCACCACCTTTTTGGGGCCGCTGCTCTTGAGTCTGATGCTGCGCGGTAAACCTGTGGAAACCTTAGTCAGCGAAGAAACCGCCGCCGAGGTCGAGGTGCGTTCGTAGCCAAAGAGAACCTCCATGCAACAGCAAGCCCCTTCAAGGGGCTTGCTAGCTTAGCTTGAAGTACCACTCACTTATGGGTTGGATCTACAGCACTGCTTGCTTGCATCAACTATCTTCTCTGCACGCAACAGACCCCCTCCGTGTGGGTTGAGCGGAGCCGTGTCCGGCAGGCGCAGCCGAGAAACCCCGACTTCTATTCCAGGCGAACGAGAAAATCTTCAATTTTTAATCAAGCGCTATCCCTCTACTCAGGGAAAACTCATTCTTCTCAAAAGCAGTGCTCTTAAAGTGGGATTGGAGGGGAACACATAAATAGTTAAATCAAAGATAGGGGAAACTCTAGATCATGAAAATTTCAAATCAAGTTAAATTTGGAATTAGTTTATTACAGCTAATACATCAGCGGTTAAACGTATCTCCCTCCTACGCTATGAACAAGCTCTTGGACCCTGTTCAAGTTCATATCTTTTCCTGCAGAACAGTGCCATGAAGATATAAATATCTAGGGCTGAGGTGGTTATGTGAATTCTGTGGTAAATCTTCTAAAAGCGTTAGTCAAGGTTATTTACGAAAGAGTTGATTTTTCTTCGCTTGAATTTCGACTAATTTTTGGAAACCTTACCATTTTAATTCTTGGATTAGGAAGTTTTCTTCTGTGGATAGATTGGGAAATGCAAGAGCTTCTCATTATTACGCAGCAGCAGAATCGTACGCTTGATTCCACTAAATTTTTTGCTGTTTTGCAAACTTTAAAGATAGTAAGCCTTCTCTTGATCACGATTATAACTTTTATCAGCATCCTCTATGTCCGACGTGCTCTGTATCCTCTACGGCAGGTGCTTCAGGAAATGAAAGACCAAGCTCCAGCCTTGAGCTTGAACCCCATCCATCAGGCCCCGAGTGAGGTGAGACAACTGATTGACTATTGGAACCATCGGCTCATATATATTTCGGAAGTGAAAGAGCAGCAGAAACAGTTCATCAATGGGGCTGCTCATGAATTACGCACTCCGCTGAGTCTGGTTTATGGTTATTTGCAACAGGCCATGCGCCGGGATCATAACTTGGTAGATTCCCAGAAAGAAGCGCTAGCCATGGCTGCAGCTGAAGCCAAACGCATGACTGAAGTCTTGCAGGAATTGCTGCTGCTGGTAAGGGCTGATCGGGGAACTCTATCCTTCCGCCTGGAATCGCTGGTATTGAATGAGCTTTTGGCAGATATAGCAGAAATGACCCACCCGTTCGAGCAGCGGGCGATTCAGCTTGAAGCAGACTCAAGGCTAATTAAAGTCAAAGCAGACCGTAGGTACTTAATGCAGGTCTTGGGCAGGTTGATTGATAATGCAGTCAGGTACTCTCCTGTAGATGAACCCATTATTTTGAAACTCAATCGCCGCGAGGATTGGGCTGTGATTCAGGTCTGTGATAGAGCTAATGCTGACTTGTCCGCTTGCAGTCGCGGCATTCCCTTAGGGCAACAAGCACGCATCTTTGAGCCTTTTTATCGGGTTGACCCCTCCCGCACCCGCTCAACGGGAGGAGTTGGTTTGGGCCTATCCATCGTCAGGGCTTTGATGGAAAGCATGGGCGGATCGATTAGCGTCCAGTCAACGCCTGATCAGGGCACTACGTTTACGCTTACTTTGCCCGCTCAAGGAGACCCATGATGACAACAGCCCATATCCTCCTGGTTGAAGATGAAGTCAAGCTAGCCCGGTTTCTAGAACTGGAACTGGGCAGTGAAGGCTACCGCCTCAGTGTGGCCCATGATGGCATAGAGGGACTCACCCTAGCCCGCGAGTCGTCGCCTGATTTGGCGATTCTGGATTGGATGTTGCCTGGTTTGACGGGAGTAGAGGTGTGTCGTCGGCTGCGAGCAACGGGGAATAAGACACCGATTATTTTGCTAACCGCTAAAGATGAGGTGGGGGATCGGGTAGTAGGTTTAGATGCTGGAGCGGATGATTACCTGGTCAAACCGTTCAGCATTGAAGAATTACTCGCCAGGATTCGTGCTCATTTGCGGCGCACCCATGAACTGGATGCGGATCTGTTGCAATTTGAAGACTTAAGCCTCCATCGCCTTACGCGCGAGGTCTTTCGAAACCAACGGGCCATCGATCTGACGGCCAAAGAATTTGACCTTTTGCAGTATCTCCTCAGCCATCCCCGGCAAGTGGTTACCCGAGATCAGCTACTGGCGAAGGTTTGGGGATACGATTTTATGGGCGATTCCAATATCATTGAGGTCTATATTCGCTATCTACGCCTCAAGTTAGAAGAACATAACGAGAAGCGCTTGATTCATACTGTGCGTGGGGTAGGTTATGTCTTGCGCGAGCAACGGGAGTAACTGACACAATAGGATGAAGCAATGCATGGGTTTACTACGAAGCCAATCCTGATGAGATTGAAACAGCCATTCAGGAAAATGAGGCGGATTAAATTGTGGTGCGGTTAGATACTTTACCCTTGTGTCTCTACCATGAGACAACTTAGATAATTTTGAGTACAAGTTTTTCAAAGTAGTTGAACTTCAATCTAAAAGCGCATGAAAGTATTTTTTTAATGGGAGACAGAAATTCTAAATTGTTACGTAGACACTGGCCAATAATCTCAGGATATAATTAAGCGATAGTTAGAAACAGTTAGGGCAACATATGGTAAAGTACCGCGTCATAATTGAGCCGGACGAAGATGGAATCTATATTGTTGAGGTTCCAGCATTACCAGGTTGTATTGCTCAAGGTCGAACTCGTGTCGAAGCAATCGATAATATTAAGGACGCAATAGCAGCTTATTTAGAAAGCTTAGCTGCTCATGGAGAACCGATTCCCCCACCAATTTCTGAAGAAATTGTTGAGGTCGTTGCGTGAGCTACTTGCCACGAGTATCAGGCCGTGAGGTAGTGAAAGCGCTTGGCAAGATTGGATATGAGGTTGACCGACAACGGGGTAGTCATATTGTCCTGCGGAATACGGAGCCACCATATCGTCGGATAACTGTTCCAGATCATGATGAGGTTGCAAAAGGAACTCTCCGTACCATTATCCGGCAAGCTGGTTTAGGTGTGGAAGAGTTCAAAGCTCTACTGTAAGGTGTTTGACACACTTTTGAGACGATCCAAAGGACATAGGGATGTAGATGAAGTCAGCGAAAAACGCAGTATCGTTGGATTATCAGAAAGAGCATGATGTTCGCTTAATTTTGGCTTAGCGGCAAACGTACGCTCACGATGGTTCCTTCCAATGCAGAAGAGGTGAAGGAAAGTTCTCCACCGTGAGCATCTACAATCCGTTTAACAATGGCAAGTCCCAAGCCTGTGCCAGAAGATTTTGTAGTGTAAAACGGTTTGGTGATTTTCGGTAATAACTCCGGTGAAATGGGGTTGCCACCATTGTGAATTTGGATATCAACCCACTGCGTAATGATATCTGTATCTACGCTCCAGGTAACAGTTTCACCTTCCTTTACTGCATCGCATGCATTATCTATGAGATTGATAAAAACCTGTTTGAGCTTATCCTTATCACCCATGATATGGACTGAGGTGGGGGATGGAATAAATATAATTTGTCTGTTCATGGCTGATGGCATCATCCGAATTGGGCCAAGAATTTCGGTTATGAATTCGTTCAGTTCTAAGGTAGAGAATTGGAGTGACTGAGGTTTGGCATAGAGCAAAATCTCGCTCAACAGATTCCGTATCCGTTCTGCTTCGTCCAAGGATAAGGCAAGACGCTCTCTCGCAGGGTTCGGTAGAGGTATCTTCTTAAAGGCATTCAACCCCATCAGCACCGTGGTCAAGGGATTGCGCAACTCATGCACAATCATGGCGGCCAGCTCCCCCACCTCTGCCAGCGAGGCAAACGCTTTCAACATTTCCTGTTGGGCCTGCTTCCGCTCGGTGATATCTTCTGCAATTCCGGCAATCCGGCAGATTCGTCCTTTTTCATCTCGTATTGGAAATGCTTGGTCGAAGATGATCCGCACCGAGCCATCGGGGCGAACAATGCGGTACTCTTCTTTGAATTCCGCCGATTGCTTAAACTCTGCCTGAACACGCTCCTTGTCTTCAGGATGAATCGCCTCCCACCAGATGCTTGGGTTTTCATACCAGTGCGCACAGGACTGCTGCCAGATTTTCTCAAAAGCAGGACTGATATAGAGGGGCTTGCCATCCTCAGCGTACATCCACAGAACTTGTTGGATGTTGTCAGAAATTTGACGCAGCCGTTCTTCACTCGCCTGTAACGCTTTCTCAAACTCTTTCCGCTCCCTAATCTCAATTTCTAGCTGCTTGTTAATCTCCTGCTGTCGCTGGTAGAGCTGATAGTTATCAATGGCTGTGGCAGCCCGTTCAGCAAAGATTTCAGCCATTTTGACCTCTTCGGGTGTGAAATGGCGTGGCTGGTGATGAAAGGAACAAATCGTGCCAATCACTTCCCCTGTGGGCATTAGTAGAGGTACCCCTAGGTAGGCTCGGTAGCCATCGGGAGCTTCCCCATGTTCTTTGGCAGTGGCCGTATCTTCAACAACCAAGGAACAGCCTGTGGCAACGACCGTGCCCGTCAAGGTTCCGTGTAGGGAATAAACTTGATTCCCCGATTCACCCAGATCAAGGGTGCTTGCTAGGACTCGCTCTTGCCCATTCCGGCAGAGGGTGACCGTAGACCAATCCAGCCCAATCAGTTCACTAACCCCTTGCGCAACTTCCTGGAGGTAACGACTGAGTTCACCCGTTCGATAACTCAGAGAGGATAAAACCTCTAGAGCCCGCTGTTCTTTATGTCCGGAGGTTGTATTCGATGCATCCTGCTCTTCTCTAGGCTGCATGATAGTGAATCCTTATAGGCAGTATTCAGCCTTATCCAATGCAGAAAGTATACTCTCCTGTGTTTGGGATATCGCAATCTTGCTCATGTATGAAAAATCCAAGTAGAGCAAAAGGCTCTGGAGACCTAGAAGTCTTTAGGATGGGAAAGATTTTAACTAACTATCGGTGCGCTCACATAGCGTGCGTCTAGCGCTTAGGGCAACCAATAAGCTATGCGGAGGGGGTTATAACTGCTGAGACTCTTGCCTGGATATTCCACCCGCCTAAACTAAGGGTAAAGGGGTTGGCAGTTCCGGCTAATTTACGATGAATCAACAATCAGAACAATTACAGGGGGTTGTGGAGCGTTTGACCTATCACTCTGAGGAGTCAGGCTATACGGTTGCTCGTCTCAAAGCACCCCGCGCCAGAGAACCGATTACCATTATCGGCAACTTTGCCCATATCCAGCCAGGGCAGACGTTGCAACTGACAGGTATCTGGCGCGAGCATCCCAAATACGGTTCTCAGTTTCAGGTGACTCAATATCGGGAGACCAAACCCGCTACTCTGACCGGAATTGAGAAATATTTAGGCAGTGGCTTGATTAAGGGGGTCGGACCTGTCACCGCCCGACGCATTGTGGCTTACTTCGAGTTGGACACTCTTGATGTTATCGAACACCAGATTGAACGCTTAATTGAAGTCCCTGGCATTGCCCATAAACGGGTCAAGATGATTCAAACGGCTTGGGCAACCCAGAAAGCGATCAAGGAAGTGATGCTATTTCTCCAAGGGCATGGGGTCTCCACTACCTATGCCGTCAAGATTTACAAGCAGTATGGGGATGACTCGATTGCGGTAGTCACGAAAAATCCCTATCAACTGGCCACCGATGTTTATGGGATTGGCTTTGTCACTGCCGATGCGATTGCCCGCAATTTAGGAATTGCGTCGGATTCCGAATTCCGTTACCGCAGTGGCATTTTGCATGTCCTGGGCGAAGCGGGGGAAGAGGGCCATTGTTTCTTACCCCAAAACACCTTGGTGGAAAGGGTCGTGAAACGGTTGGCGCTCGATGACCACCAACCTAACCCGGAGCAGGTATTGCACCTGACAGAGCAGATGGTAGTTGATGAAGAACTGATGCGTTCTGACATCCAAGACGAACAGATGCAAGAGGTTGCCTGTTATGCCCCGCCGTTCTTCCATGCGGAATCCAAACTAGCAGAACGGCTCCAGTATTTACTCAGCCAGCCGCTCCGCGTAGATTTGCCCCGTGTCCAAAACTGGATTGATCGCTTTGTGGAGAAAACGGGTACCCCCCTGTCAGAACAACAACGACAGGCCGTGGAAATGGCTACCCGTGAGCGTGTGCTTATTCTCACGGGTGGACCAGGAACCGGAAAGACCACCACTACCCGCACCATCGTTACCCTCTGGAAAGCGATGGGTAAGTCTATTGCCCTGGCATCCCCCACCGGAAGGGCAGCTCAACGGTTAAGCGAATTGGCAGGACGGGAAGCCAAGACCGTTCACCGATTACTGGAGTTTGACCCGCAACATATGAAGTTTAAGCGGGAAGTGAATAATCCGATCCCGGCAGAGGCGGTGATCGTGGATGAAGCGTCCATGCTAGATCTCTTTCTGGCAAACTCGCTGATTAAAGCGATTGCTCCTAATGCTCAACTGTTGCTGGTGGGGGATATTGACCAGTTACCGAGTGTGGGACCAGGGGCAGTGTTACAGGATTTGATGGCCAGTGGGCGAATTCCCGTTATCCGCTTGACCCAAGTGTTTCGACAGGCGCAGGCATCAGCCATCGTCCGTCATGCTCACCAGATAAATCGAGGACAGATGCCGAGGGTGGAAGTCGTTTCCGTGTCCGGCAGGCGCAGCCGAGATAATCCTCAGTCCGATTGCTTATGGTTGGATGTACCGGAACCGGAACAGGGAGTGCAAGCCATTCAAGAATTAATCTCGGATCTGATTCCGAGTATGGGGTTTGACCCGGCCCAGGATGTGCAAGTACTCTGTCCGATGACACGGGGCTTCGTCGGAACCCGCAATCTGAATCAGGTATTGCAGCAATTGATTAATCCCCCCAAGACCGGAAAAGTCGAATTAGCGCGGGGAGGCATGATTCTGCGGGTAGGCGACCGCGTTATCCAGAAGGTGAATGACTATAACCGGGAGGTGTTCAACGGGGATTTAGGCACGATTACCCGCATTGACTTGGAAGAACAGGAAGTGACGGTGCAGGTTGGTGAGCGCCCTGTGAGCTATGACTATGCTGATGTGAATGAGATTGCTTTGGCGTGGGCGGTGACGGTCCATAAGTCTCAGGGTAGTGAGTATCCGGTCGTGATTCTGCCGCTCTATATGCAGCACTACCTGATGTTGTCGAGAAATCTGCTTTATACAGGGCTAACCCGAGCGAAGCAGTTAGCGATTCTGGTGGGACCGCAAAAGGCGATTGGCATGGCCGTGCGGCAGGTAAAAGATAAACAGCGCTATACCTTGCTCCAGCAACGGCTTCGGCAAGCTTCACCGCCATAGCAGGCTAGTTCCGGCAAAAAGCACAGTCGGGAAGAGACTATGCAGTAGATTGCCTGAACCGAATTGGCTATGGAGTCTATAAAAAGAGCAATATCTTGCTTAATCCTTGGCATGTAGACTTCGCCAAGATTCAAATTTCTCCTCCTGAGTCGTTCGTTCCTAATGCCCGTCTATTAAAGCAAGCGAGATCTCTCTCCTCTGTCTTAATATTGAGGCTTAGCCCGTGGGATGAAAGCAATGCAAAAGGAGTGTTTCCGCTTGATCCAGGCATTACCTTGCTGGATCTGGAGTTTTCTCCTCTTGGCACCGTTCATGCTGCCTATTCCTACCCTGGCTCAACCTAGTCTTGGAAAACTGATCTGGAGGGGGAACAGTGCAGGCTATCAGGTGTAGTGGACTACAGCAGACCTGGTTTCCTCGCCTCTGACAGGTGGCAAACCCCTTTTTTCAGCGCGAACGATTGCCCTAAAAGACTTTGCAGAGGTAGATCCTCAAGGGAAGAGGGGCTGTGAGCAGAGTCGCGAGTTGAGTGTACTCTCTCTGGTGGGGACCATGGTCAGTTATCAGCAGGCGGACGAGGTCTCTTGTCCAGGAACCGCTCACCAGGGTGACAACAAAGCCCTCTTAGGAGTGGGTTTGGCGTTAACCCTTACTCTCCCTCCTCTGGCTAATGTGCCATTCCATACTCTGAAATTATGTGTGCATCGCTAACATGGTTTACAACGACAAGACCCGTCTTGGCTTGCCAATATCCGTTAGGTAATC